>CAZSLS010000201.1:0-12643 GCA_964607575.1 uncultured Planctomycetaceae bacterium | reverse complement strand
GTGATTCCGTAGAACGACTCGGCAACGGTCGGATTGGACGCCACCACCAGGTACGACCGCCCCGCCAGGACAGTTCCCTCCGGAAAAACAAAGTCTGCCTCACCGGTCAACGCATATCGGCTCAGGTCATTGGGGACTTCTTCACTGTTGTATATCTCGATGAATTCGAGATCGTCCGGGTCGACTCCACCAACACCATCGGGATCCAGCGGATTGTACATGATCTCCGAGATGATCAGTCCGCCCATACGGCTGGACGGATTGAACTGGCGATCGTCCAGCATGGTACTTGCAGGTGCCGCCGGCGGCGCCGCGCCGGGCAGGTCGAGCGGATCAGGCTCGCCGACACCATCCAGCATCAAACGGGGTTCCAGTATTTCCAGAATTGGCTGGACATCTATGGATGGATTGCGATTACTGCTCATTTATGACTTCGCCTCCACAAAAACGCATGATCATCACGAGTCTGGACCGCCTCTGTTGTGTGTGGCAAGACCTCCCCCCTCAACTCCAGAAACAACTGCCACTTATCTATATTATCCGAAAACCTCGAAAAAGTCAATACCTTATGCAAGCGGCCCTTCGATTAAATAGAGGTAACCGTTCAACGCACAACAACGCATATTGTCTTACAAATGCAGGGATTATAGCGATTCAGCGTCACAGGTACTGTTCCGCACAAAATCTGTCGAACGAAACGGTACGGCCCGCAGCGCCGACCGCAGTTGGTCATCTGCAAATCAGAGCGGAATCGTAATAGCTGATTCAGCAAGAAGATCCGTCAGCAGGTCGTCGGCACTGGCCGATATGTACACACCTCCGGCAGGAGTGTCGCCGGCAGTACCCGACAACAGATCATCATCCAGGGGCCGCAGGTCACTTTCGGTCGTCGCGGCGCGATACAGCCTTGTCCCCGCCGGTCCCGCAAATGTCGCACTGGGCTCCGATACATACGCGCCGGGGGAAGGCGATTCGACAAACAGGTCGACCGATAGCACGCCCGCTCCCAGAGCAACCGGAGCGTTGTCTGTATCGTCCTGGCTCACCGGTTCGGCTGCAACCGGCGCCGCAACAAGCGCAGGTGCGGCCGCTGCAGGCGGAGATGCCGCGGGCAAGGTTGGCATCCCCACAGAGTTACCGAAGTTGCCTCGCATGATCGCAAGGTCCGTCAGATTCACTCGTCCGTCAGCGTTGAAATCGGTAACCAACTCAGCCCCGCCACGCAGTCCGAATTCAGTAAACAGCGCAGTGAGGTCAGCAGCATCAACGACCCCGTCATCGTTAGTCTCGCCGACAACATTGCCGAAGTAGAATACATCGTTGACGTCGGCGAGCACCGTCACTTCGACCCACTGATTGAGAATCGCACCGTCGGCCCAGATCAACGTTACACGGTCAGAACCGCCAACGCCTTCGCCCGGGCGCATGGTCACACTTTCAGGAGCCGGAGCCGGCGACCACGTATCGGGCGCCGCGGCCTCGTTAACGCGGAAGACAAAGTCCCCCGCCGTCGGTGTTCCCGACAGACCGTTCATATCCACCATAATACCGTTTATACCGCGCCAGTAGCTGGTGTAGTTGTCAGACGAAGCAGCGGGGCCTCCCGGCAGCAGCGGGGTCTTGCTGGAATCAATGGCTGCATCGTCGTCGCCACCAGCGTCCAGAGCAGAGTTATTGTAGAAGATGTGGCGATCGACGATTTCCAGCGGGAGGCCTATTACGAGTTCACCATTCGTGCTGTCCATGCCGAGGTTGCCCGCAGCATCAAACGCCGAAACCTCTACATCGTACGTACCGCCCCCAAGGGCCGGCACGATCGTGTCATCATCCAGCGTCCACGTATCGCCGACGACCGGAACGATGTAGTCGTTGCCATCAACCGTCACTGTAACCGTTGTCGGCTGATGGACGTCGGTGACCGTTCCGGTAAGTTCCGGCGTGGTGTCTTCGGTCGTTAACGGATTGACGGTGATGACCGGTCCGCCGGAGACGCCCCAGTTTATAGGATCGTTACCGTACTCACCGAGCGAAGCGGCGAGCTTACTCAAGGCCGGACCGTCGCCATCGGCCCCTCCGGGCCAGGGATAGGCGTCATTGTACTTGATGGCCTCTACCGTGATGTAAGGCACGAGCGGCACGGGGTCGGTCTCGGGATTACCCGGTCTGCTCACCGTAATCGTGTCGCCGCCGTTACTCAGCGGACCGAGGAACGGACCGAATACCTGAACGTCGGCCCCAACGGTATGTGTCGCGAGGTAGGTCGCGGGAGCAACGTTGGTTATCAGCACAAACTCGCCGGGTTGAACGGTGACATTAGTCTGCGGGAAGACAAAAAGGGTCCCGCCGGTGATCTGCCACGTATTGCTCGGATTCGCCGGATCGTAGAGCGGAACGGGCGACGCGGAGATATTTCGCATCAGGATGTACTCGTTTCCGCCGGGGCCCGCCGGATTGTACATGATCTCTTCGATAACGATCGGCCCGACGAGCGGATCGGAATTGGCCAACTCGTAAGTCGGGGCGTCCATGGCGACAAAGTCGACCTCGCCGGTACTCAGTACGTGCCTGCCAAGCGCAACGCCATTGGCCGTCGCGCCGAAACTGACAAAGCTGCGATACGTGCTCAAATCGCCGTTAATATCGCAGGATGACACCACCACATCGTCGCCGAGTTCGCTGAGGGCGAAGGCCCCGCCGAAATCGTTCACTTCATTGAAGGCGATATAACCGCCCGCGAGAAGAATTGTGTTTCCCCCAGCGAACGGATTGCCCGGATCGCCCGGTATCACGAACTTCTCGAGGTTGCCCGGATTGTCGCTGAGGAACCACCCGCTGATATCGATGTCGGAGGCGGTAGTGTTGTGCAGTTCGATCCAGTCTTCGACGCCGCCGTCGGTGTGTGCGAGCACTTCGTTGACAACGACCGATCCCAGCGCTAACTCGGGCGAGGGATCGACGATGCCTGGCGAACCGCCGGCGATGGCACTGGGATACCACGACTCGGCAGGGTCCCACGACGCGCGGCGTCCGAGCGGATCTGACAGCACCAGCGAGGCGCCGTCTCCGTCGGTGGCGGGATACCAGTTATCGTTGTAGTCAAACCGCAGGATAGCCGCCTCGTAAGGCCCGGGCATCTGCAGGAGAATGTCTTCGCCGGCATTACTCAGTGAGCCCGGATCGTAGGGACCCACTACGGTAATCGACGGGTCATTGTAGAAGTTCTGGAAAGCGACCGGGTCGCGAGCGACAACCACAAACTCGCCCGCGCCAAGCGTCATCGCCGGAAAGACGAAGTCGACACCGTCGGTCAATCGGACACCTTCCAGTTCCAGATCCGTCGTGCCGATATTCTGGAATTCGATGAACTCCTTGGAATCCGAACCGGCGGGGTTGTACATGATTTCCGTAATCCGCAGGTCATTGTGAATCGCAAGGAGTTCTTCGAACGGATTGGGCAAAACGGTCTCGGTGATACCTACGAGTTCGGCGGACATCAGGAAATCGCTGCTACCCGGGGTCTCGTTGAGCCCGTGGATAGCGAGCAGATTGGCACCTGTATTCAGTTCGCCTTTGAATGCCGTTACGTCAAAGTCAGTCAGGATCAGGGCCTCATCGTCGTCGTGGATGTCAGTAGCCGAAGAGTCCCACGCCGGGATATCGCCGGGGGCAAACAACTCACGGCGGATCTCCTGACCGTTGAGATAGGCGATGAATCCGTCGTCATATCGGATATTCAACGACAAGCTCGTAAAGTCAGCCGGATCACCTGCAAATGTGAACGGGTAGGCGATGTAGCACGACGAGTTCACATTGTCCATCGCGATGACATCCGCGCCGATCAGAGGCAGGTAGGCGCCGTCACCGGAATCGAAACCGACACCTGCCGGTGAACCGTCCCAGTACGTCCATCCGGTCGAGTCGAATCCGTCAACGGGCCAGGTCGCAAAATCAACGTCCGGCCAGGTCGTAACAGTGGCAACGTCAGGCAGCAGAACGTACTTACCGTCGCCCTCAGCCACGAGCGTGTCATTGGTAATCTGGAGTATTTGTTGCGTCACATTGCCCACGTCGGGCGTCGGAAGCGTGAAGAATTCGATGTTATCGCTGCCGTCGGCCGTTCGGCCCTGGCTGACATCTTCTGTCTGCGGACCGTAGTAGACCCGATCGAGTTGCTCTACATTCGTATCGAACAGACCGAGTATTTCCATATTCGCCCGCAGCCTGAAGTCCATGTGGCCTGGCACTGTTCTGGAATCCGCCTTCAGCGCAACGAATCCTTCGGCGCCGATGAAGCTCAACGGCGCGATCTGGTGTTTGGTCTTCTGGTTAGCAGGATTGTCAGTTACGTAAAGCCCGGCAAGGTCAGCCGGCAGCGTGGCGGGGTTGTGGAGTTCCACAAAGTCGTCCACGAGCACCACGTCGCCGTTGGCGAACCACTCGTTGATCAGGACCTCGTCGGGATCGGCTACCGGCTGGGCGACATTGGGCGCCCCTATTGTCGGTTGTGTCAGCGCCCATTCACGGGCAGGACCGGTGCGCCCGATCGAAAGGTCCGCGATCTGCAGACCGTAGTCGACCGAGTCGATCAGCGTTCCAATATCATCGTAGAGGTACACGCCCTGCCCGTCGCCGTCGAGATCGAATCCAAGGTATGTGCCCGTAGCTCCGAGATCGGGGGTCTCGGCGTAGAGAATGAGATAGCTTTCCGGGCCGATCGTCGTACCGGCGGTGAACACGTACTTGGTCGGAATCGCCGGGTTGTCGGTTATGCTCCAGCCTTCGAGATCTGCAGTGGCAGCCAACGAATCGTTGTACAATTCGATCACATCCGGAGATCGCAGGTCGTGCAGGTGCGCCGCCTGGTTTCTGGCGAGCACCTCGTTGACCAGGACGCGAGAAAGCGACGTGTCTACATTCCACGAGCGTTGAATCGCGTCGGCTTCTGCCTGCCAGACGCCCGCGAAGTTCTGCGAGATCACTTCAAGCAGTTGAGCCCCTTCGCCCAGACCGCTCAGTACGATTTGTGTCCCGGGTGTCCACTCGGCGCTCCAGGCGCCGCCGTTGAGTCGATACTTATACGCCAGGAAGCCCGCATGCCGCGGATCGGCGTCGCCGGAAACATCGAATGTCGCGTCCGTCAGATAAGTCTCGGTAAGGGCAACGTCTGAAACCGCCGCGCCCGCCGGGACATCGGCGCCCATATCCACGCCAACCGGACCGACCCCGGTCGCGGGCGAACCCCGCCGCAGGGAGAAGTCACCGCCAGCCGGATCCACCAGGCGAGCGTCGGCGTCGATATTGCCCACACCGTAACCATGCTCCGCCACAGGCAGGATCGAACGGTTAACCACGAGGTCCGTCACACCGCCGCGTGTGTCGAGGTTATTGAACAACACGGGCGTGTCTACGAAAATGTTACCGTCAAGGTAGGCGCCCTCGCCCTGCAAGTTAGTTTGTCCGATCAGGTCGAAGTTGAACACTCCCGGGACGTCCGCATATGTGCCCTGATCGACATTCACCACGGTGTTGTTGGTGAACGTCATGAACGAAGCTTCCTTGACGAGAGTCACGTGGTCAGCGTCGTAGAATACGTTGCGAGTAACGACGTAATGGTGGCCGAGATCGTGGGAATCGCCGGCGGATATCACGTTCGACTCGCCGCCGTCTACCGCCGCGTGCGGGGCATCTTTACGGTAGTGCATGAAGACATTGCCCTCGACATGGAAGTCACCTTCAATATCCAGGGCATCGTCGCCACCGCCCGTAAATACGTTGTTGAGAACCTGTGGAACGGGGTCGCCGTCCAGGCGGTGCCCGGCGTCAAAGTCCACCGTATCGTTATGACCCGGTGTCAGACCGAAGACGTTGTTCTCGAGTATCAAGTGCCCACCGGGATTAACGTTTCGTCCCCAGAGATGCTCGGCAGTATTGTTCGGAGGCGAACCGCCGAAATCAAAGTCCGCGAAGGTCGAGTTGCGGACGATCAGTGAGGACTCCTGCGAGGTGATACGGCGTCGGTCGGCGTTCTCGAATGTCGCGTGGTCGATCGTCAGATTGGAGTTGTCCAGATCGACCATGCCGGCAGTTCGTGTGGAGCCCGAGAGAACCGCATAGGATATGCGGTTGTCGAGCATCGTGTCGGCAAACTGCAGTCCATTCCACGATCCACCGCCCGGGACGCTGGCGAAGCGGACCTGGAGGAACTCCGTGCCTTCGGCTACAAGCCGGCCGTTAACGGTCATCTGCGCCCCGCTCTGGAAGAAGACGGTCACACCCGGTTCTATGGTCAGAGTGTAAGCTGCCGGGATGATGAAATCGCCGCTGACGGTGTAGGGGCCGAAACCGGTGGCCCATGTGGCGTCTTCAGTCAACGAGCCGGATACGGGCACGGGCGCCTGTGCGGGACCTTCACCTGAGGCCGGGGGCGCCGGCGGTACGGTCGCATCGGCATAATACCCCATGTCCTTCAGGTCATTCCCGGCGTTAATGGCCGGCGAGCCGGACCGCAGGTGGAAATCACCGGTCCCCGGCGCGACGAACAGCGGGTCGGCGTTGTCATTGTTCGTTCCAGGCCATACCTCGCCGGTGTGAACTTCGTCCGGAACACCGCGGTAGCCGCCATCGGAAATCCAATTCGGGCCTACGATGCTGTAATCGATACTTATGGGCGCCAGATCATAGTCGCTGCGGACCTCCCACTCGGTATTCCCGTAAATGATCGAGTTTGTGATGAAGTACTCGATCAGCCCGTTGGGATTTCCCCCGCCCTTATTCTCGGCCTGAACGCCCCAGCGATTGCCCGTGATGGTAGCGTGATCGATATGGACTTCGGCGTGACTGCCGTCCTTGGTAGAGATGCCGATGTCGTTGTCGGCCCAGATAACACTGTTGAATGTCGCGCTACCCCCGAAAATGCTCGAACCCTTATCGGCCATGTTACGGAAGATGTAGTTATCGACCTGAACCACCGCACCAAGCGTATCGAGACCGTCGTCGTGCATGTCGGCGATCACGCCTCCGCTCAGCGTGCAGGTCTGCCCGCCGGACTGGCTGTGGATGTAGATACCGTCGTTGTCGTCCGGACCGTGGTTCTCGGTAATCCAACTGTCCTCGAACAGCAGTGCGGTGTTGTCGATCTCCGGGCCCATCACCGAGCGGGCGAGATGGCAGTTGCGGAAGGTCAGGTCCGAACCGCCGGTTGACTGCATGACCTTCCCGTCGTTGTCGGTGATGTTGGTGTACTCGAAGACTATAGTGGAACCTGACGGCCGGACTGCTGGTCCGCTTCCGGTGTGTCCGCCACCGGGCGAGTGCCCCGCAAGTGTTATGTTGGTGTACTGGTACAGCGACGGATCGGCGCCGCCGTGATGCATCTCGCCCCACTCCTCCGCCGAGTTATATGCCGTAAAGGTAACGGGGGCGTCTTCAGTACCGAGCGACTGGATATTGCCCACCACGTCGATGTCGGACCCCGCGCTGCCCGAAGCCACGCCGTCGAGAAGCACTAAAGTGCCCGGTTGTATCTCCAACGTATGACCGCCGGGAACCAGGACATCGCCGGTGACGTGTACCACGCCGCTCCAGGTGTCCGTGCCCGACACATCGCTCAGCGTACCGGAAACGGTCGTCACCGGCGCGCCGGTCAGGTCCGTCAGGTCGTCGGTGTCGTCCAGACCGTCCACCGAGGCGGTAAGCGTGAAGTCGCCTGTCCCGCCCGTGAACGTCACCAGGGCGCTACCACGCCCGTTGAACATCGTGACTTCACTGACGTCCATCTGCACGCCGTTGTCGGCAGACAGGGTGGCTGTAGCGTCCCACAGGTCGCGATAAATCTCGCCGCCGGCGAGTACTTCGACCTTCACCAACACGGGCGTCCCGGGCAGATAACTGTCGCGAACGGTCAGGTTCGTGCTGAGCCCCACCGCCCAGGTCTGTGACGCGGTGGCCTGGGATTCGGCCTGCCAGACGCCCGCGGAGTTCTTTGCGATAACTTCGACTGTGTAGACGCCCGTCGTCATGCCGGTCAGTTCGATGGTCTCGGGCCTGCGGGCGGTGATCTTGCCCGTGGCCGGCGTGGACGGCGTGCCGATCACCGTAAAGTCGAACGTGTCGGCCGTTACGTTGGAAACCGTGAAGGTTCCGTTGTATTCATGCTGCTTGGGTCCGAAGATGTCGATCACGTCGCCGTTGGCCCAACCGTGACCGGTAAGCGTAGCTGTAGCCGTTGATCCTACCAGAGTTATCGACTCCACCATCTTCATTGGCGAACGTTCCGCGCTCCAGGCCCCGCCGTTGAGGCGGTATTTGTATCCATAGATTTCAGGACCGCCGACGGTGAGCGTTGCGGTGGTTTCGTTCGTGATCGCTGGCGGCTCGCCGTCGATCGTCGCTCCGGCGGGAATCAGACCACCGACGTCCACGCCGTTGGGCCCGGCGCCGAACGCGGGCGAACCGGCCTGGAGAATGAAGTCCGTTACCGGATCGGTCACATTGACCGTTTCGGTCAGCAGCGGATCGACGCCGATTTGGTTGCCAGTGCCTACCCACGATACCGGCTCGCCGACCGTCGCAGGATAAACGATCGAGTTGTTCATCGTTATCCCCACCGGGAGGGTTACCGGATCGGGGTGTTCGAAAAGTTGCGAGACATCCTGGAAGATGTTCCCGTCGAGGTAGACCCCGTCAGCCTCCCACTGGCCGGCGCGAGGTTCGTAGAAGTTGATCGCCGCCGTCGTGGCGTTAGTGCCCGCAAACTTCTTGTATGCGTTTACGATGGTGTTGTTGACGATCGTGCAGAACGCGCCATCCTTGACCAGGATCGCGTGATCGTTGTCGTAAAACAGGTTCCGCACGATGGTAACGTTAGAGGTTTCACCGTATTCCGTACCGGTGGATATCGGATGCGACTTGCTCTCTCGGGATTCTGACTGGTGAAAGTCGACGAAAATATTGCCTTCGATGTGCGCATCTGCGGCGTCTACGTCTATTCCGTCGTCGCCGCCGCCTGCGAAGTAATTGTTCGTGAACTGGGCGATGGGTCCGGGGCGTTGGCCCCCGGTGAGGTCTATGATGTCGTTATAACCGGAGGTCCGACCGAAATAGTTGCCGTCGAAGATCGCGTATCCGGTGGCAGGGAAGCCCCAGTAGTGGACCAACTCGCCAGAGGCATCGGGGAATGTGCTGTTGCGGACACTGATGGACGAATCGGCGATGTCGAGAAACTGTATGGCGTGGTTGGTGAACTCGACGTTGTCCATCTCCAACTGGCCGTTGGTGATGAGTATCGCTTCGGAGCCGCCCTCGGAGTAGCTGATATCAGCATGGGTCAGGCGGTTAACCTGATCGGAGTAAGCCGGGTAATCAAAGACAATACCGTTCCACGTGGCGCCGCCACCGACGCCGGTAAGTGTGATGCGATGACCGGGCGTGCCCTCGGCCAGGAGTCGGCCGTTAACCGTTACCATGGTACTCGAATTGAAGCTCACAACCGCGTCAGGCTCGATCGTCAACGTTATTCCGTCGGGAACGGTAATACTTCCAGTGACGGTCCAAGGCCCTCCCGCATCCAGAACGGTATCTGCCGTCAGCGTGCCGGATATCTCACGCGGGGGCAGCGCGCCGCTCTCGTACCAGACGTCAACATACGTTTCGTCCAGAATTTCGCCCGTCCCGTCAGGCCCGTCGAAGGCCTGTACGACCAGCCGGTTCAGCCCGGGCAACAGGGCCGCACCGCCCTGACCTGGATCGCCCCCGTCATCTTCAATCGTGATTATCAATTCCGGGCGATTGCCCGTACTGGGGTTCTCGCTGGATCCGAAGTCCGTGCCGTTGGTGCTTGTGGACAACAGCGCCCAACCGTAATTGGGATTACCCACAGGATCAGACTGCCAGTCCAGAATGGCCTGTGTCACGCTAACAACTCGATCGCCGGTATTGCCAAAATCGGGCGTAGCGTCGATGGCGACGGCGGCCTCTACTCCGTCCGCATTAACACCACCTCCGAACGTGTTCCAGTTATCGGTCTCGGACCACGGTATTAGCATGCGATGCATCGTCGTGGTCCCGCCGACGTTGGTCACGTTGAACGTAAGGGTCGCGTCCAGGATCGTAGCATCCCACGCCACCTGCCCCGGTCCGTTGCCGAAAATGTCATCAAACCCAATCAGGGCCTGGACCCTGCCCCCGTCATCGGCGCCGTCTATGTTGATGGACCCGTCACCACTGAGATCACCCGTAGGATCACTGAAGCGAATCTCTGTGTCCGCCGTTCCGCTGTAACCGTTTACCCCATTCTGGAAAACCACCTGCCCACCGCCGATGGTCCCGCCCGTGCCGAGGTTCCACGTGCCTGAATCGATGTCCCAGTCGGCAGGTTCGCCATTAACGAGGACCGACTGCACGTACGCCCCGCTGGCCGTGCCCGTCAGGACCGCTTCAGCAGTGGTCGATTTCGGATACCCATTGACGGTGGGCAGAGTCGCCTGGACCGTCAGAGGGTCGTTTTCGACCTCCGTGCGCACGAAAGCAACCCGGTCAACTGCAAACTGCTTTATAGCGGCAATTCGGTTGGGGGAAACCCAACTGCCAAGCACCTGGTCGACCAGCGGGTTGAATATCTCGGGCGAAAAGACAGTATCGCACAGTTCCAGCAGTTGGGCATAGAACATCTGCGCAATTTCGGGCTGGTGGAGAAGGCGGCTGAGACCGTTGAGATCGGGGTCGCGATAGTCCCATATGGGGTCGGTAACCGTGTTTTCGTTAATTCCCAGAACCGTGTCCAGATCGTAAGGCACGAGCGTGAACCGCGGATCGTTTACGCCCTGGTACATCGCAAAGTCATCGCCGCGGCCGTCCGTCAGACCGCCTTCACCGTTGCCCAGCAGCGCGTCGACGGCGGCAAAACGCACCCATTGCTCGATATTGACCACCTGGGCGACATCTTCCAGGTACGTCTCGTCGGGAGCGTTGTTGAGAACGTCCAGCATATGTATCAGGCCGGAGTAATCGTTAATCGCCACATTCGTCTGTTTGACGTACGCAACGCTGTAGTCGGCAGGATCCGGACCGTCATAATCGAAGTCGGCAGCGGTATTGCCGCCATTGGAATCGTGACACTTGTACAGATCACCTGACGGGTCCGTGGGCCAGTGGTTAGCGGCCATGTCACTGTCCAGAACCTCCAGGGACGCATACGAATAGTACATCCCTCCCGTTGCGAGGTTGTTTCCGTTTATGAGGAGCGTGACGGGGTACGCATCGGCTGCGGGGATGTCGGCGTAGCGGAATATCGCACTGCCGATCACCTGCGAGTGGGGAAGGGCCCGGTTGATAACAAGGGCTTTCTGACCTTCCCACTGGCGGTCGTGCGGGATGTTGATCTTCTGGTTGTGGGGGTTGCCTGATCGGCTGCCGTTACCGCGGTTGCGCATGCCTATTTCGTAGCGCACCTGCGTATTGACGCCGTCTGTAGTAACCAGCGTGACATTCCGCTGAGCGTTCGACCTGCGGTACGTATCCTGGATGTCGTCGAGTTCGGACCATTCTTCAGCGGTCAGGATAGCGCGGTATATCGGTTGGCTGCCGGGGGTCCAGTCTTCGGTAAAGCTGTCATCGACCTGGTATTGGCAGTTGGCGACCTGCCCTTCGGCAACGACCGGCGCGGGCCAGGTCCGCGTGTTGGCGCCGGCGTCGGTGGCTTCGACGTAGAACTCTACGATCGCCCCGTCGGGGCGCTCGTCGATCTGACCGGTGTAGATACCGTCGCCGGGGGCGCCGTCATCATGCAGACCATCGTCGAACATCTCAACGGTGTCGAAGCCAGGATCACCGTCGTCGCGATAACGCAGCAATACGGTCAAACCGGTCGTCAGTTCGTCCTGGACTTTGGCGATAACAGTGACCTTATCGGACGCCGTCGGGATAATCGGATAGTGCTCAACGTTGCGGATCAGCGGAGCGATATCGTCGGAATCCACGCCGTTGACCGCCCCGGGCGTGCCCCCGTCAACAAGACTGGCCGTCCAGTTCAGCCCGCTGTTGTTCGTCATGTCCGGGTTGATCAGCGCCAGGCTCCGCCCGCCGCCATCGTGGAGATTCGACCACACGTAACCCGCCGTCGCGGGGTAATCGGGGTCCGTCATCCACTCGCGATCCGCCCAGTCGCCTTCGTCAGCGTAAGTTACCTGGTCGATCGTGACGCCGAGATCATCTACCAACTCGATCTTCTCGCTGGAGTTACTCAGGTGCCCAAGCCAGCCATAGTCAGTAATGTAATTGGTTACGCCCGGATGCTCTGCCGCAAAAGTCGCCGGATCCCCCGTCACTACCAGATACTCACCGGCATCGATCGTAGCGGCGGGGAATTCAAAATCGACGCCGGCGGTAATCTTCCAGCCCAGCAGATCGGCCGAAGAATCCCCGCGGTTGAACAGTTCGACGTATTCGTGTCCGTAATCCTCAGCCGCACCCAGTTCCGTAAAGGACTGGTACATTATCTCGCTGATTACTACATCGGCAGCAAGCAGCAGGCGAGGCTCCAGTGACTCGAAAATCGCACCTTGACCACCCCCATCCGCATGTCGCATATCCATACTGATAACTCCTGTCAGACCGGACCTCGCTTCGTACACCGACAGCCGCTAGT
>CAZSLS010000200.1:0-12665 GCA_964607575.1 uncultured Planctomycetaceae bacterium | reverse complement strand
ATCGAGTTTTCGCCCGTGACTGTCACCGCACCCACGGCGCCATTGTTCCGGCCGACATGGCTGTACTCCACTGATACCGCGCCGCCGTCTTCCACGGTAAGCGCACCGGGGTCTTCGTACCCGACGACGATGTACATGCTGCTGGTCCAGGTCGAACCGGCGTTCTTGACCGTAATGTGTCCATTGCTGCCGTTGTAACGACTGATGTAGCCTCGAACGCTGGTTACGTCCGCGCCGTCTTTGATCGTCAGCGTGCCCACGCCACCATCGCCGACGTAGAGATTGTTATTGTTGATCCATGTCGAGTTTTCCCCGGTGACTGTCACCGTACCAATACCGTCGGCATGATTGCCCACCTGCCCGGAGGCGTTTTCGACCCGCCCGCCAGCGGATATCAGGAGCGCACCATTGGTGTAATCACCGACGTAGAGGTGGCCCGAATTGATCCAGGCCGAAGAGGTCCCACTTACCGTGACGTCGCCCTCCGCGCCGGCATAGTACCCGACCATACCCACCACGCCGCTTACAGCGCCGCCGCCGGTGATGTCCATGCGACCGCTGCCCAGCTCGCCGACGATCACGTCTCCCGAGGCCGCCCACGTCGAATCGGCCCCGTCAACGATCGCCGTGCTCGTCGAAGGCCCCGCTACGTATCCAACCGTCCCGGTCGCACTCGAGAGATCCGCCCCGCCCGTCACATTCAGCGCACCGGCGCCGTTGACCGTAATACCGCCCGAGCCGGTTGTGAATACCGCATTGTCCAGGACGCTCAGCGAGCCGCTGCTCCCCGACTCGGCGCCAATGGTAACTCCAGACACCCCGCTCTGCGTAACGGTCGTGCCAAGTCCGGTCACCGTCATCGTTCCGGTCTGGCCGCTCAGGGCGCCGGTCGCGATCAGAACGTCACCGCCGACAGAGACGTCAGCGTCGGATTTAACCGCGACATCTCCAGTCGAGTTTGCGACAACCGAATCCGCCACACGCAAATCACCGCCGATACTAACCTGTGCCCCGTTTCGCAGCACCACAGCGCCGTCCCTGCCGCTGCCGCCGACGAATACCATGTCGAATGTCGTCAATGACGCGGCGGGACCATCCACTACCAGCGTCCCCGTACCGGCTTCGATGCTCGACCCGGCCACAACGCTGTCGACGTTCACCGTGGAACTGTTGATATTGAACTCGCCGCCCGCCTGGACGCGAAGCTGGTCGATACCGGTCATAGACGCGCCGTTGATGAGATTGACGGTCGGGTTGCCCGCGCCCCGACCGTCCAGGATGTAACTTGCTCCCGACGATACCGGCGCGAAGGTCCCGCCGTCGACGTTCAGCGCACCGTCGGTGAAGTCAAACCCTCCACCGGTAAAACTAGTTCCGCTGCCGGCCAGGACCGCATCGAGCCCGGTCGACACCGAAGCTGCATTGTCCACGACCCCACCCGAGGCTTCGTCGAACCGCCAGTAGGCCGCCAGACCGTTCGTCTCAAGCAGCGCATCGGCGGGATTACCCACACCACCGTTGTACAGCACCGCGATCTCATCGAGCGACAAGACACGGGCCCAGATCGCCATATCGTCCAGCAGACCGATCCACCGACGCCCGCCATATCGGTCGGAACCAATATTGAGCCCGTCGGTCGAGGCCAACTGCGAAGTGATAGTGTTATCTTCGCCCATGAACGCGCCGTTGATATACGCCCGAAGCGCAACGCCTTCCTTGTAGGTGACCGTAAACAGGTTCCAGTCGTTAAACGTTGGGGCGATGCTGAAAGCCGGCACCTCTTCCTGGGTATTGATCTTCGTGCGGGAGGCGACCAGCATTGACTTGTCCGAATTGACGCGGGAAGCCATCGCCCAGTTGTTTGAGTTGGGCGTGTTTTCCAGAACGTAATGGTAGCCGCTCGTTGCGTCGTTCTTGAACCAGGTGCTGTACGTGTATTCCGCAACCTGGTCCGCAATGACCTCATCGGTCACATCGAAATAGCCCGCACCGCTAAGCGATGCGCTGGAACCGAGTTTGCCCGAAGCCGCCGCCGTCGCATCGAACGAGCCGACCGTAACACTACCGCCGCTGATTGCAAGAGTCCCGCCCGACTGAACGGTTAGAAGGCCTGCGACCTCCAGCGTCCGCGGCGACGTGATTCTATCCCCGCCGCTTGCGTTGAACGGCGTGGAGGAGGCGATTGTCAGATCGTTGAAGAAACCCAGTGTTCCACTCGTCCAGGTGAATGTTCCCCCCGCGGATTTGTCCAGCGATCCGCAAGTGACGCGTCCACCGTTGATACGCAAAGTTGCTCCCGATTGAATGGTCAGAACGTTAGCAACCTCCAGCGTCCGCGGCGATATGATTAGAGTACTGAACGGCATGGAGGAGTCGATCGCCAGATTATTGTTGAAACCCAGCGTTCCACTCGTCCAGGTGAATGTTCCCCCCGCGGATTTGTCCAGCGATCCGCAAGTGACGCGTCCACCGTTGATACCCAAAGTTGCTCCCGACTGAATGGTCAGAACGTTAGCAACCTCCAGCGCCCGCGGCGATACGATTAGAGTACTGAACGGCATGGACGAGCTGATCGCCAGATTATCGTTGAAACCGAGGGTTCCAGAACCCCAATTGAACGTTCCGCCCGTGTTACTGAAGGACCCACAAATCACACTTCCGCCACCAATGCCCAAAGTCCCTCCCGGCTGAACGGTCAAAAGGTTGGCGACCTCCAACGTCCGCGGCGACGTGATTTCATCCCCGCCGACTGCGTTGAACGGTGTGGAGGAGGCAAACGTCAGATCGCTGGAAAAACCGAGGGTCCCATTCGTCCAATCGAACGTTCCACCGTTGGAATTGTCGAAAGTACCGCATCGGGCCCGGCCACCACCGTTAATCGTCAATTCGCCGCTGCTTCGGATCTCCAGTGTGCCGCCAACGTCGAGCAGGCCGCTATCCAGGACGGCGGCATTACCGTCGCCCAGATTACCAATGTAGGCATTGCCCGCGACGGTCAGGTTGGCCCCGGCGCCGCTGATATTTGCGATACCTTCTCCCCCGAACTCGTCGCCGATTATGACTTCCCCACTGGAGACACTGCCCCCCGTGGCCACTTCCAGCCCCCCATTTCCCTGCCCGCCAATCCGGAAAACGCCGGAATTGATCCACGACGAACCAGTTCCTGTAACTTTCACATCACCACTCGAATTCGTTGCGGCGCCGATCGAACCGTTGGCATTGGTCATCTGGGCCCCGCCGGATATCTCAACTTGCCCCGATTGGGTTTGCCCGACGGTCAGGTCCTGGCCAGCGATGTTCATTGACGCGCTTCCGGTCAGACGCAGCGTCGGGGCGCCCTCGCCGTCCACGGCGAATGTATCTGCTGGCGCGAGCATCTGACCACCATTGACGCTCAAAACACCGGCCGACAGTTCAAACGCGCCGCCTTCGGTATTGTCGAATGATTCGACGATAACACTGCCCCCAACGATCGCCAGTTCCCCGCCGTTCCAGAGTTTCAGCGTCCCGCCCACCTGCAACAGACCGCCGTCGCTGACACCTATGGCTCCGCTGCCTCCGGCCGACGTGGAACTGCCTCCAACATATAGCAAACCACTGTTATCCCACGTGGCTTGGGCGTCGTTGATTCCTTGACCTCCAACCAAAACAGCACCATCCGAACCGGAATACGCGGCAACCAGCCCGGTTGCACTGGAAACGCGGGCGCCGCGATCGATCAGCATGATAGCGCGCGAATTGCTTGCAGCACCAACAAGCATCGTTCCCAACGCATCGAGGAGGGAACCCTCGCCGCTGACGCTGACGAAGTTCTGCGGAGAGTTCGATTTTCCGAGTTCGGCGATAGCGCAGGAGACCTCCGCTCCATCCATAATGTACATCCTGCCTGCACCCCCGTCGCCTACGGTCAAATTCCCCGCGACTGTCCACCTTGAAGGGGTGTCCGTCGCATCGGCGCCCTGAACCAGGACTTCACCCGATGCTCCTGCAGCATCACCTATCACACCCATACTGCTGGTGACGCTTCCGCCGTCGGTAATATCGAGCCATCCTCTGCCTCTGACTCCAATCCCCAGATAGCTGCTGCCTGTCGACCAGGTCGAACCGGCTCCGTCAACCCTGGCTACGCCTTGTCCTTGTCCTACTGCGCCGTAAGTCGGGCTACCCCCGATCGAACTTGCTGCACTCGTCTGGACTTCGGCGCCCTCGGTGATGCTGAGGAACCCGCGACCGTACCCACCGACGACCAGTTGATCGGTGGTCCACTGTGAACCTGCGCTCCGCACTTCAACTACACCCGTGCTTGCCGATGAGGTTACGCCAAGACACGATTGCTTGCTGCTTACCGCACCGCCGTCAGAAATGCTTAGCGTTCCAAGTTCGTTGTAACCGATCTCCAGGTCAAACGGAGTGTTGGAGGAGGAGTTGGAGTACGCATGAGTGACAGCCCAACTGGAACCATCGCCCTCGACGGTTACTGTTCCCGGGGAGTACACGCCCACTCTCCCTTGCGGACTGCTCACGACAGAACCGCTTCGAATTTCGAACGTGCCGCTCCCCTGCGTAGAACCTACATACACAGTGTTGGGACTCGAGTTCGAAGGCAAACTGAGGGTTGCGTCGTTGACTAGCGCTACTGTTGTGCCGCCGCCGACGTGAAGGTCCCCAGCCGCCGACTGCCCGGTGGACAGCAGGTGCGGCTTGAATGTTCCGCCGTCTATCGTGAGGGAACCTCCGCCCAGGTCCAGCCATCCCGAGTAATTCTTCAGCGAGCCTGCAGTGACATCTCCACCGTCGAGGTGAAGTGCTCCATCGTCGCGAATCGTCAACACGCCATCGACGACAACCCGCCCGCCCGTCTCGACGTACACCGCACCTTCTCCGCCGTTGCTGCTCGCCGTTCCACCGATATTCAGGGCCCCTGTGCTGTGCCATGTCGCACCATTACCGGAGACTCGCACCACGCCCTTGCGCACGTGTAGCGGACTCGGTCCCCAGTTGCCGGCCTGCTTGCCAATGAAGGCGTTGGCGTTGGTGAACGTGGCGCCTGTCTCGATGTTCATTTCACCCCATATATTGTCACCGACGGTCAAGTCGCCGGTGATAACCCCGCTGGCTCCGCCGCACAGCGTCAACGTCTGCATCATCGGTCCGCTACCGGCATTGCCGTCAATAACCACCGCACTTGTTCCCGGGTCAAACTCGCCGCTGAAGACAGTCAACTGACCGCCGTTGAAACTGAAAGCGCCATCGCCATCTACGTTGAGTGATCTCGTCACGACGAAGCCGTTGTTGATTGTCAACGAACCCCCGGACTTGACATTGATCCCACCGTCGTAGGTATCATCGTCATGTTGTCCGAATGCGAGGACCTCAAATTCCGTGTAGGACGGAAACGGAGAACTGCCGAGAGGATCGCCGATAGTCAGAACGCCACCGTTCTCCACAATCAATGAATCGCCAATGAACTCGTTCGACGTGATTTTAACGGTGGAGTTGATTACCCGATCGCCTGTTGAGCTAAATTCCCTCGCCGTAGCCGAAGAACTTTGCTTACCGGGCATCTGATCGGTCGTGAATGATGCCAACATATCACGCTTGGACGCTGTAATTATAGGATCCATCAAAGGCCACGTATGGGACCACGCGGAACCCTCGCGCTCGGAAAAGAAGTAAGGGTCGATACCCCAGGACAACAACTCCAACGTGACTGAATGGTTCTCCTCGAGGACCACACTGTTGGACAGCGACCCTTCAACCGAATACGTGGCGTCCATGTCCAGGCGTGTCGTCGGCATTGTGACATCGATCTCGTCGCCCATGCGGAATGTGATGCTGTTTGCATTACCCGAGGATCTTGTTTGCTCGTGGCCTTGATCGTCCACGTAGCGGACCTCGTAGTCGACGGCTTGGTTGAGACTCAGAGCCCCCATGCAGGAGACGTCCGCCGTAAGGTCCTGCTGTACTGACACACCGTAAGTGAGATACGCATTAAGGAGGTCTGCCGACGCGCTTACGTAATAAAGGTCTGCGCCAATACCCCAATTGTAGGGAATAAAGCGGCTGAGATCACCGCTCAACGTGACCAGGTCATCGTACGTGCTTTGCATCGAGATGATGGCGGAACCGTCATTGTTGATCGCGGTGGCGGCCCGACCGCCGGACGAGGGCCCACTCATACCGAACTGACCGCTCAAGCCCGTCTTGTCCTCCAGCAGATTCGCTCCGGCCCAACCGAGAATCCCAGTTCCGCCCGGTAGAACGGTCGTCGAATTGCCATCTACATCGAAACTGATGATTGAATTCGTCCCGCTGTCGAGCGTCGTGTTCATAATGGTCGTATTGCCCATAACGGTCTTGTCGGCCAATGTGAAACTCGCGGTCATATGTCCGCGTGCCGCCAGTCTGCCTGACAGGTCGTAGACAATGTCCGGTAAGGGAGAGTCCACTGCCGTGCTGTTTGCCCCGATACCCGAATCGGTTACGAGCGTCATGGTCTCCCCCTGGAACAGGGCGGCAGGAGGTGTTGCCATGCTTATGCTCGGGCTGAAATCCATAGACAGCGCCGCATCCGAAGCCGACGCTGCAAGCCCGATAGTGCTGGTCAGGTTAAGAGCGCCATCGGTAGCCCCCCGTACGCGAAGGCTGGTTTCCTGTTCGAACACATTCTCTGTAGAAAGATTGACAAGAGTTGTCAGAGGAGCGGTGTTCAGATTGTCGAAATCCACAATCGTGTGTGAGGAAGCAACCAGGGCGTTGCCGTTGCCTGCGCTCCACATACCGCCAATGTCGGACTCCCAGGTCTTCGTGCCCCACTCGAACAGAGTGAGTGAACTCTGGCCCGGGGCGGTGGTGTTCACGGTGAACAAGAACAGTATGAAAACAACAATGGCTAGACCGCGTCTGACGTTTGTGGCATTCATGGCTCTTCTCCCTTTTTCGGCTCTTTGCCCAATGTAGTCACCCGATACCTTACGACTACGTATGCACGCTCAATTTGACAGGGGGGAACTTGGCCACTGCGGCCTAGCTCGGGAAAGAAAGCGTCTAAGCGCGAACGCTCCTGCCCTCATTCAATCGACCGGCTCAGGTCGAATGCGGCCCGCTGCCCCGACAAAACGGGCTCATCTAATATGAATATTATCGCATGGAAACCAGTTGATTCAAGATAAATGTGAGAATATTCTGTGTCCGGTTGAACGCGGGCTTTTCAAGGGGCGGGCCTTGGGTGCGCATATTAGGAGGCAAGCCCGCAGGGCGCTTGGAGCCGAACGCCACACACGAGCGGCTGGATACACCGCCATTGCAGCGCAGTTGCAGATGTTGCGTAGGGTCTTGGATGAAAGGGGGGAAAGGGTGAAACGCTGGCGATTCCCGCTGCGGAAGATCAATACGACAAGCATCTCAAGCAATTATGTCATGCGTTCCCAGAGCGGAATACAATTGTCTTCTTCACAGTAATTACCATATCGGTTTCATGTTCCACGCGTCGAGAGACTTCAATGTAACACTGCCGTTCTCGGCAAATACCGACACGCCCAGGTCCTTGTCTCCGGGATAATCGACCCTTGTAACACTTGTGGCGCCATCATTAATGAATACTTCGAGAACAGATTTGTCAATAAACACGTGCAGTTTAAGACTCTTGTCTTCCCCCAGCTTTAAAGGAAGCTCCGTCCCCGCCACGTTCAATTTCCCGTCGGCGTATCTAATAGTGACCGCGTTCTTGCCGTCTTCGCTCTGACGGACCTTCAGGCCAAAGGCTCCCGCGTCGGCGTTCGTGAACTGCGCGATGATTTCCAGCGTATCGCCTTTGATATCTTTAAGCAGTTCAGATTTACTGTTCACTTCCAGACCCTTGATCTCGCGGTGTTTGGCGCGCAGCTTCTTGAGCTCTGGCGCGGGGGCCTGGATAAGCCGCTTGTCTTTGTCAAGCGTCAGGACGCGAGGAAGAGACATACACCCGTTCCAGCCGCGTTTGGGTTTGAATCCGCAGATCCAACCGACCAGGATTCGGCGGCCGTCTTTATCTACAAAAGCATTCGTGCCATAAAGTCCGCGCGTCCATGACCGGTCCTTCGGCGGGTTCTTTCCGAAACCGTAATCAACTATTCCGGCGCCGCCGTTCTTTTTGAAATTAATGGTCTTCGCGTCAAAGTCTCCAACGATATAGGAAAGCGGATGTGTCGAGCGGATCAACACCCACCTGTTCTGGAGAGGAAAGAAGTTCGGGCATTCGCCGGAGACGCCCTCCATCTTACCGGCGTACTTCCATTTTGTCAGTTCCTTGTTCTGGGCTTCGGCGACCAGTCCGCCGCATGATTTGAACGTAACGAAGGTCCGCCCGTCTGACCTGAACACAAAGGGATCGCTCCATCCGCCGTGTACGTCCGCGGGCACTCCGTTCATACCGGCGGCTAGGATCGGGTTCTCCTTTATCCGTTTCCATTTTATCAGATCTTCATCACAGGCGATGGCGGCCCATTGCTCACGCTTTGGCGTCCTGCCGGGAGCGTACCGTTTGGCGTGAACAAAGGTATAGAATATCATCGGTCGGCCGTTTCCATCGAGAGTAACACAGCCTGAATTACATCTTGTCTCCCCCCGTTTGATCATGGGTAATAAGGCCCAGTCAAGATGCTCCCAGTGGACAAGGTCCTTGCTTCGCGCGTGCGCCCAGAGTGAATAATTGTATCCCCAGCGATCACCGCTGAACGGGTTGTACTGGTAAAAGATATGATAGGCTCCCTTGTAGTGGATCGCGCCGCAGATATCGTTCATCCACTGAGAGGGTGGCCGGAAATGATAGACAGGACGGGTGGGATCCTTCTCGGCAAGCGGGATCGCGGTCTTAACTGTCTCCTTTGCCTTCTTGACCCACTGGGCTTCTTCAGCCCGGCTGGTGTCAGTTACAAGTGTCGCCACGACCATCACGCCCAGAATGAATCTTATAGAATAATTAAACATAGTCTTTCCCTCTTTCCTTTCTCGGTTTTCCCGATGTTACTCGCGTCGCACGTCGAAATCTATCGAAATAGATCCGGCTGTTCGGCCTGGCGATGATACGTACTGCAAATGCAAATGAGTTTGAAGACTGCAAAGGCTTGGAGAGTGGTGAACCGAAGCGATATGTCGCCGGCCAGGCGAGAGAATCCCCCAAAACATCGGGCGGGCACGAATTATCGGGGCTTCAGACCCGGCCGTCGGATGCCCAGCTTCGCCATCCGCGACTCGAGTGTCGAGGGTTTGAGGCCGAGAATCTCGGCCGCACCCCCGCTGCCGCGAACGCGCCAGTCCGTTCGTTCAAGAATCTCGACGATGTGTCGTTTCTGGACTTCATCCAGCGTTGCGGCTTCGGGTCCGGGTGCGAGCGTCTTCTGCGGCAGTTGCACCTGCAGCGCGGGCCCGCTGGACTGGATCATGGCGCGTTCAATGACATTCCTCAGTTCCCGGACGTTGCCCGGCCAAGGGTGGTTCTGAAGGGAAGTCATCGCCCCCTGCGACACCGTCTCAATACGTTTACCCATCTTCTCGCTGAATTCGCCCACGAAGGCCCAGACCAGCGCGGGGATGTCCTCCCTTCGCTCCCGGAGAGGGGACACGGTGATCGGGAACACATTCAGCCTGTAGAAAAGGTCCTCACGGAACTGCCCTTCCGAGATATCCTTCTCCAGGTCCCGGTTCGTCGCGGCGATCACTCGCACGTCTACGGTCATCGTCTCGGTGCTCCCCAGCCGCTCGAACTGTCCTTCCTGGAGCACGCGCAGCAGCTTTGACTGCGTTTGAAGAGGAAGTTCCCCGATCTCGTCGAGGAAGATCGTGGCCCCGTCCGCCAGTTCGAAGCGCCCGATCTGCCGGGTCAGGGCGTCGGTGTAGGCCCCTTTTTCGCGCCCGAACAGTTCGTTCTCAATGAGGGTGGCCGGCATGGCGGCGCAGTTGACGATTACCAGCGGCTTGTCTTTCCGTGCGCTGGCGTCATGGATTGCGCGCGCCAACAACTCCTTGCCCGTCCCGGTCTCGCCCAGGATCAGGACCGTCGAATCCGTTTCGGCTACGTCCGCCACATGCGCCATTGTCTCTCTGATGGATGCGCTGTCGCCAACGATCTTGCCGTGCCCCAGGTATTCCACCTCATGACGCAGCAGAACGTTCTCCGCCTCCACGCGATCCTTGAGGTCCTCGATCTCCGACAACGCGTCCCGAAGTTCACCCTCGGCCTGTTTGCGATCGGTAATGTCATATCCTTCCGGCACTATGTAACACACTCGACCACTGTCATCAAATACCGGACTGAGGCAGAAGTCAAAGGTCCTCGTTTCGCCTCCGGCCGAGACATGCGTGGTCTCGAAACGGACGAACTCGCCATCAGCCGCCCGGTCTATGGCCTTTAGCAACTTGCTTTGCTCTTCTTTCGAATGGGTCCAGAACGGTGCTTCCGCAAACGGTTTTCCGGCAATCTCCTCCGCACTTACGCCCGCAAAATCCTGGGCCGTCTTGTTTGACATGAGGAGTCGACCCTCGGGGTCCATAAGTCCCGTGAGTTGGTAGTGATGATTGTAGACGGCCTCAAACTTGGTCTTGATGTCGCGCAGGGCCTCCTCGTCCCGCTTGCGCTCGGTTATGTCGCGAGCCTCGGGAATCAACTGGACCACGACGTCGTCGGCATCGGTAACGGGCTTGAGGGAGAAGTCCATCATTCGAGGCTCGCCATTAGTGTCGAGGTGGGTGGTCTCGTAACGTACGAACCGACCGCCAGCCGCCTGGTTGATTGCGTTCTTCAACTGCTCCTGCACCTCGGAAGAATGCGTCCACCACGGAGTCTCCCAGAACAGCTTGCCGACCACGTCGGATTCCTCGATTCCAGCGAATCTCAACGCTGCTTCATTGATCCCCAGAACAGTCCCGTCGGTCGACAGATAACCCATCAACTGGAACGCTTGGTTGAAGGTGGCCCGAAGTCGTCGTTCGCCGTCCCGCAAGGCCTCCTCCGCCCGCTTGCGCTCGGTAATGTCATGTGCGATGCCCTCGATGTCAACGACCCGGCCATCGGAATCTCGGACGGGCACTTCGGCGACCTCAAGCCAGTGAACCGACCCGTCCTTGTGATGTATCTGCACTTCGTAGGGCGGTTGGCGAACCCCTTCGATACTCAGGGCGGTGTGTTTGCGGACCTCTTGATTGACCGGATGGTCAGTCAGGTACTCCCCGAAATGCGTGAGAAACTCCTCCTCGGAATAGCCCAGCACGTCTGTGATGGATGGGGAGATGTAAGTGAACGCACCTTCGGTGTTGTGGCGATAGAGAAAACTTTCGGACATGTTATCGACAAGGCGCCGGTAGTTGCTCTCGCTGACCGTAAGCGTCGCTTCCGACCAGCGAATAAGCACGAGCAACATGGCGGACGTCGTGGCGACAAACAGCAGGCCCTTGAGCGTCTGATACCGGGTAATCATCTCCGGCGTGCCGCCAAGCGCCTCGACTAGGATGTCGGAGAAGAAAATCCATACAGCACTAACAGCGGCGTACAACAGCACGATCCGGACTGCGCGGCTGCAGACAAGGCCTTGTAGAAAACGGGCGTTACGTTTCATGTGATTGTCTCCACCTGGCACATGGCGTTATGTTTTGCGCCTTTGAAACCGGAAGGCGCGAAGACTTTCACGGCCGGATCAATCTCCTGCAGTTCGGCGAGTTGCTTGCCCTGCTGATAGGAAATTTGATTCCGTGCGTCGGTGGTCTGGGGACCGTCCCCAGGCCAGCTTCAGACAGTATGATACCCGATCTGGCCTCGCTTTAGAACAGGCCTCAGCCATACATCGCGTGGTTCAAGCATCGGTTGGAGGCTGGCTCGACACCCCGCAGCACGGTTGCAGCACAAATAGCCCAATGCAGCGCCATTGCACCGCAGTTGGCGGCATACGTAAAGACTGTTAGGCAAAGGAATAAAGAGCGAATATGTTGGTGTTGGGAACATATGATACTCGTGTCTTGACGGAGTTTGGAATCATATACGGTACGATCATGAAGTCGTTTTTGGGTGTTGTGCGGGTATCAAACTTGCTGGTCCAGCACAGGCTTCTCACTTGAGCAGTTGAACAGGCGATCAGGTGAAACGGCAACAACAAGACCTTACGGCGAACAGGAGCGTGGAATATCGCGTGTCTGGGTCACTCTCTATAGCACGTTAGTTTTGTACTTGTTAATTGCATGCTTCGTTTTGTATCCTAATCGAATCGATGTTTGCAGTTGTGCCTCCGGCCATTGGGCGTGAGCAGGCAGCACGTCAGTTGGTTTGGGCCAAGAACATACGCGATCCGGTGTGGTTGCGTGCAGTCTGGATGGCTATAGTCCTTTCTCATGGAGTAGATTAAGGAGTATGATCATGTCACGAATCAACTGGTAGGTCCTCGCTGTCTGTGTGGCCCCCATTAGTGACGGTTTCCATGTGTCATTGTTTGGGAAAGGGTAGTGACATGAAGAAGGCGATTCGTGCATCATGTATGGCCGCAGATGTCAAGTGAGTCCAACGATTCTGGAAAGCAAAGAGAGAGAGAATGATTAAGCGAATAGTTGTCTCGATGATGTCTGTTGGCCTGTGCGCCTCAATCACCCTGACCTGCCCCCATTTTCTGTACCACTGTGAATGAGAGTCAGGTTACCGCTTT
>CAZSLS010000199.1:0-12702 GCA_964607575.1 uncultured Planctomycetaceae bacterium | reverse complement strand
GTGAAGATGCAAGTGTTTTTCGTGATGATACTCTCGCTGGCGGTTGTCGGCGGGGCGAACGCCAAAGACAAAATAGCCGCGCGCTTCAGACCGCAGTACGCGACGTTCGGTCGGAACAGTAAGACGAAAATCGAGATCGTTTCGGGCCCCGCGGACGTCAAGATGAGGAACGGCGGAGTTTCGGGCAAGCAGTGGTGGGTCAAGAGCGGGGAGCACAAGTTCAAGCTGACGATCCAGGAAGGGACTAAAGTCACCTGCGACCAGCTTATCAAGCGTCTGAAGAAGTTGCCCGAACCGTACATGCGGGCATGCGTTGCGGTCTCCGACAAGGGCGAAGACGGAATCGCGATCTACAAATCCCTTGGCGGGGCACGAGCCCATGGCGGGCAGAGTTATATTAACATCGTTCCCTACGTCGGCGCCCTGGTGGTAGCCCACGAGGCCGGTCACACCCTCCAGCAACTGGCCGGAAAGCGACATCCGAACATAATGGAAATGTGGAAATCCGCCGTTTTGTCCGACAAGATATCGGTCTCCGACTACGGTGATCACGCATACTCCGAGGACCTGGCCGAGTTCGCCCTGGTCTACGCGGTCTGTCTGGGCGAAGGCGCCGAAACTCTCGCCACCCTGAAAAAACTCTCGCCGGCGCGGTTCGCTCTCTGGGAGGAGATAATGGCGCCGGAACCCCAGCCGAATGTGATCTCCGTAGAGATCGCCAGGGGAGTGAAAATGCAGTTCGTCAAAATCCCCGCCGGCCAGTTCATGATGGGCAGCGGAAAGTCGCCCAAGGACGTCGTCAAGGCCATTGGTCTGACCGAAGCGTTCATCAACTACCTGAAAGATGAACATCCCCAACACCGCGTAAAGATCACCAAACCGTTCTATTTTGGCAAATACGAGGTCACACAACGGCAGTGGAAGGCGGTCATGGGCGCCAACCCGAGCTTCCGCAAGGGCGACGGGAATCCGGTGGAGACCGTCAACTGGAACGATTGTCAGGAGTTCATCGCCAAACTCAACAAGAAGATCGGCAAGCCGGGCGTCAAATTCGCGATGCCCACCGAGGCCCAGTGGGAGTACGCCTGCCGGGCGGGAACTTCAACCCTGTTCAGCTTCGGCGACGACAAGAAGGTTTTCGGAGACTACGCCTGGTACGGGGGTAATTCGGTGAAGAAACTCCAACCGGTCGGTATGAAGAAGCCCAATCCGTGGGGCCTGTACGACATGAACGGAAACGCATCGGAGTGGTGCTCCGACTGGTACGGCGCCTACAAGACAGCATCCCAGGACGATCCAACCGGTCCGTCCAAGGGTATCTCACGCGTGGTGCGAGGCGGGTCGTTCTACCAGGACACTCCGGACTCTTTCAGATCCGCCGAGCGATACCACGACCATCCGGACTTCCGCTACTACCGCTACGGACTTCGCCTGGTGATGACTTCCGCGCGTGATTAATCCCGCCCTTGACTGATCCGGGATCAGGTATCATACTGTCTGAAATCGGCATGGGGACGGTCCCCCGGCCCCAACGAACGTGCGAAACGGACCAAACGGATGCGCCAGGTGATGAACAGGACTAACGCGGGGCGCCAAGCGAGTGCCGCAGGCTCCCCCTCTCCCCAAACCCCTCACCGGCAGCCTGCCCTGCATAGCTCGCAGAGCGACGCAGGGACGCACGCCCGCGCGGAATCAAATTTCCTATCAGTGACGATGGGCGCCTCTGGCCATACCATTACCGGTCTCGGAAGAAAAGATGACGCTGCTGACCGTACGATAGTTCGGATACACTTACACCAGCCGAAAGGATCAAAGCGTGGATATGCTGACGCCAAAGGAAAGGATTCTGAAGACACTGGACGGTCAGGAAGTCGATCGGCTTCCGGTTTACGATATCATCCATAACGTTGAGTTGATCGAATACCTCGCCGACGATAAGATCACGAGCGCCAACGCCGAGGACCTTACCTGCAAAGCGGTGAGCAAGGTTCTGGATCTGGTGAGGCATTTCTGTGTCCCAGCGAGCCTCGAGGAGCGGACTTATCGTGATGAGGACGGGTTTGTCTACCTTCAACAGTGGTGGACCAGAGAGATCGTTGAAAGGCCCAACACGACCGTCGAACAGACCCGGGACCTGATGAAAAGGGACGTTGACAGGATACACAAGGCCATTGAAGAAGGTAAGGTCTGCTGGCAGGCCCTGGAGCACCTGGAGTTGTTGGGCGAGCGTTGCCAGACGTTCGAAGAGGTCAAGGAACTCTTCCTCAGGATCGCAAACAAGCTCGACGGCACGTGTATGGTGGCGCCGGAGAGTCTGCCCGGGATGTACACCGCGCTGAACCGGTACGGTTTCGAGATGACCATATACGCCTACTACGACTATCCGGACGATTTCTTCGCTATGTATCACGCCCTGTGCGACTACGAAGTAGCCAAGATACACGCCCTGGGCGACCTGGTGAAAGTGGCGCCGGTGGCGCTGCTTTCCGAGGCCGTGGCGTACAACACCGGGCTTATGTTCAGCCCCGAATTCATACGAGATGTGCAGTATCCGAATATCAAGCGAATAATCGACGCGCTGAAATCGCACGGTTACAAGGTGATTTTCCACGCCGACGGAACCAAGTGGGATATACTCGACGACATAGTTTCCTTCGGAGCCGATATCATCGACCCGTGCGAAACGATGGCGAATATGGACATCAGGAAGTTCAGGGAGCTTTATCCCGACACGACGGTCGCCAGCCCGGTCGACTGCCAGGAGCTGCTGGCGCTGGGGCCCAAGGAAAGAATCGCCGACGCCTGTTGGCAGGTCCTGGACGACTGCGGTGGAAAGAGAGTCCTGACCGGCTCAACGTCGGAAATACACCCCGGTATTTCAGTTGAAAACGCGATGACAATGTACGACATTTTTCGCAATCAGGCGTCGCGGTCCTGAATCGCCTGAAAGCATGGAAGGAGCGTTTGCACATGTCCGATCTTAAGGCCCGAATGGTTCGCCCTCGAATAGGTCTCCTGCCCACCGGACACCTGATATATTGGGATCAATTCCCCGGTCTGAAGGAAATGGCCCTTGGGATGCTCGATGAGGCTCGTGAGCATCTGGATAAGATTGGCGATGTCATCACCCCCGGCCTGGTGGATACCGAAGAAAAGGCCTTTAACGCCGGAAAGTTCTTCAAGCAGGAAGATGTGGACTTACTGCTGGTGTTTCCCCTGGGATACACCACAGGTATGGTTGTCATTCCGTGCGTCAGGCAGCTTGATGTTCCTATCCGCATCCTCAATGCGCACAAAGACAGCTCGTACGATTACAAGAACGCCGATACGGCGACCTACCTTTATCACGAGGGTCCGTGCTGCATCCCCGAATATGCCGCGGGGCTGGCGAACATGGGCAGAAAGTTCAGGATACGCACCGGTCACTTCGGTCAGGAGCGATTTTGGGATGAGGTTCGAGCCGATTGCATCGGAGCTTCAGCGGCGCGAGCCTTTGGTTCGATGAATATCGGGCTCTTGGGGACAACGTATACGGGCATGGTCGATATGCCTGTGGATGAACACCGCCTGCTTCGCGCGACAGGGCGTCTGCTCGTTCGTCCCGAAGTCGAGGAGATCGAAGATGCGTATCACCGCGTCACAAAGGATCAGCTCCAGGATATGTATAGTCAGTTTCGCGAGCTGTACGATATTGACGACACGGTTACCGAAAAACACATGGAGTTTTCGGCTCAATTGGCGGTAGCTTACGAAGAAGTTGTTCTCAAGCATGATATTTATGCTTTCGGTTATTACTGGTGGGGACAAAAAGATCTGATGACCCAGTTGCGGTCTCAGTCGGGACTTGCGGTCTCTCGTCTGGCGGCAATGGGAAGGCCGGGTGTGACCGAAGGCGACGTCAGGACGGCGATGGCTATGAAGATCCTCGATCTTCTCGGTGCCGAAGGGATGTTCGTCGAGTTCTTCGCGATGGATTTCGACGATGACACATTGCTTGTAGGTCATGACGGACCGGCCAACATCAACATGAGCCAGGGCAGGCCCCGGTTACAGCATCTGGAGGTCCATCACGGTAAGACCGGGCATGGGCTCGGGATCGATTTCGAGGTCGCCAAAGGCCCGGTAACTCTCCTGAACCTCAGCCAGTTTGACGCTGGTGACACTTTCAAGCTGATCTATTCCATTGGCGAGGTAGTCGGCGGGGACATACTCAACATAGGCAACCCCAACTGCCGGGTCAAAGTGGCCAAACCGATACACGAATTCTTCGAACAATGGTGTCAGCAGGCCCCCACGCACCATATCGCACTGGGGACCGGAGACCACAGCCGGGAGATCGAAGCTTTCGCCGAGGCGATGGGATTCAGAGTTGTGAGAGTATGATCTCCAGCGGCGCGGGTCAAGCCGAGACGTATCGTATCCAGCCCTATCACATGAACGGGCTCAATTGGACTTTAGTCCCCGACGATCCGGAAAGGGACAATATCGTCATCGTCACCGGTTTCATGCCTAACTGGTGGGACCATGAATATGGAATATCCTTCCGCAGAGATTTTCATCTGGACCCCGAAGTGCACGCCGCGACCCTGCGCCGTATGGCTATACTGTTGAACGAGCGGTTTGGCGAGCTGCCTAATTTCTTCTTTTCTCCGTTTGATTACGAAGATTCATATCCGACCGAGAGAAGGTATGGTGACGCCCTGATCCCGGCGCTTTTCGATATTGATGTTTCGTATGATGAAGCCAGCGGTCATCCCTATACGGATTGCGCGTGCCTTTCCGACCGCCAGGCCGGGGCCCTTACCGTGCCGGACGTCGAAAACCATCCTGCGTTGAGGGCTATCATGGACGGGCGCCGGGGCCCTGATGTTCCGATAGTCGGAGAGCTGGGGTTCGAGGGGGTGATCAATATCGCCTACCAGTTGCGGGGGCAGGAGATGTTTGTCGACTTCATCCTGAAACCGGATCTGATACATCATGTTTTCGACGTGGTTTTTCAGACGATTGACAATCTGGCCCACACGGTCGGGGCGTGGCGTGACCCGACAAGCCGAAGGCCCAGCTATTTCGTCACCTGCGACTGCCTGGTGAATATGATCTCCGGTAAGATGTACAGGGAGCACCTGTGGGAATTCGACAAGCGTTTTCACGAGAATTTTGACATTTTCGGGATACACACCTGCAACTGGAATATCGACCCGTATCTGGATGCGATAGCCCGGCTCGGACCGCTTGGATATCTGGACATGGGCCCGGACAGCGACATCGAAAGAGTTCATGAGCTTCCCGGCGATCCGACCATTGCGGTCTTTTTTCACCCGGAAAGACTCAGGTCTCTCAGCCCGCGGGAGATAGAAATAGAGATAACCGAACTGGGCAAGAGGATTCAGAGAGGCTATATTCTATTCTCTGATCTCGAAGATGGAACAACGGACGATCAGATACGGGCGGCGCATGAAGCCGCCTGCCTATTGTGATATGTGCATTGACCTCAGGAGATAACCATGCAATCGAGAAAAGCGTTCGTTGACATCGCAAAATCATTTTTGGTGCTCGGATGCATCATGGCCGCGATGATCCTGTCTTCCGGATGTCGGAAGAACTCCTCGGCGCCGCAGAAAGGCTCGGGCGCAACGACACAGGACGCCGGATCGTACGAGTTGTATGAAAAATACCGTCAGTGCGCCAGGGAAGGAAAGCCTTATCCCGATCTGCCGGGCAAGGGCAAGAAACTCGGCCTGGCCCATTTTCTCGCCACCGAACCGTTCTGCATCGCCCTGCAGGAAGGCGTCCTCAGCCAGGCGAAGCTCGCCGGATTCGCCAAAGACGACATGATCATTATGGATAACCAGTACAATTCCGTACTGGGTCGCAAGAACGCCGATATCATGCTGGCCAAACGCCCCGCGGCGTTCATAGAGTGCCAGGTCGATGAAAACATCAACCGCGTCATAGGGCGGAAATTCACCGCCGCGGGCATACCCATCATCGGCGTTGATGTCGCCGTGCCCGGATCGCCCTTCATGGGGGTCGATAACTGGAACGTCGCTGTGATGGGCGGCAAGGAGATGGCCCGTCTGATCAAGACCCAGTGGGGCGGATGGGACGCGGTCGACCTGGTGGTCCTGCTGCAAATGCCTCACGGCGGCGACAGAACTATTAAGCGGTCGGAAGGATTCGCCGCGGCGCTGACCGAAGAGTTCGGCAAGAAAGCCGAGAAGAAGATCGTCCGCGCCGACGGCGGACCCGGCCAGTCGGAAAAGGCTAAAATCGCGATGGACGATGTTCTGGCGGCTCATCCCAAGGCGAAAAAGATCGCCGTGACCTCCGTTGATGAGCAGACGATGGCCGGTGTGATCGCCTCGCTGCAAGGCGCCGGCAGGTGGAAAGCAGAGGACATAATAGTTATCACGCTGGGAGGCGACGGATTGGGCCAATTCCAGATAAGGAGCGGTCAGAGCGACGCGGGGATCGCTTTCTTCCCGGAACGCTACGGGCGGTACATCATTCCGGCGATATGCGCCATGATGCAAGGCCAGCCCGTTCCCATGGAAATTTACGTTGAAAACGAGGTCCTCACCAAGGACAACATCGACAAGTATTATCCGAAACAGCCCAAACCATAGAGGCGTGAAAGTCGCATCGCCGAACTCAAGATATGAAACCATCGCCCCCCAACCCTGCAATTATGAGCCGCAAAATTCTGGAACTGAAGGGAATCACCAAGCAGTTTCCCGGAGTTCTGGCCCTGAACGAGGTCAGTATCGATTTGCATGAAGGGGAAGTGCTGGGCCTGATGGGAGAAAACGGAGCGGGCAAGTCGACCCTTATCAAGATCCTTGCCGGGGATTACAGGAAGGATGCCGGCCAGATCGTAGTCAACGGCGAGACTGTCGACTTCCACTGTCCCGCCGATTCTCAGAACATGGGGATAAGGGTCATCCACCAGGAGCTCAATACGCTGGATACTCTCTCTGTGGCGGAGAATATTTTTGTCGGAGCCCTGCCCCGGACCGAAAAGCTGAAGATCCTGGACTGGAAGAAACTTTTTGCCGACGCTGCGGCCGTCCTGGCGCAAATGGAAGTTGACATCAATCCCAAAGAGATCGTCGGCAACTTGAGCGTTCATGAAAAACAGATGGTCGAAATCGCACGCGCCATAAGTCAGGAAGCGGCGATTCTGGTCATGGATGAGCCCACCGCCGCGCTGGGAGAAAAGGATACGGTCTCCCTGTTCAATATCGTACGCAAACTCAAGAGCCGGGCAGTGGCTGTGATCTACATCTCCCACCGCCTGGAAGAGGTGTTTCAGATAACCGACAGGATAACGGTTCTGCGCGACGGCGAGAAGATAGGCACAGTCGCCACCGGCGAGACAGACAAGAAAGGTCTGATCTCCATGATGGTCGGCCGCGAGCCGGATGAGTTCTATTCCAAGAGAGAACTGCCCGTCGGGCCAACGCTACTGGAAGTAAAGAATCTAACCATAGGAGATATCCTCGATGATGTCAGTTTCGAGGTTAAGAGCGGGGAAATAGTCGGGCTGTTCGGCTTGATGGGTTCGGGCCGGGTTAACGTGGTGCACGCCCTGTTCGGGATCGACAAGATCGACTCCGGCGTTATTGAGATCGACGGCGAACCAGTGGCCGTTAACGGTCCGTCGCAGGCGCTGAAGTTGGGAATCGGACTCATGCCTCTGGACAAGAAACTCGAAGGCCTGGCGCTGGATATGTCGGTCTCCAACAACATTATTATGGCCAATGTCGACAACAACTCCCGCTGGGGGCTGTTGGACCGCAAACTGGAGACCGCAAGAGCCCAAAAATGGGTGGACGACGTCAACATCAAGACGCCCACGCTGCAGACGCCGGCCAGCAGTCTGTCGGGCGGAAATCAGCAGAAGATCGTCCTGGCCAAGCTCCTGGAAACCGGATCGAGAGTATTTCTCATGAACGAACCGACCAGGGGAATTGACGTTGGCGCCAAGTCGGACATCTATAACATGATGGAGTGTCTCTGCGAAGCTGGCGCGGGTATTGTCATGTTGTCATCGGACATGCTCGAAATGCTATCGATGGCCGACCGGATCTACGTGATATCCGAAGGAAGAATTACCGGGGAATTTCCCCGAGCCCAGGCCGATCAGAACAAGTTGCTCCATGCGGCGACGGCCTGAACGATCGATGTTTAACATATGAATGCTGACCGGAAAATAACGAAGAGACTGACTGTTCCCACCACGGTGATACTGTTTGCATTTCTCGTGGTGATGGTCGCGGGGTTCTGTATCGCCGACAAAGACTTCTATTCGATCTATAACGTGAAGTCGATGCTGACCAATATCGCTTTCATCGCCATCGCCGCCGGCGCACTTACCCTGGTCATGATAACCGGCGGGCTCGATATTTCGATCGGCGGAAACATTGCGCTGACCACGTGTGTGGTCGCATGCCTCAATGACATGCCGAATCACCCGCACCCCGCTGTCATCATACTAGCCGCTTTGCTCCTGGGCGCCGCAATCGGGACTTTTAACGGACTTCTTATCACACTGTTGGATCTGAACCCCATCATAACAACGCTAGGAACCATGGCCGTCACCAGAGGGCTGGCGTATCTCCTTACCCATGGCAGATCGGTTCCTGTCGAGGATTACACTATCTGGTTTATCGGAGGGGGCGAGGTTTGGGGAATACCAGTCGCGTTGCTTCTGTGTGCGGTGATTTACGTGGGCTTGTGGGTTCTTCTGGGCAAATCCGCATTCGGGCGAAAAGTGTATTACATTGGCGCCAACGCCGAGGCGGCAAGGCTTTCGGGCATCAAGGTCAAAAGGATTAAATTCTGTCTGTATCTTCTCAGCGGTATCGCCGCCTCGATCAGCGGTCTGCTGCTGGCCGGTCAGTTGTCGGCGGGAATGCCGCAAAACGCCGACGGAGCGGAACTGGAAGTTATCACCGCGGTCCTGCTGGGGGGAACCTCGCTTTACGGTGGAAAAGGAAGCGTCTGGGGCACTCTGGCCGGCGTGTTGATTCTGGGGGTGCTGTTTAACGGATTGACCATGGTCGGTTTGAGCGTCCACGTGAAAATCTTCCAGGGAATTATCCTGGTTCTCATTGTGGCTCTATACGAAATCAGACAGAAGAGGAGATATTGATCAAAAAACCGACAGCATTATTCGCCTGTGCCGAGAGCATGGTCCTGATGGTTCTGCTCGTGAGCCTGGTGGCGTTTTTCAGTAGCCAAACACCGGACTTCTTCACTAGCAACAACTTCAGGACTATCGTCTCTAACTTGCCGGTAGTGGCGATAATGGCCATCGGCATGACTTTTGTCCTCCTGTCGGGGGGGCTGGATATTTCTGTAGGTTCGATTCTCGGTTTTACCGCGATTAATGTGGTGTTGTTCCACAAGCTCGGATGGCCCGCGCCGGCGGTAGTGCCGGCAAGCCTGGTTCTGGGCGCCGTGCTGGGTTCCATCAACGGTCTGATAATAACCAGAGTGGGGATTAATCCGGTCATAACTACTCTGGGCATGATGGCGTTTGCCCGCGGGATGGCCTCGTGGTTCGCCCTGAATTTCGAGATATTGAGGGTCAAGAGAATCTTCGATGAAGATTTCCTGTTGATCGCCCGCCAGTACCTGCCCAGCGAGGACAATCCGATCGTACCGATCACGCTGGCGTATATTGTGGTCTTGTATGTCGCCGCGGCGTTTGTACTGCGATACACCAGATACGGCAGGGGTCTCTACGCCGTGGGCAGCAATGAGCATGCAGCCCGGCTGGCGGGAATAAACACAAACCGGATAAAGTTCATAAGCTACGTCATATCCGGAATTACCGCCTCTATCGCCGCTGTGATACTCGTAGCCCAAATGAGCATAGGCCTGGAGTCCGACGGACAGGGCGCCGAACTGGACGTCATCACCGCCGTGGTGTTGGGCGGGGTCAGCCTTTCGGGTGGAAAGGGAAACCTGCTGGGGGTCATTATTGCAGTGGTTATCCTGGCGGTAATCGGAAACGGCATGGTGCACCTCGAGAAGGTGACGGGCATATCCTATCACTGGAGAGCGGTCGCCAAGGGCGCCATCCTGATACTCGCGGTCACCATCGATGCAGCCAGAACGATGGCCTTACGCAGATGGCGCCGCGTAAGGCAGTAGACCGTATCCCGCATCTACTGAACCGCCGACACCGCGCACGTAAAGAGCAGGCGGCATGCGGCGTATACCAGGGGTAGGCTGATGTATCGAGAGAGTCTTGCTGAGCCGGGAAGGAGCTTGCCAATGCCCCGGAATTGCCATAGGATTGTCCGAAAGGCCCACGCTGGTTGTGGGGCGAGCGAGATCGCATCTGGGAAGTCCAAGTAGGCGGCTCGGTGGGCGGTTAAGGAGCATACCATGGTACGGACAAAGCGGATTGAAGACGCCTACAACGCATCGAAGAATCGCTATGCTGAACTGGGGGTTGATACCGACGTGGTCCTCAAGCAGCTTGAAGATATCGCGATCTCACTGCACTGCTGGCAGGGCGACGACGTGGGCGGATTTGAGGGCTCAGGCGCGTTGGACGGCGGTCTGGCCGCCACTGGAAACTACCCTGGCAAGGCCCGCAACGCCGACGAACTGCGCAGGGACCTCGACAAGGCCCTGAGCCTGATCCCAGGAATCCATCGCCTCAATCTCCACGCCATCTACGCCGAGACCGGTGGAAAGAAGGTTGAGCGGAACGAACTGGGTCCCGAGCACTTCGCCGCCTGGATCGAGTGGGCTAAAGAGGGCGGTAGGGGGATGGACTTCAACCCGACATACTTCTCGCACCCCAAGGCCGCCGATGGCCTGACGCTCAGCCACTCCGACGATGCTGTTCGCGGCTTCTGGGTCGAGCACGGTATCGCCTGCCGACGAATCGGCGCCGCCATCGGCGAAACGCTCGGCTCACCGTGCGTCACAAACGTGTGGATTCCTGACGGCTGCAAGGATACGCCAATCGACCGCAAGGGTCCGCGACTGCGCCTGGCTGAATCGCTGGACGCGATCTTCGCCGAGGACTTGGATCGGCGGTACAACCTCGACGCGGTGGAATCCAAGCTGTTCGGCATCGGTTCGGAGAGCTACGTAGTAGGCTCGCACGAGTTCCACCTGGGCTACGCGGTTCGTAACGATGTGCTGCTGTGCCTGGACTCCGGGCACTTCCATCCCACCGAAGTTATCTCCGACAAGATTTCATCCGTGTTGACGTGGCTGGACGAGATCCTGCTGCACGTCAGTCGCGGCGTGCGGTGGGACAGCGACCACGTGGTGATCCTCTCGGACGAGCTGTACGCGATCTCGCAAGAGATCGTCCGCGGCGGGTATATCGATCGTGTGCATTTCGGCTTGGACTACTTCGACGCCAGCATCAATCGGGTGGCCGCTTGGGTTATCGGAACGCGATGCATGATAAAGGCGCTGCTGGCGGCGCTGCTGGAGCCGATCGAGACGCTGCGGTCACTGGAGGCTGACGCCGACTTCACCGGTCGTTTGGCGATGCTGGAGGAGTGCAAGACGCTCCCGGCCGCGGGAGTGTGGGATTACTACTGCCTGACGAAGGACGTACCGCTCGGTCTGGCGTGGTTGGACGAGGTGAGGGACTACGAACGCGACGTCTTGGCGTGTCGCGGTTGACCTGCTCGATTGTCGGCTTGACGATACGTGACTTGCCCGTATGTTCTGGCGGGTTAAACGCAGAAGGATCCGGCCGAACACGCGGTTTCGCGGCTTGGGGCGAGCGGCTTGCTTTGTTCCCACACGGTGTTCCGGACCATGGAGTTTTCGGGTCCGATTTGAGGGCGGATTGAGTTCGGTTTGACGATGGATATGATCGACTCTCGCGGTGCTGAGGCCGCGAAGCGCAGATCTACGACCTCCGGGTCATGAGCGGTTTCAGGCCATTTCACCCAGGTCGATGTCGATACATAACTTACAACAATCCCAAAGAGATACGCTCAATGGACTAGACACACATATAGCCCATATTCACCATGCTGTCAAGCTGAAAGGGGACTGAGTAGGGTACAAATTTTGGCCCCGTTTTTGGGTCGACCTCCGGGGTAATGCCCCGACGAACCTTTCAAATACGAATGCGTGTATCGATGGGAGGTTTTCTCATGGTGCGTATGCTCTGCTTGCGGCTGTTGATCTGCAGGGCTTCGCAGATAGGCCCGAAAGCCGAGCGGAGGTAGTAGACATCGGTCTGGGCGCTCTTGGGCGTTTTGACGATGCGTATGTGTTCGACGTATGCTGTGATGATATCGGCCAGGGGGGTGCGAGTGGGTAATGGCTTGTCTTCACCTCGAAGCTGTGCCGATTCGAACTTCCTGAGTTTCTCCTTGGCGATTTGGAGGTTGTTTGTTCTCAGGCTGCATCGTTTGATCTTGCCAGCGACATAGTATTGCAGGTGAAAAAGTTTTCCGCGTTTGATTAGGCTTGCCATGTTTCGGGACTCCGTGACTCAAGATTCTCAATCTTCCCCGGAGGTCATCCGGGGTGTCCAGGCGTGTCCCTTGCGGGCCTGTTGGCGGCTAAATGATGTACAAACCGATGTACATTTGGGCCAAAACGGGCACGAAAAAAGGGACTCGCAATATTGCGAGTCCCTATAGTTCAACAACTAGCGGGGGCGGGATTCGCTGCTGGTAAAGCGGCTCGTGTGGCGGTATTCAG
>CAZSLS010000198.1:0-12750 GCA_964607575.1 uncultured Planctomycetaceae bacterium | reverse complement strand
GTCGCAGCAAGGCTCCGATTGACATTCTCGGAACACTTGCCTATAATCCAACTTACATGTGTAGTCCCTTGCAGATTCGTTCTCTGTCGATGGGCCACATTTTCAATATCAGCTCCGAGCAAGTCGATGAAGAAACCAGAGAACTCCGGGCGGTGTTGGCCGGCGAGGCCCTTGGCTTTGGGTGAGTATGTCCGTCCCGATAGGACCGGCAAGGCAAGGATCGTTCTTATCGGGGCACTTGCGCTCGCTGCGGCGGGTGGTTTCCTCGTTCTTATGCTGCTTCCGGGAGTACCGGAGGACCCCCAGACGCCCCGGTCATCGTCCCAACCGGCCAGGCAGGATACTGAAGTTTCAGCTACCGTGAAGGAGTTGGAGGAGGATACGTTCGCGGTGGCTCGCCGCCTGCTGAAGGATTTCCCCGATAGCCCCGACGCAATGAACCTGATGGCGAACGTGCAGAACCAGTACGACCACACGGCCGAGGCGGCCAGGTTGTGGCAACACTCCATTCAGTTGGACCCCCGGCGCATCAACGCACACCGCGGTTTGGCTATGCTTGCCATGAAAAAGGGCAACTACGAGAAGGCCGCGGAGATATGGCAGTGGATTCGGAAACGCGCCGCCAGGCTTCCCGACGTGAACGGTCGATACGGCGAGGCACTTCTGGAACAGGGAAAGCCCGCAGAAGCTCTGGCACTTCTGCAGGAAGAGATCCGAATCTCCCCCGGAAACGGCGAGTATCACTTCCTGCTGGGGCGAGCATACATTCAACTTCACGACTACGCCAGAGCAGCGAAATGCTACGAGAAAGCTCATGAGATCCAACCTCGGGACTCAAAGACGTGCTACGGACTCTCTGTTGCCTACGCCAGATCGGGACAAGCCGACAAGGCCACGCGGATGCAGGATAAGTTCAAGAACCTTCGGGCTGCAGAAGACAAGGCAGTGTCTCAACGGAGAAAGACCGCTTTCAATCGAGATTGGGCAATCCAGACGCTGACCAGGACACTCACCGGGGCCGGCATCGTTTATGCCCGCAATGGAAAACCGAAGAAGGCCGAGAAGCAATGGCGGAGAGCAGCAGTGCTTGACGCGAAGTCCAGGGCATGCCGTCACGCACTTGTAGACATGTACACTCAGCAGGGACGCGCGGGCGAGGCCATCGAAATCTGCGGGCAGTTGCAGCAGGCCTACCCGAAGATTGCGGACTACCACCTGCGCACCGGATTGCTGTATATCCGATTGAAACAATGGGCCCCTGCCGAAACGGCGCTAAAGAAGGCCATTGAACTGGCACCCAACAACAAGCAGATCAAAGAAGCGTACCAACGGTTACAGGAAAGGCAGTAGAACATGACTTTGCGCAACGGTGATAACTGCCGGCCCACACGTTCGATTGTCGTCGTCGCATTTATGTGTACCAGTGTTGTCTGTGCTGCCCACGCCCGCAGTCCGATCCAATTCAAAGACGTGACGCAACAGACGGGAATCACCTTCAAGCACACCGACGGTGGTGCCGGTCGGCGGTACATCATTGAGTCAATGTCGGCGGGCGTGGCGATCTTTGATTACGATGCGGACGGCGACATGGACATCTACTTCCTCAACGGCGCGCCGCTCAAGGGAACGAAGGTGACCGCACCGCCGCGAAACGCGCTGTACCGCAATGACGGTAAGTTCAAGTTTACCGACGTGACACGGAAGGCCGGCGTGGGTGACACCGGATTCGGACTGGGTGTGTGCGTCGGCGACTACGACAACGACGGCGACCCGGACATCTACGTGAACAACTACGGACCGAATGTCCTGTACCGGAACAATGGCGATGGTACTTTCGCCAACGTGACCGCGAAGGCGGGCGTGGCGGGCGGTCGCCACGTGGGCGCTGGGGCGAACTTCCTCGACATCGACAAGGACGGCGATCTGGATCTGTTCGTGGCCAATTACGTCACCTTCTCAGAAGACCGCCGCGTGACTCGCCAGATCGGAGGAAATCCGATCTACCCCGGGCCGATGGACTACCCTCCGAGCATCAACACCCTCTATCGCAACGAAGGAAACGGAACGTTCAAGGATGTGACCGCCAAGTCAGGTATCGCCGGGCACAAGGGCAAGGGAATGGGGACCGTTTGCTGCGACTACGACAACGACGGCGACACGGATATCCTGGTCGCCAATGATGAATGGGCGAACTTCCTGTTCCGGAATGACGGAAAGGGCAAGTTTAGGGAAGTGGGCTTGACGGCGGGGGTGGCCTATGACCTGGACGGCAGCGCGCAGTCGAGCATGGGAGTTGCCTGCGGGGACTACGACAACGACGGGCGGATCGATTTTCACATCACATCCTATCAGCAGGAACTCGCGACGCTCTACAAGAACTCAGCCAAGGGGTTTTTTGACGATGTGACACGTGTGACGAAGGCGGGAAGCGGAACGCTTTCATACGTGACTTGGGGAAACGGCCTCGGGGATTTTGATAACGACGGAGATCGGGATATCTTCATCGCCTGCGGGCACGTCCAGGACAATATCGAGAAGTTCGACGACACCGGGGCATACCGCGCCAGGAACGTCCTCCTGATGAACACGGGAAAAGATAAGTTCGTTAACGTGTCCGACAAGTGCGGTGACGGTCTGGCGGTAAAGCTCTCCAGCCGCGGCGCGGCGCTCGGCGACCTGGATAACGATGGCGACATCGACATAGTAGTCCAGAATTCGCGGCGTGAGCCCTCGATCCTGAGGAATGATTCGGTCGGAGGCAATCACTGGATACAGATCCGCCTTCGAGGCGTCAAGAGCAACCGCGACGGTGTGGGAGCCCGCGTAAAGGTGGTGACTGGGAAACTGACGCAGATCGGTGAAGTCCACAGTGGACAGGGATATCAGAGCCACTTTGGGATGCGCCTGCACTTCGGACTGGGCAAGCTGGACAGTATCGATCGCGTGGAAATTCGTTGGATTGGCGGTGGTGTGGACACCATTAAGAATGTCCGCGTTGACCAGATCTTGAGGATAACTGAAGGGAGTTCCAAGGCATCCCCGCGACGCTGAGGTGACGGCCGATGAGCAAACGCAGCACTCATCGCAGCATGCTGGTATTGGGGGGAGTTTTGTGCGCGGCCGTTATCACCGCCGTTATCATCGCCGTCGGTCCATTCAAACGCACAGATGAACCGCCGCGGAATCATCCTGAGACACAGCCTGACACATCGGTATCTGAATCGAGGCCTGCACTGGGGATTACCACTGTAGAGTCTTTGCGCAAGGAAGCGATGGGGGTCATGACCCGGCTGGTGAAGGATTTTCCAAAAGACGTTGAAGCGCTTGGCCTGATGGGAAACATGTATGTCGCCAGGGGCAACACCGCCGAGGCGATCAAGTGCTGGGAAAAGTGCATTGAACTGGCCCCCCGGCGCATAGACGGCTATAGCTGCCTGATCAGGCTTGCCCTGGACAAGGGGCAGTGCGCCCAAGCCGAAGCCCTGGCGCGGAGGGCCTTGGCGGTGGACCCCAAGGCGCCCATTGTTTACGGCCAACTTGGACGGGCGCTGATCGGTCTGGGCAGGCCGAAAGAAGCGGTTGCCGCACTGCGGCAGGATGTGAAGATATCTCCGCGGGCAAGCGTAAGCCATTTCTACCTGGCCCAGGCACATCAGCAACTGGGACAGTATGATAAGGCGAAAGACAGCTACATGACGGCGATGCGAATTGACCCCGAATACGCCGAGGCCTGCTATGGAATTGCCCTTGCTTCGGCGCGGCTCGGCCAGGAGGAGGATGCCGCGAAGTATCGCGAGAAGTTCGAGGAGATCAAGACCAGGAAATGGAAGAGTTTGCCCAGCGTCGAAGATGTGACTAATCGCCAGGAGGCCCTGGAAACGCTGCGCCGCGCCGTGGCTCACACTCACACTAACGCCGGCATGATATGCTTCGACAATGGGCATTTCGCGGTGGCTGAGAAGCATTGGCAACGTGCGGCCTTGCTCGATCCGAACGATACCGTCTGTCGCTCTGAATTGCTGGGCCTCTATGGGCGAGACGGTCGGAACGACCGGGCGATGGAGGTCTGCGAGCAACTCTGCCGCATCAATCCGAAGAATCCGAAATATTTCGCGGGACTCAGCATGCTGCTGGCGAAGGCGAATAGAATAGATGAGGCGATCTCCGCGATCGAAAAGGCAAGGAAGCTGGATCCAACCAATATAGGCTACTGGCAGATACACCAGCATTTGTTGAACGAGCAAACAAAATGAACATTCTCATACCCAATCATGCCGGTTTCCATTTCCTGTCGTTGACAATTGCTGTCGTGTTCGGATGGGGCGATACCCTTTCGGCTGAAGATGCGGCCTGCCCGATCTTACTACACGACGTTACCAAGGCCACGCAAATAGCCTTCAAACATACCGATGGCAGTTCCGGCAGACGGTACATCGCCGAAACGGTCAGCGCCGGATTGGCGACGTTCGACTACGACGGTGACGGTGACGTGGATATATACTTCCTGAACGGTGCGCCTCTGCCGGGGACGAAAGTCAAAACTCCGCCGAAGAATGCGCTGTATCGTAACGACGGCAACTGGAAGTTCACCGACGTGACCGACAAGGCCGGCGTGGGTGATAAAGGCTACGGGTTGGGAGTTGCCGTCGGCGACTACGACAACGACGGGGACCCTGACATCTACGTAAATAATTTCGGACTGAACGTCCTGTATCGAAACAACGGCGACGGGACCTTTACCGACGTGACGAAAGAGGCGAAGGTCCTCGGCAGCAGACAAGTGGGGGCCGGGGCCTGTTTCCTGGATATGGACAAGGATGGGGATCTGGATCTCTACATCTCCAACTACCTTGAACACTCACTCAAGACGCACGACAAGATCAACAAAGTCCAGCCGATGTCCTATATCGGCCCGAGGCATTACCGCCCCATCCCGGACATCCTGTACCGCAATAATGGCGATGGTACGTTTACCGATGTAAGCGCCGATTCGGGCGTGGGGAAGCATGCCTCCTGGGGGATGGGAGTGATCTGTGCGGACTATGACAACGATGGCGATACGGATATCTTCGTCGCCAATGACGTTTCCAAGAACTACCTGTTTCAGAATGACGGTGCGGGAAAGTTCAAAGAGATTGCATTGGTTTCCGGCGTGTCGGTGGATTTCAGCGGCCTCGAGCAGGGAAGTATGGGGGTGGACTGCGGAGATTACGACAACAACGGCCACCTCGACTTCTATCTGACAACGTATCAGAAACAACTTACAGCACTCTACAAGAATTTCGGAAAGGGGATATTCGAGGATGTCACTTTCGTATCCGGCGCCGGGAGGGGAACGCTGCCCAAAGTGACCTGGGGGACCGGCTTTGTGGATTTCGACAACGACGGGAATCGAGACATATTTGTTGCCGCCGGTCACTTGCAGGACAAGGTCAAATCTTTCGACGATTCAACCACCTATCACATGACGAACCTCCTTTTCATGAACACGGGGAAGGGCAAGTTCGTCGATGTCTCCCGCAAGAGCGGTGACGGCATGGCGGTGAAGCTCTCCAGCCGAGGCGCGGCGTTTGATGACCTGGATAATGACGGTGACGTCGACGCGGTGATCTTGAATTCGCGACGTGAGCCCACAATCCTCAGAAACGATTCGAAAAGCGGGAATAACTGGATCCAGATTCGCCTGCGGGGAACGAAGACCAACCGCGGCGGAGTGGGTGCCCGCGTTAAGGTGGTGTCGGGCAACCTGACGCAAATCGATGAAGTTCACAGCGGTCGCGGCTACCAAAGCCATTACGGTACGCGGCTGCACTTCGGACTGGGCAAGCGGGATCGGATCGACCGCGTGGAAGTGCGTTGGATCGGCGGCGGCGTGGACGTCATTAAGAATGTCCGCGTCGACCAACTCCTGAAAATCACGGAAGGGAGTTCCAACGCCAAGCCATGACCCAAGCAGACAGATACTACCCCGCGGCGTGCCGGCTTGACATGCCCAATCCGACGCGCCGCGGGAGAATCACCGCCCGCGTCGCACGGTCGCCTTGGAGTTGCCCTCGGTAATCGTTAGCGTACGGTTCGCTGCTACGTTCTTCAGGACGTCTGTGCTACCACCGATCCAGCGTACTTCGATGCGATCGATCCGATCCCGCTTGCCCAGTCCGAAGTGCAGCCGCGTACCGTAATGGCTTTGGTAGCCCCGCCCGCTATGGATTTCGTCAATCTGCGTCAGACCGCCGGCAGTAACCTTAACTCGTGCCCCCACACCGTCGCGGTTGCTCTTCGTGCCGCGAAGGCGGATCTGTATCCAATGATTACCCTTGGGAGAATCGTTTCTGAGTATGGTGGGTTCTCTCCGGGAGTTCTGAATGACCACGTCAATATCACCATCGTTATCCAGATCACCAAACGCCGCGCCTCGGCTGGAGAGTTTCACCTTCAAGCCATCACCGCATTTGTCGGAAACGTTGACGAACTTGCCCTTCCCAGTGTTCATCAGGAGGATGTTCCGTGCATGGTAGACTCCCGAGTTGTCGTATTCCTCGACATTGTCCTGCAAGTGTCCGCAGGCGATGAAGAGATCTCGATCGCCGTCGTTGTCGAAATCGGCGAAACCATTTCCCCAGGTCACGTGAGGAAACGTTCCCGTTCCCGCCCCACTAATCCGCGTCAAATCGTCAAAGAGCCCCTTACCCAGATTCTTGTACAGCGTGGCGAACTGTCCCTGGTAAGACGTCATCTCAAAGTCGAGCCAGCCATCGTTGTTGTAGTCCGCACAGGCAACCCCCATGCTCGATTGCGCGCTGCCGCCCAAGTCGTAGGCAATACCGGCAGCCAGCGCAACGTCCTTAAACTTGCCTTTACCGTCATTCTGGAAAAGGAAGTTGCCCCGTTCGTCGTTGGCTACGACGATATCAGTATCGCCATCGTTGTCGTAATCGGCACAGACCGTGCCCATCGCCGTTCCCTCGTGAGATGCGATGCCCGATCCGACGCTGACATCCGTGAAGGAACCATCCCCGTTGTTGCGATACAGGGTATTGGACGTTTTGGGGTAATCCAGAGGCCCCGAATAAGTGCTGTGCTTCCCTTTCTTGCGCACGATGTTGGTCTCGTAGGACCATTTCAGATAGTTCGCAACGAAGAGATCCAGATCCCCGTCATTGTCAATATCAAGAAAGTTCGCGCCCGCTCCCATACGATTGTCGTTGGCTACCCCGGCAGCTTTGGTTACGTCACTGAACTTGCCTCGCCCGTTGTTTTGATACAGGACGTTGCGACCGAAGTTATTGACGTAGATATCCGGATCTCCATCGTTGTCGTAATCTCCGACGGCAACTCCCAGACCGTATCCGGCATTGCCCACGCCAGCCTGTCGCGTCACGTCGGTGAACTTAAAGTTACCGTCATTGCGGTACAGCGCGTTGCCCTTTGCAGTTGTCTTCGTCCCTTTCAGAGGCACACCGTTGAGAAAGTAGATATCCATATCGCCGTCGGCGTCATAATCGAATATCGCCACACCGGCGGTCATCGGCTCGACAAAGTAACGCTTCCCGCAACTGCCATCCGAATGTCTGAAGGCTATTTGCGTGGCCTTCGTGACGTCTCGAAGCCGGATCGGGCCGTGTACTTCCGCCGTGGCGCGGACACATCCCCACCAGAGCACCACAATAATCGTCCACCGCAGAACGGTGATGCCGGCGTTATCGGGCGCCGAAGCGGTCACTGTCTCCTCCTCCTCAGGATCTTCTCGTACAGCCCCCTGGAGTCGGGATTGTTCGGATCAAGTTGAATGGCCCGTTTGATCGCGGAGAGTGCAGCGTCGAGCCGATTGGTCTTTGCCAGCATCACACTGTATATTACATGGTAATTGGGGTTATTCGGCTTGATGCGGATTAGTTGCTCCAACACCGGGATGGCCCTGCCATACAGACCGTTCCCCTGATAATAGAGCATTAACGCCCAGCGGCACATCGTATCGGTCGGGGCTAGTACTGCTGCCCGCCGCCAATGCTTCTCGGCCATCCCGAAACGTCCCTTGTCGCGGTACACCATACCCGCCTCCGTGTGCGCCTGCGCCGCACCGCGGCGCAGGTCGGCAAGATGCTTGCGGCGGTCGACTCCATCTCTGCCTCCGGCCAGACGCTTGAGGTCCATGGCTTTCATCTGATTAAACTGCCGACGGTACTTCGCCGCATCCCCGGCTTGCCCCAAGCGTGCAGAAGCAACGGACATTCCATAGCAGGCTTCCGTATAGTAGGGGTTTATCTTTAACGCTGTGGCGTAGCTCTCATTTGCCTTGCCGTACTGCCCCAATTGCTGATATGCCTGGGCCAGATGAAAACAACTCCTGCTGGCCCGGGGAGGAACCTCCACGTCCCTACGGAGCACTACGATCGCTTCTTCTGGTTTGCCCAGAGCGATCAGCGCTTGTCCCAACTGGCTCCGAACACCGCGCGCCTTCAAATCCACCTGGAGAGCCATTCGCGCCAACCTGACAACTTTCTCAAACTCTCCTGCCGACAGTGCAATTGCGGCCAATCCACGGTAGCCGTTGGTATAACCAGGATCCAGCTCAATGGACCTCTCAAAGCATCTTGTTGCCTCGGGAAGATTCCCCAATGCTACACGCACGATCCCCATTAGACCATGAGATTTCCCACTGTCGGGAAAATCTCTCACCAAGCGTGTCATAACATCGACGGCCTCGTTCTCCAGGGCTTCCTTGTCAAGGTTCAGCCCGGCTTTGGCAGGCGGCGGGCCCCCTGAGGACGGGTCAGGCAGCCCTGAGGGCGGCGGGGCTCCCAATATTCCCGAAAACAGAATAATAACAGCGAGACCGCCCGCCGCAATCAACGAAAGCACGCCGACAAGAACAAGCTTCGATTTGCCTGTTCGCCCCGCGCCGGCGCGATTGCGCAAAGGCAAAGGGCTCGCACGTCGGCGACGCCGGGATGCGGTGCGTTTCTTCATCGCTTTGGTCAAACCTGAAATCCAACACGTGAATCCGCTGACGAATGCGGATATGGAATGAGACTGCAAATGTTCCCTACATGATACACGCTAATTCCGATAATGTCAATCGGCATATGCGGTTTTCCCAGTTATTTTATGCAGATGCTCCGGAATCGCACTGGAGTTTGTTCATCCCCTCGGGTACTGGACAGCACCAGGATCGTCAGTTGACACGCCGCCCAAAAAAGGTTCTTCACCTGATACCGGGGAAGGCTTCTTTGCCTGTGGGTTTGGGGTGTTGCTGTTAGGCTGTTAAGCCTGAAAGGCTTACATTCGACAGCCTGGGGCAACGCCCCAGGTAGGGTGATAAAAAAACAAGCCCTGAAAGGGCGTAACTTGTTGATCGCCAAGAAGTGCCGCCCCTTCAGGGCTTGGGTTAATATGAGCTCAAAACCCAGGGCGTCGCTACGGCCTGTTGGCCTGCGCTTTTTGCCCTGGGCTATCGAATATAAGCCTTTCAGGCTAAACGGCGTAACAAGGATAATCCCTGGTCAAACTCTTCTCCCCGGTAATGGGTGACGAGCCCAAAAAAGCGGGCGGACCTGCTTACACAGGTCCGCCCGAGAATGATAATCCGCGTGGTCTTGCCGCCAGGGTCTTTCGAACCCGACGACCGGGTATGTTAGGCAAGGTGGCTACGGCTGACAATCACGTTAGTGAATCCGTTCGGAGCAACAAGCTCCGCACCATCAAGCCATGAGGAGAGACATTTGCAGATTATCAGATTGCTCTAATTTCTTCGGTTGTAATCGGCGTCCGTCCGGACCGCCTTTCATCAGCGGTCCGGACCGGTTCGCCTTGGTTATCTAATTTTCCTGAATTACGCCTTCCTGCGACGCCTGCGGATAACCAGCAGTCCGCCGAGGGCCAGCAGGGTCATCGTCGCCGGTTCGGGCGTCTCCGATCCGGGCAGCTCAGGAGCGCCACCGCCAGTACCGTCATAGCCGAACTCGGCATTCAGGATCTGGAAGTCATCGAGGTCGACATCGCCGTCGCCGTCGAAGTCACTATTCAGCGATCCGCCTCTCTGGCCCCACTCGTCATTGAGTATGACCAGGTCTTCTTCGTTAACCTTGTTGTCGCCGTTCGCGTCGCCCGGGTGTACGCCGGTTACGAGGTTTGTCAGGACCACGAACTCGTCGTTGAGGTACGCCAGGGAATCCCACGTCCACGCCACAGGGGCGCCAATGGGCGACAGGACAGTGATCTTCGCGACATCCGCGGGAGTCCATGCGGACCCGAGGACACCGTCGATGATGGCTTCGTCTGACACCTTGAACAGAGCGACGTCCACGCCGCTGGCGTTAACACCGGCAGCAAGACCGTCGACGAGTTGGATCGTCAGACCGTCTGCCATGTCCAATGTTCCGTAGACGTTGACACTGTCGCCGATCGCAACCATCATGCCACCGCCATCAACGTCGGTCCGCGTGGGGGAGGTTAACGTCCACTCGACATCGACATCGGCGGGAACAGCACCATCGACCAGCGTCAGGTTGGTGAAGAACAGGTCCGCACCAACTCCGGTCCCCGGCGCACCGGCATCGCCTATGAAGTCACCGCCGCCGCTGGTACTGAGCTTCTCGCTGACCGTGACTGTCACGGGCGCGTCCGCCACGGCATAGGATGACTGGAACGTCGAACCGCCACGCAGCGCCATGTTGGTCAACTCGACGGCGACCGCGGGGCTATCGAGGGTCAATGTCGCCGCGTTGCCTACATCGATACCGGACATCACAGCGGGCAATCCGGCTTCTAAGTTCAGCGTCAGCGTGGAATCCGAACCCGCCGCCGCGCCGATGGTCGTAGCCGTAAGATCAGCCGCACCAGACAGTCCGTCAGCACCGGCAGTACCGCTGTCAGCGATCTCCTGGTCAGTCAGGACCTTATCGTAGATGCGGAACTCGTTGTACGACGCGTTGGCCGTGGCGTCGCCCCACTTGGAGCGGCCCAGGGCAGCCTCAGTCATGTTCAGCATGCTCAGTTTGTTGGGGGTCGGTCCAAACGTACCCCTGAACTGTCCGTCCTTAAAGAAGCGGACTGTGCTGTCACCACCTGCGTTTGCTATGGTCCATACGATGTGATACTCCACTCCGTCGTTATACGGCTGCATCGTATTATCGCGGTTCACATGGTTACCGCCGCCGGTGTCTCTCCACTCCTGCCTGTCGGTGCCGCGGTTGGTACCGTGCGTCCAGGCTGAGTGGATGACGTCGGCGTTATTGCTGCCGAAGGAGAAGAGACGCGACCAGTTCTGAAGCTGGTGCATCGTAGCCCAGAACTCGAACGTCGCGTTCTCTGTCGCCTGCACTTCGGTAAACGCAGCGGCAGGTATCTGGATCCAGTCGGAGTTGCCCTTGCCACCGCCCCACAGGCGGGTTTCGGCGCCGTTTCCGTTATCCTGAGCCATAGTATGTCCGCCCTGACCGTTGACCTCGCCGGTTCCGCCAAGGTTAACTATCTGCGCGTTGGCCGTACCGACCGAGTCGGCAATCACCAACCCACTGTCTTCGCTGAATTCGTAACGGTGCACCAGGCCATCCGGGGCTCCGCCGCCGGTGGTTATCGTACCGCCGTTCAGCATCACGGTGCGTGACACGCCGTCATTGGCGAGGTCAAGACCTTGCACGCTGAACGACGTCCCGACGGGACCGGCGTGCTCGAGTGTCAGTCCGCCAAGGGTGGCGGTCTGCGTGACCGTCACGGGCTCGGGGGCTATCATCGTTGCCCCTGTCCTGCCTATCTCCAGCGTCGTAGTCGAGACGCCGGCCGGTGTCGTCAGCTGACCTGCACTGACGTTTATCTGATTGACCGTTCCGCCAACCGCCGATCCGGGGGCAAACGTAGTCTCATTGTCGTTGACAATGAGGTTACCGTCCAGGGTAAGCGACGTGCCCGCGGCGAAGTCCGCCGTGCCTTCGCCGACGAAGCTCTTGGCGCTGACGTCGGCTGTACCGACCGCGTTCAACGTACCGGTGGCGTTAACCCTGAGGTTGCCATCGATGGCCAAATTACCAGTCAGATCGCCTCCGCCTGCGTTCTTGGCGGTCCCACTGACGCCGACCGTACCGGCGCCACCGGGCGTGTTAATCGTCGCGTTGGTGTCGAGCACCACATCGGCGAAGCTCACGTCTCCGGCCGTTCCGATAGTTATCTCGGTCTGACCGGCTCCGAACACCAGATTGCCCAACTGCGGGGGTCCGCCGCCTGTGACATCAAGCGTGATGCCGGCAGCTCCGACCTGCAGGTGGGTATTCGGCGTGTTGATAGTGGCGCCGCCGATCGTCAGCGTGCTAGCCGCGGTATCCAGGACAAGACTCCTCTCGGCGCCGACATTCGGCCCGACCACCTGGAACGTATTTCCGGGGTCGATCGCGATCTCGCCATTGGCGGTGACCAGCTTGTCGTTGACGATCAGTGCGGGACCGCTGTCGCCGTCCAATTGGCCGCCGGTCAGCGTCAGTACTCCGATCTGTCCGGGCAGCGCCGTGGGCAGGACCAGAATACCGCCTTCGACGGTCAGGTCGATGTCGCCTGCTCCGCCGTTGACCGTAATGGCCGCATCCGGGCTGAACACGGTGTCGCCGGAGAGGTTGGCCAGCGTCGAGGATACCAGGTTCAGTACTGAGAACTCGTCGAACTCGACCAGGCCGCCGTCGTTGATGAAGTCCGTGACCGAGACGATCGTAAGATCAGCAGGATCAGGACCGTCACCGTACGCGTACAGCGCCGAACCGG
>CAZSLS010000197.1:0-12854 GCA_964607575.1 uncultured Planctomycetaceae bacterium | reverse complement strand
GAGCTGCGTGCCCAGCACTTCCAGCTTCGCCGTCGGCGTATGGATCAGCATGGGGCAACCTTGCGGCTGCGAGGCAACGCGAGCGGACACGCTTCCTTCTCGCAAGTGAATCTGCTTCTGCTGATCCTCGGAAATCGTAAGCGTCGACTGTCCCGAGACGGTAACTGTCGACCCGTCGCGGAACGTCAACACTGCCCACGAATCCGCCGAGAGCGATTCCAGCGTGCCGCCCGGCAAGGAGCTTCCGGCATCAAAATCGCGAACAACCCGCCCGCCGTTACCAGTCCATTGCAAAGCCCCGTTCATTTCCGTGATTGTAGCTATCGCCGGTTCAGCACTCGGACGCATCAGAAGAAAGCCCGCGACCAGGGCGATCGCGACAGCGGCCGCTATCCCCGACAACGCCAACCATCGCCGAGGTCGACCGCCCGCACCAGACAAATCCCCGCACGCCTCGCACGCTGTTTCGGCTTCTTCCGACGATTCAGACAGATCATCGGCGGCAAGCGTCGCGTGAACGCGAGCCATTTTGAGGTATAGTTTCCGCGTATCGGCGTCAGATTCGATCTGCTCGGAAAGCTCGGCCACTTCGTCGGGCGTGGCGACCCCGTCGAGGTGGCGTCCGATCGCGGATTGCCAATCGTGTGCATTCATGTTTCCAATCTCCTCATTTTCGATTCGATGCAATCGTGCAGGGCGAGCCGAATTCGTTGGAGCATTTTGTAAACGGCGTCCACCGACCGCCCGGTCCGCTGCGACAACTCGCTGACGGGATATTCGTCGTGATAGTAACCGTGGAGCAGTTGGCGATGAGGCTCGGGGAGGGCGTCGAAACAGTGTTTCAGAAAGCTTTCACGTTCATCGAGTTCCGCGGCGTGTTGCTGGGCGTCTTGAAGCAATAACTCCGCCGCCCGCGCGGTCAACTGGGCTCGCCGCCCGGATTTACGCAGAAAGCGACGCACTTCCATCCGCACGAAACCCAGGGCCCAGTTAACAAACGGACGCTCGGGGTCGTACTCGGAAAAACGTCGCCACAGAGCCACCGAACACTCTTGCAGAATATCACGTGCATCGGCGCGATTGGGCACTACGACCAGCGCGCACCGCAGGAGTTCCGGCTCGTGCTGAATCAGCAGCCGCGTGAAACGTTCATGATCGTCTTTGACTTCCATACAGTAAGTCCGCCGCCCGCCGCAAAATTGGACATTGTTTTCGGATTTTCTTCGGATAATCTTATGTCACACACGCAGTACAAGTCCAGCGTCGCGGGCTGAGGGGTGAGTTACTTATTGTCCGGAGCCTCCGGGCGGAAGTGTTTCGCATTTACCTCCGGCAGCCATTTTCTCAGTTTCGCTTTGGCGGCTGCATGTTTGGGATCACCGGCCAGGTTCTTCCACCCGTGGGGGTCCACCGCATTATCGTACAACTCCTCACCACCGTCGCGATAGTGAATGTAGTGATACCGCTCGCTGTGAACCGCATGGTTTGCGCCATACCAGGAGGGAGAATGAGTTATAAGAGCCGGATAAGGCCACGCCTTCTCCGGATTCCGAACCAGCGGAGCGATGCTGCGGCCGTCAAGCCCGTCCCGCTCGGGCAGACCGCACAACTCGATGAGCGTCGGATACAAATCGACCAGGCCGACGGTGCGTCTGCAGCGGGCGGGTTTGGAAATGCCCGGAGCGTAAATAATCAGCGGAGTTCGACTCGTTTCTTCCCACAGGGCGGACTTGGAAAAGTGGTTCTTCTCGCCGATGTGGTAGCCGTGGTCGCCCCATAAAACGACAATCGTGTTGTCCCGATGCCTGCTCTTTTCCAGTGCGCTCAAAACGCGCCCGACGCAGACGTCGGCGAACGAACATGCCGCCAGATAACCCTGCACCGCGCTTTTCCACTGCCCGTGTTTCCTGATGATATTGAACGATTCCCCCGCCATCCTGCGTCCCATCGGCGGGACATCATCCAGATCGTTTTCTCTGCAAACGGGCAGTTTGATTTTGTCGAGCGGGTGCATGTCGAAATACTTTTTCGGCGCGTACCAACTCAGGTGCGGACGGTATATCCCGCATCCCAGAAAGAACGGTTTGTCGTGGGCCTGCTGCAGGAATTCGGCGGCCAGGTCTGCGGTTTTCCAATCGTTTGTCTCTTCGTCGGACCGGGCGATCGGGGCCCAATCGGTCAGCCTCTGCACTATCGGGTTTGAGAACTTCATACCGTGGCGATAACGTTTCTTCGCCGGCGGATTCGGCGTGCCCGTTTTCGTGGAGTACTGTTTGTCCCAGGCGACCGGATCTGACCACTTGCCGCGGGCCTGGTGATAAACCTTGCCCCCGGTCCAGGCCGTATAACCGTGCCTGCGAAAGTACTGCGGTATCGTCACCCAGTCCTTGAACTTCGGATGGTCGCGAAACCAGGCTCTATTACCGTAGATACCAGTAGTCGAAGGCCTCAAACCGGTCATGATCGCCGTACGCGACGGATTGCACAGTGGCGCCGCACAATACGCCCGTTCAAAAAGAACTCCCTTTTTGGCGAGGCGATCAATGTTGGGCGTTTTGGCTTGCGGGTGTCCGCCGAGGCAGCCCACCCAGTCGTTCAAATCGTCAACGGCCAGGAACAGGACGTTATACTTCTTGCGTTTATTCGAATCGGGCCGGCTGCCCGCGTAGCCGGCGCGTGTTAATGAAGGGATAACAGCGCCGGCGGTCATAAGCTTCAGAAACTGGCGACGGTCTACTTCCATTCCGTACTCCCTTCATCCGGGATTTCCCGTATGAAGTTCTGCCCACGATGCAGCCCTCCGGCGGGGTTTTTCCAGACGTCTACTCCAACCCCAGCATTCCCTTGAAAGCGTCAGCTATTTCGGGATGAAGATCCTCGTTAATACCATTTTCATCGTACTCGACACCCATCGCCTCCAAATCCTTCTTCAATTGAACGACTTCCTCTTCCGGACTGACGCGCGGCGGAACATCTCTTCCCAACGGTACCAGCCAGGCGTTCAACGTGTGGCCGCCGTCAACGAGGAGGTCGTGCCCGGTCACGTAGTTGGATGCCGCCGACGCCAGGAAGATGATTGTCCCGTAGAGATCCTCGGGGCGTTCCATGTGCCCCAGCGGCGTCAGATTGCGAATGCACTGCCTGGCCTCAAGCGGGGTCGAAGCGTGCATCGGAGTCAGGAGATAGCTGGGGCTGAAGCAGTTCACGTTAATATTGAACCTGCCCCACTCGGCCGCCAGCGTCTTGGTCATATGAACGATGCCCGCCTTGGAGGCATCGTATGATGCGTTGCAGTTTGCGATTCTCGCGGACATCGAAGCGGTGTTGATTATCTTTCCGCCATCGGCGCCCTGTTTGATCATCTGCTGGGCTTCGGCCTGGCAGCAGAGCCAGGCGCCGGTAAGATTGATCGCAATCACCTTGTCCCACGCGGCCTGATCCAGCTCTTCATCGCCGCCGAGAATCGCTATGCCCGCATTGTTGATACCGATGTCAAGCCGCCCGAATTCTTCGACCACCCTTGCGACCATGGCCTGGACCTGATCCTTTGACGTGACATCGCATTTAACGAAGATGCTGTTGACGCCCATTTCGCGGATGCCTTCAGCGGTCTTCTCGCCGGTCCGCTCATCTATATCGGCGATCGCGACATCCGCTCCGGCCATCGCCAGAGCCGTCGCGCAGGCCTTGCCAATTCCAACCGCCCCACCGGTTACCAGAGCCTTCTTGCCCGCAAGACCAAACATATCCAGATGATTGTGCATCGCCTTTTCCTTTGTTAATGGTTGACCGACTCTCCGGCGCCAACGGACGCATCTTCAAGAACGCACTTACCCAATCCCGTCGGGCCCGTGTATTGCATCAGAACCCGGCAGCAAGGGCAAGGGCTGTTTGCGATGGGGAAATTCCAGGGACAGCCCGCGGTCATCCCTGAATGCCCCCTCAACTCCCCTGCGATGACACATGGCGGCCGCACAAGATGAATTTCCAACCTATGACCATCACGTAATGGGTGAGTATGCCGAAATAGATGCTCTTGGTGTATACGAGCAGGATCGAGCAATAGAATCCAAGTATTGTTACAGCAGTAAGAAAACGCCAGTCACTGAATACGGAGAAATCATCGGGCATGAAGAAGTAGGCGTTTATTGGATGGACCACAACGAAGATTGCAGTGCTGATCAGCATGCGGAGAATGAACGATTTGGATCTCAGCTTCATCTCCAGCGGGAAGAATATTGGGCGATAGACAGACTCCTCGAGAATTGAGGGCATGACCATGTATATGACCAACCAGAGCAGTAAGTGTTGAGTCGTGTATTCGTAGGTCGCCACGGTGAAGAATCCACTGAATCGAAGGAACAGGAAAGTGGTGAGCGCCCATACCGGAAAGGTCATGGCGAAGAATCGTATTGAGGCCGCCGATGGCCTGGTTTTGAAATACGCAAAGACACGTTTAATCATAGCAGGGCATATCCCAATCACGATCCACGGCCATCGGCGCTGCTTCTTTTGATCTGGCTGCCCCATGCGTCTCTTTCCCTTGGATCCCGCAAATGGCGCTGAGCCCACGACCGTCGTGGGCCTTTCCAATGATTGTATCGTGTCTGACAGCAACGTCAACGCGGTTTTGAACTGTGGCACAATCGCAAGCGCCGAAGACCCCCGATGTTCTTCGGGACAGGCATCGGGAGTAACTCTCGATCTGCCCCCTCGGTGCGTTCTGTCGCCCCGGGGCTATGGAGTTAAGGCGATGGAGTCCTTGCCTTTGAGCCCACCGGAGGTGGGTGACTTGAGACCGGTGTGCCGGCCCTTCAAATCACCCACCTCCGGTGGGCTCTGTTTTGTTATAGACCCTGTTCCCAGGGCTCGCCTACGGCTCACCGCTGGGCTACTATCAAGTCGCCCACCTCCGGCGGGCTCAACAACCTGCCTGCCGGCAGGCGTAGTACATTGCTATTAAACAGTGCTGGAGATATGTGTATAAGAGTCAGGGCTTGACGTTACCGGTTCGCACGTCGATCTCGACAGCTTTGGTGTACAGCTTCTTCCCGCCATCTTTGAGGGTCACTTCCACGGTTGCTTTCACGGTGAAGCACGGTAGCGCATCGGGCAGCTTCGGTATCGTGATGGTCCGTTTCACGTCGACCGCGTCGGCCAGGAACGTCACTTCGCCGATCTCTACATCAGCGGGCGGTTTTTCCTTTGTTTTCAGATCGCCTATATCGACAACCAGAGCAAGTCTGTTTTTTCGGTTCCTGCCTTTTACAAGGCCCACTTTCGCCGGATCGTCGCCTGAAAGAATTGTCAGTTTTTTACATGTCAGACGTTTCGTCGCTCGTGGTCGAGAAGTCCACCGGTTGCCGCTGTTGGGGGTCAGGTCAAACAGCGTCGGCGATCGTCCGATGGAGATCGTTTCCTGAATATCCGCTTGACTCGCGTTACAGTCGATAATCTCGTTTGCACGTTCGCCAATAAGCGTATCGATTTTAATGTTGCTGTTGCACGCATTCAGGTCGACCGTTTCGCCGCAACCGCCGCCCTTCTTTCCAGCTAGGTTCACAACCATGCCGATCGCGGCGTCGTCGCAACCTTCCATACAAAACACCCCGTCGCCGCCTGACGGGGCGGGACAAACAAGCGGCACTTTCATGTTCTTCGAGTCCAGACAGAGGAAGGAGTTGTGTATGGTCCCGGTGGCGATCAGCGTTCCGCCGTCGACGCCACAGGTGCGCTGTTTATTACGCCCGTCGAAAACAACAGGAAACGTCTGCACGAACGGCTGCTTCGACCCGGCGGGCTTTTTCTTCTTGCCATGGACCAGGTCGCCGAAATAGTACACGCGAACGTTGTTGCGATTCTTGATGTAGATAATCGGCGCCAACTGCTGCGCATTGGGGCCCAGACGCGAACGGAAGCCAATATTCGTCTTCGGATCCGCGTCGAGGTTCATCTCGATGACCGCGCCCTGGTCGATGATGAGCGTGACGCCGTCGCGCGGCGCGTCGATCGAGTCGTCGACCATGTAACTGCCCGCTTGCACGAGGGTCGTGCGAGCGTTGGCTAGAGCCCACTCGATAGCAAGCTGCGCGTCTTTGTTCTTGAAGAGTACCTTGTCGCCCTTGACCGGGCGGACGACGGTCTGATCGCCCTGTCGGGAGACCAGCACGGTTTCATCCTCCCACGACTTCTTCTCGGCACCCAAGCTGGATGCGCTGACCAGCCCAACAGCCACAACTGCGAGTAAGAGACATTTCGATCCGTCGCTTGCGGTCTTCATGTTCATATTCCTTTCAAGCGATATTCCCTGATTGGAACCGGGGTAAGCCTTCCTGCGCCCCGTTCATTTCAACACAGATCGCCTTGTCGACTGCGGAGTGGGTCGATCCCCTCGCACCCTAAGACTCAACCCACTCATGTCCGGCGAGATTGTATGCATGAAGAGCATCCGGGGGGAGGATTGCTTTCTTGTCTTTGAACTTCATGATGGCAAACCTCGCATTCTCCAGCTTAATCCGCTCGCGCCCCTCATTCTCCAGACTTTCCGCCGCCTTGGCGATAATCTCGATTTGAGAAGCTGTCAGCTCTTTGGGAGGTCGCGCGTACACTGTATGCATCCAGATGTTATAGGCCTCCGAGCCGGAAGTGAGACGTTCGATCACGGGCAACACGGACTGACGGAAATCGCAGAACGCCCTGAGAAACTCCGCCCCGGAGCCGAGCAGTATGATCGAACCGTCCGGCATGATCCGAAAGATGGGTCTCACCGTGGCCTGGTCGCACATCACCCGGACTGCACTGCCCACCGCAAAGTCGGTGCAGATCAACCGGGACAGAGGCGGCTTCACTGCAGTGACCAGACGATCCGCTTCCGGCCCGGGACAGTCGATGCCGACATTGAGCAGCGTGAAGTGCATTTGATCTGTAATGTATGCGCCGTTAGATCCTGGCGGGCCATCGCCGGGAGGGAGATGCAACGGAAACTTCGAGAAGCTTTCGTTCACAGCATTGACGAAAACATGAGGATATTCGAACGCCAGCACGAGCGACACGCCGAAACGCGGCTCTCCGTCCACCAGGTGGGGAATTGGCGGATAATCCGGCTCTTTCTTGGCGAGGTTCTCGTTGACTCGGTTTAGGAATGCCTCTGGGGCGCGGTCAAGCTCTGCTGCCAAGTGACTCAACAGATCTCTGGATTTCTCCATAAGTTGACGATCGTACAGAAAAATCAACGTGTTCAGGATCAGATTCACTTCCATGTCACGGCGAACAGGCGTAAAGCTGGGGAGAGAAAGGGTCTCTTCCACCAGATCCAATAGTGGCCGTCCGGTCACGAGATACCGCGTCAGGACCGAGACAACGCCCTCTACGACCAGGTCGGGGGCCTTCCCGGCCCACCCGCAACGCGTGATGAGTGTCCGCAACTCCCGGATCAGTCGTTCCGCACCTTCCAGTTCTTGTCTCATGTCAATACCCTCCCGTTACGAGCCCGCCGTCATCCTGATTCCGTTATGGACACATTACCTGAGTTTCTATTTTCCGAGCCTTGCTTTGATCTTGGCGATGAATTCGTCGACGTTGTCTTTGGTGACGACCGGAGGGTCGATGAAGACGTGTCCCTTGTCGTAGTCGGCGATCTTGCTTTCGCCGCGGATCAGCTTGACCGCCCTTTCCATGTGCATCTGGGCGTACTTGTAAGGAAGCTGCACAATGTCGGCGCGGAACATACCGCCCTTCTTTATCTCCTCGAAAGCGCCGAGCGAACCGTCGAAACCGATAACGAGATTCTCGGCGTCCTTCTTACCGAACGCTTTCATCGCGCTGTATCCGCCCAGCGCCGAGTCGTCGTTGCATCCGAAAAGGACGTTGATGTCCTTGTGCGCCTGGAGGAGGTTCTCGGTCGCGGTGAGCCCCCCCTCGCGCGAACCCTTACCGTTCTCGCTGTAGATTTCGTACTCAACGCCGGCGAGCTGCTTGGCCAGTCCGTCGACGAAGCCCTTGTTCCTCTGGACGCAGTCGGTGAAAGTCGGCAGGGTCAGGTGCGCTATGACGACCTTCTTACCGGCGAGGTTCTCTTTGATCCATTTGGCGGCGAAGTCGGCGGCTTTCAAACCGCCCGAATAGCTGTCGGTTCCGATGAACGGAGTGGCCCCCACGCCGGGCGGTTGGGGAGATCCGTCGTTCACCACGAACACTCCGGCGCGTTTGCAGAGCATGGCGACGGCCTTGAAGCTGCCCGGATCGGCGGGCGCGACGATGATCGCCTTGGCGCCCGCGGCGATAAGGTTCTCGGCGGCGGTGATGCACTTCTCGGGGTTCATGTCGTTGATTTCAACGAGGACCTCCATCCCCATTTCTTTGGCTTTGTCCTTGAAGCCCTTGTTGAGTATCACCTGGTACTCGTGCTCGAGGGTAATCTGGATCACGCCGACTTTGGGGGTTTCGTCGCCCGGTTTATCGCTGCAACCGCACACCAGGAGACCCGATATCACCAGAACCACAACTAAAAACTGCTTCATGATACGTTCCTTTCATTTTGCGGTGTTATCGAGTTCACCGCTTGACTTTTTTCGCCCTGCTGTCAATCACCATCGCGAGGTAGATGATAGCACCTTTTGCTATAAGCTGGTAGTAAGGTCCGACACCCAGAATCGTAAGCCCGTTGGCGATAACGCCCACGGTGAGAACCCCCAGTAGAGTTCCGACCATTCCGCCGTATCCACCCTTCAGGCTCGTACCGCCGATAACGACACCGGCTATGACGTCGAGTTCGAAACCCTGCCCGGCGATCGGCGACCCGGACATAAGCCTCCCGGCCATGATGCATCCGGCAAGACCGGTCAGGGCCCCGGAGATGGCGAACACGCCGATCTTCACTCTGTCGATGTTGATACCGGATGTGATAGCGGCTTCCTGATTACCGCCGACGGCGTGGACGTATCTCCCGAAACGCGTCTTCTTCAACACGAACTGCGCTATCGCCAGAACGAAAACCATCACGATGACGGGAACCGGGAAGATCCAGACATATCCGTTGGCCAATTCAAATACGGCGTTGCTGTCGTAGTACACCGGTTGCCCTTGCGTCCAACTCAGGGCAAAACCCCGCGCCGCGGCCATCATGGCCAGAGTTATGATCAGCGACTGCAGTTTCTGTTTCGAGATGGCCGTTCCGACAATAGCGTTGATCGCCGCCATCCCCAGCATCGTCACCGCGATAGCGACGTACCACGGACAGCCCACGTTGAGCAGCTTGGCGACTATAACACCGGTCAGGGCGAGATACGATCCCACTGCCAGGTCGATGTTGGCAGTGATCATGATCAGCGTCATGCCCGCGGCCACGATAGCTGCCATTGAAACCTGCCGCAGGACGGTCATGGCGTTCCCCATCGTGGCGAATTTTCCCCGCGACGCGACAGTGAAGAATGCGCACAGCACCACCAGGGCAATGAGTATGCCCATCTCCTGGATAGTGCCCGGGTTCAGACGTCTTCTGATACTCTTTATATCCATGCTCAAATCACACCGAAAGCGACATGATCTTCTCTTCAGTCGCTTCGCTATTCAAGAATCCGCGTATGAGGCGGCCTTTACTCATCACAAGTATCCTGTCGCAGAGACCCAGGATTTCCAGGAGTTCCGACGAAACGCACAGGATGCCCTTACCCTCTCGGGCCAGTTGCCGGATGATCTCGTACAACTCGGCCTTGGCGCCTACATCGATACCCTTGGTGGGCTCGTCCATCAGCAGGACCCGCGGTTCAGTGCCCAAGGCCTTGGACAGGACAACCTTCTGCTGATTGCCCCCGCTCATGTTGACGGTCATGAACTCCGGGTCGCCTGGCGTGACGTTAAGCTGCTCGGTGAGTTTCCGGACGATGTCCCGCTCTTTCGGACCGCTCACGTAGAAATGCTCGACCGAGTCTTTCAGCGAAGAGATCGTCACGTTTTCCCGGGTCCTGAAGTTCAGGAACAGGCTCTTGTTCTTCCTGTCCTCCGAGGTCATTGCAATACCCTTGCCAATCGCATCTCCAGGCGAGGCGATCGCGATCTGCCTGCCCTCGAGGAGAATCTGACCCGACGTAATCGGTCTCAGCCCGTAGATGGCCTCCAGCAATTCGGTGCGCCCCGCGCCCACGAGCCCGGAAAGGCCCAGTATCTCGCCTGGATACAGTTCGAACGTAACGCCGCTGAAGCTGTCGCCCGAAGAGAGGTCCTTCACCGCCAGCAGGGGCTCAGCATCGCCAAGCGACGCCGCCGGACCCGGGTACTCATGCGTGACCTCGCGCCCGACCATCATGCCCACAATGCGATCCGTGTCGAGTTGATCCATGGGATGGGTCCCGATGAGCTTCCCGTCCCTCAAGACCGTGACCGTATCTGCTATAGTAGATATTTCTTCCAGCCTGTGCGATATGAACACGATAGCTTTCCCGTCGGCCTTGAGCTGTCTTACGACGTCCAGAAGCTTGTCTACTTCGTGCAGCGTCAGCGACGAAGTCGGTTCGTCCATGATGATGACTTGGCTCTCGTAGGAAAGAGCCTTCGCAATCTCGACAAGCTGCTGTGCGGCGATGCTGAGGCTGCTCACGGGCGCAGCCGGATCGATATCGGCATCGAGCATCTGGAGATATTTCCGCGATTCGGCCTGCAGTCCGCCCTCGTCGACAATTCCCGCTCCGTACTTGACGCGTTCCCTGCCGAGGAAGATGTTCGCCGCCACCGACAGATTGTGACAGAGGTTCAGTTCCTGGTAGATCACGCTTATGCCCATCTCGCACATTTGCCTGGGCCCGACCGCCTCGATCCTGTCTCCCTGGTAATACATGACGCCTTCATCGGGCCTGTAGAGCCCCGCCAGTATCTTCACAAGCGTTGACTTGCCCGCCCCGTTCTCGCCCACGAGTGCATGGACTTCGCCGCTGTTTACCTCGAACGACACCTTGTCCAGAGCCCTGACGCCGGGGAAATCCTTGGTGATCTCTTCCAGGACAAAGATGGGATTGTTGGCGCTCATGTTCATACTTATCTCGCCCGGGATTCCCCGGGCCGCCTTCTCCCTGCAACGCTCGCGGGGCCGTTGGAGCGATTCTATCCAATTCAGCAGTTCGGGCAAGGCAAATCCGGAGATCGTGAGTTCCGGTGTGTGACTAGTTTTTCTGGCTTTTCTATATTCTTGTAAAATTGATGGTTGTGCGCATTCCTGCCGTTGAGGGCGCATTAGCGTTGTTAGGCTTCTTTCTTGAGCAGGTGAACAGGTGAGCAGGAGGCCGCAAAAGAGCTGTGTGTTTGGTGAGCGTGCTGGTTTTTTAGCTTTTGCCGTTGGGTGTTTCACCTGTTCGCCTGCTTCCCGATGTACATCGGGACTCAACTGTTCTGTGTGTGAAAAGATTTCCGCCAGGAAATCTAGTCACACACGAGACGGACACAGACTGAAAACAATTGATTCTCAACCCCCCTGCTGTCATAATGCGTCGCTGGATTATGGACAAGGCGGTCCGTATAGAGAGGCTGGGTATCAAATGAACGTCGGTATCGAACGACAGTCAAATGGTATCAAATACAGCTTATCGGACCTCGTGCGGCAACTGCCTTAAAATACTATAACATCAAACTTTGCGCCCGTAGCTCAGCTGGATAGAGCAGCGGTCTTCTAAACCGCAGGTCACAGGTTCGAGTCCTGTCGGGCGTGTTGACGGTGAGTGTTGAGCGATTACTCGACCAGGAGTAACTCAACCTGCTGGATACCCCGACCGCCGGCCACGGCGGCGGGACTGCTGCACGCGGGACACTCCATGATGGGGTCGGGATTGTGCGGATCGATCCGGTCGCCGGGGAACGGTCCGTGGAATCCGCACGATGGACAGTTCACTTCGGGTTGAATTATCGTCAGCTCCAAACCGGCGCCCGCCAAAGGCGTGTCGCTGGTCTGAACGGTAAACGCCTGGCGGAATGCCTCGGCGGAATGGAGTTCCATCGCCCCTATCGTCAAAGCCAAGCCCCTGACGTTCCGGCCCAGACTGCGTTGAGTTTCAACTTCAGGCAAGACACTTTCAAGCAGATTGTCAATTAGTGATATTTCGTGCATGCTGGCGGACCCAGTTGCGGAGGATTTGCTCGGCCTGGTTTATATAATCGGGCAGGGCCTGGAGGATATCGTCGCTGAGCCCCTGGTGGAACTCTTCCTGGAAATCGATTTTTATGGCCAGAACGCGGAGTTCGCTGGGGAAGTCTATACCGAGTTTATCAGCCAATGCGATCACTTCGGGGAGCCCCGCATAGTGAGGGGAAGGACCAAGCACCCTGTGGAAATCATCTCGCGAGAATTCCTGAACCGTCCCGGCGGGCAGGTCGCCGGCCTCGATCGAGTCCAGCAGCAACACGCGATCGTAAGGGGACAGGAGGTCGATCAGGGCGAGCCCGCTCTCTGCCGATTCCACAACGTCAACGTTCAGGTCGCCGGCGAACGTTTCTCTCAGGGCACGCGCCGCGGCGAGCGCAACACCGTCGTCGCCGATAATATCGTTACCCAGCGCGAGGATCAGGATGGCTTCATCGCGGCGGATCATCGGCGGACTTCCCGGATCACGGTCCCCGAACGATCGTGTATCCGGGCTACCAGGGGCATCTGCCCCGGAAGGCTGTGGGTGGCGCAGGAGAGGCACGGATCGTACGCGCGAAAAGCCATTTCCACCATATTCAGCAGCCCGCCGTTGACCTCGCCGCCCTTGATCATGCCTTTTGCGGCCTTTTCGACCGACATGGCCATTGGCGCCGCGTTGAAATTAGTCGCCACGATAAGATTGACCTTCGTGATCATCCCGTTCTCGTCGGAGCAATAATGGTGAACG
>CAZSLS010000196.1:4987-13021 GCA_964607575.1 uncultured Planctomycetaceae bacterium | reverse complement strand
GACGTGAAGATAATCGGAGGGTACGATGAATGGGTCCCGGCGTTCCGCGGTGGCAAGCAATCCCGCGGAAGCTTCCAGAACGCCCGCAACGTGGCGGAAGCCGTCTGCCTGGGCAATGTTGCAGTCCGCCTGAACACGCGCCTCCAATGGGATTCGGCGAAGATGAAGATCACCAACATCCCGTCAGCCAACAAGTACCTCCGACGCGCCGAGTACCGCAAAGGTTGGGAACTGTAAGACAAGATCGCCGTTTCCGGCGCCAACGCGAGGGATAAGGGCCGGCGGAACACCGTGCCCATTGATCCCTATGTTAGCATTTCATTATATCGTGACATGCAAAATACAAAGCCTGCCCCCTGACAGTTCCCAATTTGCAGTACTGCTAGCTTCGGACGTAGCGTTTGAGAACAGGTGCGCCATAAAACTCTGGGTTGTCGTGTAAATCTCTTGGAGGGCTGCATTGACTGTCGTAATTATCTCGGTTAAAAGTCTTCCAATCCTTACGGTATTGTTCCATAGCAGCATCTCTCCCAATCTGATCTTCAAGCACGTATGTACTCTCGCTGCCGCCATGCGTGCTGCCCAGGATGGCCGCATCGCTCTCCAGAGAATTCTTTTTCGCTGTCATTTTGGTTCCTTTCGTTGTGACACGAATATTAGAGCGATAGGCGAACGGCGAAAGTCTGACGGCGGGTATTACACACACGTTGCAAACGCCGGTCGCTAGGATCGGCAACACGTATGCTGCACTCTGCGCGGCCCGGCCAGCAGGCGGACTGCTGTGGCATCCTGCTACGCCCTCTGGGGCTTCGCACAGGACAGGGCAAGAGTTTACCCCTTCGACAAAGCTCAGGGCAAGCAAGTGAATATTGACTTAAGAACAAGCGAGCCCTGTGCGCGCATTGCGATCGGCACGGAGGCCTGGGGGGCGTGTCGTCGAAAGTCTGTTGCAAGGCGCCCCCGCGGACGGTTAACATATGGTGGGCTGTCCAGTGAGAGAAGCCTCGAAACGTTGGTTGGGCTCACGGGGCCCGTCCGCTTGAGCGAAATACAAAACATACCTGGGAGACGAAAAGTGAAACGTATTGCATTGACAATTGCAGCAACTGTCGTGTTATCGTCCGCGTTGATAACGCTTGGTGCGGATTGGCCGCAGTTCCGCGGGCCCAATCGGGACGGAAAGTCAGGGGAGACCGGTCTGCTGAAGAGCTGGCCCGAGGGCGGTCCGAAACTGCTGTGGACGTCCGACGTGGACCTCGGCAAGGGGTTCTCGTCGATATCGCTCGCCAAAGGCACGATCTACACTACCGGTATGATCGACGGCCAGGAGACGATGTTCGCCCTCGACCTGAAAGGCAAGCTGAAGTGGAAGACCGCCCCGTACGGACCCGCGATGCAGTGCTACATGCCCGGCGCGCGAACTATTCCCACTGTCGACGGCGATAACATTTACGTTATGAGTTCAAAGGGTAAGGTCACATGCTTCCTTGCCGCCGACGGTAAGGAAAAATGGTCCGTCGACACCGCCGCGAAGTTCGGCGCGAAGGTTCCTCGCTGGGGCATCGCCGAATCGATCCTTATTATCGGTGACTTGGCGATCTGCACTCCCGGCGGGCCTGATGCTACTATGGTCGCCCTGAACAAACTTACCGGTAAGACGGTCTGGCAGGCCAAGAGCACCGGCGAGATGTCGGCGTATTGCTCGCCGATCCTGATCAAGGACGACAAGAAGAATCTGATAGTCACTATGACCGAGAAGAACGTAATCGGCGTGAATGCGGCCGATGGCAAGGTGTTCTGGAAGTTCCCGTACAGCGGACGATGCCAGGCCCATCCCATTTCGCCGACCTACAGTAAGGGGCGCATCTTCATTACCAGTGGATACAACGACGGCAGTGTGATGCTGGACCTGGCGGATGACGGAAAGAGCGTGAAGGTTGCCTGGAAGGATAAGGGCTTCGACACGCACCACGGCGGGGTCATCCTGGTCGATGGGTATCTCTACGGGACTACGTGGAATGGTAATGGCGACGGCAACTGGATATGTGCTGAATGGAAGAAGGGCGAGGTCCAGTTCGACAAGCATTGGAAGTGCAAGGGAGCGATGGTCTTCGCCGACGGTATGCTCTACTGCTACGAAGAGAAGGGCGGTACGGTTGGACTCGTCAAGGCGAGCCCGAGCGGATTCAAGGTTATCAGTTCCTTCAAAGTGACCAAGGGCGATGGCAAGCACTGGGCGCATCCGGTGGTCGCCGGCGGAGTGCTGTACATCCGACACGGAAGCGCCTTGATGGCGTACGATATCAAAGGGAAATAAGGAGATTGTAAAATGTCGAGGAACATACTTATCGCATCGTTGTTCGTCGCCGTGATCGTCGGCGTTTTCACCGCCGGGAGTTCGGCCGCGGTCAAGGCAGATAAAGTCGAGAAAATGACCAAGGCCATGCCCGATAAAGCGCCCGCCAAGCCCGCAAAGGCCCGGAAGGTGCTGATCTACAGCCATTGCGGCGGTTTCAGGCATGGCGCGGCGATTGAGGCTGCCAAAGTCGCCCTGCCGATGATGGGCAAGAAGACCGGCGCGTACGAGGCCGTTGTCAGCGATGATCTGGCGAACTTCACGCCCGACAAGATCAAGCAGTTCGACGCGATCATACTCAGCAACACCACCGGCGAGTTGTTCACCGTCAAGGGCCCGCGCAAACCTCGCAAGCCCAACGCCAAACGCATCAAGGACGCCGCCAAACTCAAGAAAGCCGAGGAGAAATACACCAAGGATCTCGCCGCCTACGAAGCGAAAGTCAAGGCGATGGCAGGCAAGGGACCCGATACCGAAGCCCTCCGCAAGAGCTTCATGGATTGGGTCAAAGCCGGCGGCGGCGTCGTGGGAATTCACGCGGCTACCGACTGCTCCTACAAGTGGAAAGAATTCGGCGAGATGATGGGCGGGTATTTCGCGGGCCATCCGTGGCACATGCCGGTTCCGATCAAGAACGACGATCCGACGAATCCGATCAACGCCGCTTTTGAGGGCAAGGGCTTCAAGGTCACCGACGAGATTTACCAGTTCAACCGCGGCGTCTACTCGCGCGAAAAGTTGCGAGTGCTGCTGAGCCTCGATATGAGTCAGCTCAAGAAGAAGGGTGGCCGCAAGGACAACGACTACGCGATCAGTTGGGTCAACACCCACGGTAAGGGACGTATTTTCTACTGCTCGCTCGGTCATCGCGACGAGATTTTCTGGAATCCGCTGGTCCTGAAGCACTACCTGGCCGGGCTCCAATGGGCCATGGGCGATCTGAAAAACGTGTCAACAACGCCCAACCCGCTGAAGTAAAACCGTGAAACGGCGAGAGTTCATGAAATACGGTCTGGCGGCGGCGGTTACCGTCGCCGCCGCGCCTGTTTATGGTGCGGTCAAGAAACACCCTCGCCCCAACTTCCTGTTCATTCTTGCCGATGATGTTACCTACAGCACGCTGAGTTGTTATGGCGGGCGGAATATCAAGACGCCGAACATCGACGCACTGGCCGCCGAGGGGATGAAGTTCACCAGGGCGTACGCGGCGATGTCCATGTGCGCACCGTTCCGCGCCGAACTCTACACCGGGCTCTATCCCGTGCGCAGCGGAGTGGCTCGCAATCACACCGGCGCTAAAGCGGGAACCAAAAGCATCTGCCACCACCTCCGCGATCTGAACTATCGCGTGGGTGTTGTCGGCAAGACGCACGCCAGCCCCAAGACCGTATTCCCGTTCGACCGGGTCGGCGGTCGCGATCTGGCCGGTGATTCTGCTCGCCAGTACATCTCGAAGGATCCCAAGCAGCCATTCTGCCTGTTCTGCTGCTCGAACAATGCTCATCCTCCGTGGCGATCCGGAGACGCCTCGAAGATCGACAGCGCCGCGGTCAAGCTGCCCCCGGTGATCCACGACAACCCGCCGACGCGGAAGACGTTTATCGGATACCTCGCGGAAGTTGTCGAGCTGGACAAGGAAGTCGGGCGGATACTCAAACTTCTGAAGGAAACCGGCCAGGCCGAAAACACGCTTGTCATGTTTTCGTCGGAGCAGGGATGGGATTTCGCTTTCGGTAAATGGACCAACTGGGATATCGGTCTGCGATCGGCCCTGATCGCGCGCTGGCCCGGGCGCGTCAAGGCTGCTGCGGAGTCCGACGCGCTGATTCAAATCGCCGATATCCTGCCTACCTTCATCCAGGCCGCCGGCGGCGACCCGACCGCGGCGAAGCTCGACGGGGTGAGTTTCCTGCCCGTGCTGACAGGCAAGACGAAGAAGCATCGCAAATACGTGTACGGCGTACACAACAATGTTCCCGAGGGCAACCCGTATCCGATTCGCTCGCTCCGCGACGATGAGTTCCACTACATCGCGAATCTAAAGCACACCGAACCGTATCACGAGAAGCATCTCCAGAACCCCGCACTGGCCCGGCGGTACGATCTGCAATGGTGGGCGGCGACCACCCAAGCCGCAAAAAAGGGCGACAAGCGGGCCAAAATGCTGATGGACAAGTTCCATAACCGACCGGCTGAGGAACTCTACCGCGTGGACAAAGATCGCTACGAGATGGACAACCTCGCCGCCGACCCCAAATACGCCGAGGTCAAAAAACGCCTGAAGACGGAGTTGCACCGTTGGATGACCGACCAGAAAGACCCCGGCGCCGCAATGGACGTACCACTTCCCCCAAGACGAAAACGCAAGCCCCCGAAGAAGAAGCCGCAATAGCGAGTTAGTATTGGAACTTGTCACCTCCCCGAGCGTCCAAACTCTCGAAAGGACGGTAGGATCATGAAGCGACTAGCGTTGATGGTATCGTTGGCGGCTGTTTTGGTGTTCGCAACTGACGCGAGGGCGGCATTGTGCGGCAAGTGCAAGAACATGATGTATATCGCCTCGATAGGGCGATGCACGAAGTGTCCGGGCCATACTTCAAGCGGGGCGTTCAAGCTGTGTAAGAAGTGCTCGGGCAAGCTCGGTCAGTGTCAGAACTGTCTGGCTGCGGAGGGCAAGTCCGCGGTCAAACCCCCGGTCAAATCTCCTGTCCTGTCGGCCAAGGCGGCGAAACTTGCGACGCTCTTCAAGGGCTCGGCTGAGAATTTCACACTCAACATCCGCTATTACGGCGAGCAGGACAAGCCCTACTACCAACTGACGATCAGGGTGCCTGGGGTTCGTGATCGACGCAAGCCGTTCTGGCCCGCGGCCCAGGCTAGCCAGACCGGAGCCAAGAAGATAATCGACCACCTCGCCGCCGACGGTTTCTTCGACCGCGCCATGGACGTCACCCGCATCCGGATGGAGAATCCGACCGGGCCGGCATATACCTTTTGGCTGTCGGGTCCCAAGGGTATACAACTTTACGAGCACATCGGTTGGAAAATGCCCATGCTCAAACACCTCGACGCGCTGGCCAAGATCCTCGATGGCGACGCATCCAAGAAGATGGTCCTCCTGCTCGGGCGTCTGTCCGGCCACCGTAAGGCCTGGGCCCGGACCGTTCCTGCCGGCGGCAAGGCGATCAATCTCAAGAGTAGCGATAACGGCAGGACGGTCGAGGCGGCCGTCGGCGATCTGGTGCTGATCAAGCTGCGGGGGAACCGGTCGACGGGATTCCTCTGGTCGGCGGCTTCGCAGGCGAAGGATTCGACCGTCGCGTTGAAGTCTCACAGGTACTTAACCGATTCGCAGATGTTCCCGGAGATGCCGCCCATGCCCGGACAGGGCGGCGCTGCTACGTTTACGTATCGCGTCGTGCGGGGGGGGCAAGGCGACAGTTTCGCTGGCCTACCGTCGGCCCGGCGAGAAGAAGGTCAAGCCCGCCAGGGCCTTCACTGTGGAGATACGCGCGACCGAAGAGACCAGCCCCGTCGTTACCGGGAAGATCAACTTCAGTCAGAAGCCCGACCCCGCCAGGATAAGTCGGGTCGTGGTTTCAATCCGCAACACCGCGATGGCTGACGGTCCGGCGCCGCTGATCGGCACGGTTACGTTGAAGGGACCATTCCAGTTGCCCGTGACATTCGCCGTGCCCTACGATCCGACTAAGATACGCCCGAATCCGATGTTCTACTCGATCTCGGCCCGCATCTATACCGTTGTTGGCGAAAAGGAGAAGCTGTACTACATTAACGATACGAGGCATAACATCTTCCGCAAGACCGGCGATACCAGCAGGGATATCGCCGTCAAGAAACTCCGCTGAACGGGACCAATACTGCGTCGCACACCTCGCGCCTCCGGCCGGAAGAAGATGTTTGCTATTGGCGTTCGAGTTGCTATACTATTGGCAAGGGAGTGGAAACAACTGCAATCGGCGAACTGGCCCGATGAGGCTAAGACTCGCTCGCCTGAGCAGATCTCGGTGGCGTCGTTGAATGCACAACCAGCGCCCGCCGCCAAAACGTGAACGTAAGGAGTCGCTTGTGACGCAGAAGGCAGAAGAAAACACGAAGACGCCCATCCAGGTCGGGGCTCGCAAACCGCATCCGCTCGTCGACGCGACCGAGCCGAACCTGCTGGAAGATACTTTCCCGCACAGCCTCCCGCCGCTGATCCAGTTCGAGCGGCCGGTGATTGAATATATCGACGACCAGCCGGTGGAGTTTGACCTCCCCGGTGTCAAGGATCGCAACATCGTGATCACCGACACGACGTTCCGCGACGGGCAGCAGGCACGCCCTCCGTATACGATCGACCAGATGGTCAAAATATATGATCTGCTCAGCCGCCTCGGCGGGCCCAACGGCGTGATCCGCCAGACCGAGTTCTTCCTCTACACGAAGAACGATCGCGAGACCCTGGACCGCTGCCGGGCGCTTGGACACACATTTCCCGAATGCACCGGTTGGATTCGGGCGGTCAAGGGCGACTTCCGCCTGGTCAAGGAGTGCGGTCTGAAAGAAACAGGCATGCTTACCAGCAGCTCGGACTACCACATCTTCGACAAGTTAATGTTCAAGAGCCGCAAGGAATGCATGGACAGTTACTGCGAAGTGGTGGACGCGGCGTTCGAGGCCGGCGTGCGTCCGCGATGTCACCTCGAAGACGTCACCCGGGCCGACATCGAGGGGTTCGTCCTCCCGTTCGTCGACCGCCTGATGGAAATGTCCAGTCAGGTCCCCGAGGAACTGTCTGTCAAGATTCGCCTGTGCGACACGATGGGTTTTGGTGTCCCGTTCGCCGGGGCGGCCTTGCCCAGGAGCATCCCCAAGCTTATCTACAAGCTCAACCGGGAATGCGGCGTGCCGAGCGACCGCCTGGAATGGCACGGTCACAACGACTTCCACAAGGTTAGCGTCAATGGAACGAGCGCGTGGCTTTACGGTTGCGATGCGGTCAACACGACGCTATTCGGTTTCGGTGAGCGTACGGGGAATCCTCCGACTGCCGGCGCCATCTTCGACTACATCGCGCTGAAGGGCGACCTCTGCGGGATAGATACCACCGCTATCACGGAACTGGCGGACTACATGTGCTCCATTGGTCTTCCGATTCCGGAGAACTATCCATTCGCCGGAAGGGCGTTCAACACGACTCGCGCGGGCATTCACGCCGGCGGTCTGCGTCGAAACGAGCGCATCTATAATATCTTCGATACCGAAAAACTGCTTGCCCGCCCACCCCGCGTGGCGATCACCGACAAGAGCGGTACCGACGGTGTGGTGTTGTGGGTCAACGAGTTCTTCGGTTTGAAGGGAATCGACAGGATCAACAAGATGAGATGCGCGCCGCTGGCGCGCTGGGTGATCGACCAGTACGAGAAGGAAGGTCGGTTGACCGCAATCAGCGATCAGGAACTCGAAGTTCAAACCAGAGAACTAATGTCCGATCACTGGGCGAAGTACAAAGGCGAATAACCGTCGTCCTTCGGACGACCTTTACGACAACGGCGCGCGACACCGCAAGCGGTTTTCATTTGCCCAATACATCAGAGGTTGATCGCTACGGTAAAGCCGCTTGTTTATCCTGAGCGCAATCGAAGGGCGGTTTCGCGCGTTGTTTGGATCAGCGG
>CAZSLS010000196.1:0-4977 GCA_964607575.1 uncultured Planctomycetaceae bacterium | reverse complement strand
TGCCACACCGCAAGCTGTTTTACTGCAGCTATTAACATCTGTTTTATACAGCTAATAAAAACTGCTGGCGGTGTCGCGCGCCGTTGCTTCATCGTCACCCCGCAGGAGTGAAATGTCAGGCGATCGCCTACGCGGATCGTGCGATACTCCCGTCGATAGATCGGATTTACCCGCCACTTTTTTGTGTCGCACACGGGCAGAAAGAATCCAAGGTATATCTCGCCGCCCTCCTCGGGTGTATACTGTCTCGACGACTCGAATAATCCTTCAGAAAGGACATCGATATGAAACTCACACGACGCAAATTCATGGCTGGGGCTTCTTGTGCTTCAGTGGGCCTGGCGACATCGCTTTCCGGCGCCGCCGAAAAATCCGCCGACAAGAAAACCGCTCTCCCCAAGGCGTTCATCGACGGGACGGGCGAGGGCTGGCGGGCGATGGTCGAAGCCGACTTCGAAAAGGTCAACTGCAAAGATGACACGTTCACCTGGACCGGAGGCGTGGTCTACTGCACGGGCAGGCCCGTCGGCGTGGTGAAGTCGAAGAAGTCCTACAAGAATCTCGAGATCGTCGTCGAGTGGCGTCACATGAAAGCGGCCGGTAATTCGGGAATATTTGTCTGGGCGACAAAGGCATCTCTCGATAATCTCAAGAAGGGCAAGGGACGTCTGCCCAAGGGTATCGAATGCCAGATCCTCGACCACGGTTACGCCGAGAACTTCAGGAAGCGCCACAAGAAGGACCCCGACTGGTTCACCACCAACGGCGACGTGTTCCCCTGCGGCGTGAAGATGAAACCGTTCCCCCCAGCCGCTCCAAACGGAACCCGCAGCTTCCCGTCGAAGAACCTCTCCAGGGGCGTCAAGGAGTGGAATCACTATTACATTCGCTGCATTAACGGCGAGGTACGCCTGTGGGTAAATGGCGAGGAAGTATCGGGCGGAACCGCATGCGATCCGAGCGAAGGATTCCTCTGCCTCGAATCGGAAGGATCGCCCGTCGAGTTCAAGAACCTCCGCATCCGCGAACTGCCCTGACCCTGACGCCTGCGGAGATATCGGATGAAAACGTTAGGACGTGCCATTATCTGCGTAGTGTTGGCGGGGGTCGCCCCGGGTTGTGAACGGATGTTCGCGACGAGGATCGTAAACTCCGTAACGATCGGAGGGAAGTTTGTTCTGGCGGTGCAGGGAAGTCCGCAGGGCCTGATCGATAAGGGGCGCATCGATGCAGAGCGTCGTGTTGTCGCCGCCGACGGTACAGAGATAGACGCCTGGGTCATCAAGGCCCGCCGGCGCCCGGGGCCCGCCTCCCGCAAGGCCACAGTAGTGGTCATACATCCCATGATGATGAGCAAGGGATGGTTTTTCTCGCTTGGTGAGCGGTTAGCGGACGACGGTTGGGACGTGGTCCTGCCCGACCTGCGGGCACATGGCGCCAGCGGAGGTAAGTACATCACGTGGGGTGCCAAAGAAAAGCACGACATCAAGGCCGTCGTCGACGCGATGATCGTCGAAAAGCTCATCGAACCGCGCGTCTTTGTCATGGGTGCTTCGCTGGGCGGATGTGTGGCGATCCAGTATGCGGCCGTTGATTCCAGGTGCGAAGGTGTGCTCTCGCTGTCGCCGCCGACCGGCGTAAAAGGTGCGGCCAGGTTGATATTCCCACTGGCGACCAGGGGTTGGCTGGCCAGGACCATCGTCCATGCCGGCGAGATCGCCGACTTTGACCCCGCCGACGCCTCAGCCCTGGACGCAGCCGCCGATCTGAAGTGCCCGATAATCCTCGCTCACGGCCGCCTGGACTTCATCGTCCCCCACAGCCACAGCGACCGCATCTACGCCGCCGCCGGTGGGCCAAGGAAACTGATCTCGCTGCCCCTGGCAACTCACTCAACCGTCCAGATAGGACGAGAAGGTTGGATAGTCGAACAAATGTCCGCCCTGACCAAAATGGCGGGACCTTGATCTTCGTGACCGAACCGCCCCGTGTCCTGAAAGAATCATGTTTGGCGGAAACGTGCGGGAAAGAGTATGATGCCCCGCGGCGTCGCCCCGGGTTTGGGCGGATGTATATTTAACCACTAGTCGGGAGTTGAAATGAGTTTGCTGGTAACAGGTAGTATTGGAATCGACACCGTTGAAGCGCCCTCGGGCATGGTCGAAGACGTCCTGGGCGGGTCGGGCGTGTATTTTGCTTACGCGGCGAGCTTCTTTGCGCCGGTGAGGTTCGTGGGCGTGGTTGGTGAAGATTGCCCGCCGGATTTCCTCAAACCGCTGGCTGACAGGGGGAATATCGATCTGGCCGGTCTGGAGGTCCGCAAGGGATCGAAGACGTTCCGCTGGCACGGGAAGTATCACGAAGATGTCAATCAACGCGACACCGTCAGCGTGGAAGTCAACGTACTCGGGGAGGCCGGACCGAGCATCCCGCAGCAGTTCCGCGACAGCAAATATGTCTTCCTGGCCAATACGCATCCGGCGCTCCAGATCGAACTGCTCACCCAACTCGATGGTGCGGAACTTGTAGTGGCTGACACGATGGACATGTGGATAGAAAACGACCGCGAGTTGCTGGTCGACCTGCTGGGCGGGATCGACGGGCTCGTGTTAAACGATTCCGAAGCGATCCAGCTTACCGGCAAGTCGAATATCGTGCAGGCGGGCATGGAATGTTCGGACATGGTGCGCAGGTTCGTGGTCGTCAAGAAAGGCGAGCACGGAAGCCTGCTGTTCGCCGACGGAAAGGTTTATCCGATACCGGGCTATCCGGCGGATAACGTTGTGGACCCGACCGGGGCGGGCGACAGCTTCGCCGGCGGGATGATGGGATATATCGCCGAGAAGGATACCGTGGATTCCGAAACGTTGCACCGGGCGATAGCATACGGCACGGTCGTGGCCAGCATCGAGCTGGAAGACTTCTCGCTGAATCGGTTCACTCGGATCGATCGCGGCGACATCGACGCGAGGTTCGCCGAGTTCAAGGAACTGACCGCTTTCTGAGAGGGCGAGAGCAGATGGGGCAAAGAATATTCTTTGCGATGGATATCGACGAGGCGACGCGCGGGCGGATTGTCTCGACCGCCGAGCGGCTTGACTCCCTTCCGGGCAGGATCACCTGGACCAAACCGCAGAACCTGCACGTGACGATGAACTTTCTCGGCGACGTGCCCGACGAGAGTATCGCTGAGTTGTGCGATCTGGCGCGAGGGGCTGTCGACGCCTGGGATCTGGCGCCCGGCGAAGTGACCTTTACCGTCGGACCGCTGATCTGCTTCCCTCCGCACAAGCGTGCCAGGATGATATGGGCGCCGGTGGGGGAGGGCAATGACGTGCTGGCGTCTCTGCATGCGGAGATGAACCAGGCCCTCGCCGCCGACGGGTGGCGCAGCGAATCACGGCCGTTCAAGGGCCATGCAACGGTCGCCCGGATAAAGTCGGGCGATTTCGAGGCCGCGGTGGGGCAATTGCCCGACGCCGAATTGGGCACGGTCACTACCACCGAAATGACGCTCTACCAGAGCAAACTCATGCCCGGGGGTCCGATTTACACTCCCCTGGCACGTATTCCATTGTCCGGGCAGAGGTGATTTAAGAGGCGTTTTCGGGCCGGTGAGAAAAAATTATTTTTCGCTTGCACTACCCGAACAGATGCCTTACAGTTTTGGTGCAGCCGAGAACCGTCCAACCAAACAGAACGCACGGAAGCGAGCTAATACAAGATGTGACAGGAGAATATGTGATGACGAAGACTGCGAAGAAAACGGATGAAACGACACGCAAATCGAAACCGATCAAGACCGGATCCGCCGCTACCGGGCCGGTGGACAAGAAACGCGACAAGGCTCTCGACGCTGCGCTCCAGCAGATCGAGAAGAACTTCGGGACCGGAAGCATAATGAGGCTCGCCGGCGACCAGATCGCAAGCGTCAAGGGAATACCGACCGGTGCGCTGAGTCTGGACATCGCACTTGGCGGTCAGGGCGTGCCCAAAGGACGCATCTGCGAACTCTACGGGCCCGAAGGATCGGGCAAGACGACTTTGGCTCTTCACATTATCGCCTGCTCGCAGAAGGAAGACGGGGTGGCGGCGTTTATCGACGCTGAGCACGCCCTGGATCCGACCTGGGCGAGAAAGCTCGGGGTCAACATTGAGAACATGCTGGTCTCTCAACCGGATACCGGCGAGCAGGCACTGGAAATATGCGAACTGCTGGTCAGGTCCAACGCCGTCGACGTGATCGTTATCGATTCGGTGGCCGCCCTGATCCCCAAGGCCGAAATCGAGGGCGAGATGGGCCAGTCTCACGTCGGTCTGCAGGCGAGGCTCATGAGCCAGGCCATGCGAAAACTCACCGGCGCGATCGCCAAGAGCCGAACGTGCGTGATCTTCATCAACCAGATTCGGATGAAGATCGGCGTTATGTTCGGTAATCCCGAGACCACGCCGGGCGGACGGGCTCTGAAATTCTACAGTTCCGTGCGAATCGACGTCAGGCGCGTGTCGACCATAAAGGACGGTGACCAGCCCGTCGGGAACCACGTTCGGGCGCGCGTGGTCAAAAACAAGGTCGCTCCGCCCTTCAGGACCGCGGAGTTCGATATCATGTTCAGCGGCGGAATCAGCGCCGAAGGGGATCTCGTCGATCTTGGCGTCGAACACGGGATCGTCGCCAAGCAGGGCGCATGGTTCAGCTTCGGTGACGTCCGCCTCGGACAGGGACGCGAAAAGGCAAAGGCATTCCTCGCCGAGAATCCGGACCTCGCCGAGGAGATCAAGAACAGCGTGCTCGCACAGGCCGCACCGCACATGCTTGACCTGCTGGCAGAGTAATCTCTCGGCCGCAATGGCGCCGCAGATGCGGATGCCCGCGTAAGTTGCAGACATGAAAGATAGATAAGGCACCGACGGTGTTGTCGGGGCTACCGTGACTGGCGGGCGAACAGCATGGCGCCAACCGCGCCGGTTGTGTGG
>CAZSLS010000195.1:4979-13235 GCA_964607575.1 uncultured Planctomycetaceae bacterium | reverse complement strand
CCTAGCCAATCATTGAGATTAACGCACAACTTGTATTTCCTGTACTTCGGTGGTGCTTCGGGGCCAGGTCGCCATCGGCGGATTGTCGGTTCGGCGTTGAGGATATTCCACAATTCCTTGTTCTTGTTGCTCATGTTCCGTAGCGGAGGGCTGCGCCAGTACTTCCTTATGATTTCTGTCGCTGCTCTGTAGCCGGAAGGGTCCGAGGGGTTCAGGACAAATCCCTTATCATCAGGCTGAGATTCCGACTCGCCAGCCTCGCTCGATTCGACCTGCCTATCCTCGATGGAAGCAGTCTGCTCGGCGTCGCCTGCACTTGATACGTCGGTCGGCACTCGATCAATCCCGCCGCCTTGCCCCGCCGGTGGCGCCAAGGCCGAAGCATCCAGGTCGTGGAGGTCCTGTTGACACTTATCGAAGTAATCCAGACGATTGCGGAAACGCTGGCCCTGCTCGGCAGAGACAAAGCCCGGTCCTCCTCCGAGGACCTCAGATTTGAAGAGGGTCAGTCTTCGCTTTAGGTCAGAGGACCACACCGCAGGTTTGGTGTTGAACATCTGGCGAACGTATTGATCCACCTTTGGTATAGCGTCTTTGGCGGCGTCTATCGCCTGCCGAAGGTCTTCCCTGGCCTGCACCATCTTTTCGTTAGCACGCTCCTCTTGGTTTCGCTGCTCGTCCGAGGGGCTCGGCGGCATGGGAATTACCTGCTCATACATTCCCACTTCTCTCCTCCAATCATCCCCTTTATCGACAACCTCCGAGAGTGCATCCGCCAAGCGATAGACAATGTGCGGCTCTTCCGGGGCGCTCATGTGTTTATTGCTGGTGTCTTGCTGTCGATGCGAAATCTTACCCTCCGGCAACTGTTCCGCAACGAACTCCTCGATGTCGTCAATTTGATTATCGGCCCAGTTTATGAGCAGGCACATGCGGATCAGGTTGCTCGCGATATCCCGCAGCTTGCGTATGTTCTGAGTCGGCTTGCGGTCGGGTTCACATGGCCAATGAAGTATCTGCCTGTTGTTGGCCCTTATTGGTGTATAGGCGTCGTGAATGACGGCAATCCATGCTCCCTGGAGGACATCGGGGATGGTGATAATCGAATCGCCACTGTCGTACAACTCACCGGGATGCCATTCATCGACGCCCTGTAGCTCTGCCGCCTTCTGGAACATCGTACGGAGATGGTCGGCAATTCCTGGGTCGCCCTGGATCATGCGATGAATGTTCTTGGCGACATTCAGGATGCGTGGGTCTACATGTCGAGGTCTAACGTCCATATGCGATAACCAACCGCAACAGTAGTGGCATGGCCAATCCTAGTCAAGCTATCCGGACATATTCAGTTTATCTCTGTCACCTGCCGCTTGACTTCACGGCACAATCCGGCAAGAATGGATGTGGCATATTGAACTTGGGCTGATTGAGCGTTCGTTGCGGTGTTGGCAGCGAACGTATGGGCAGAAAAGGTGGCACAATGAATGAAATGTGTTTGGTTTCTCGCGTTCCTCATCGACTCAGACGCATCGTGCTCGTGGGGCTGACGTGTCTTAGGTGAGTTGTAGCGTCGTAAACCTGGTGGTGCGTCGCTTCTTGACTTGAGACGATCTGGGGGCGTCGAGCAATACCGGACGTGGAGTCGTACCGCCGCTATGTTGCCATAACGGGATTTTGAATCCCAAGGCGGCCTTGTGGTATCAAACACTTACGAAAGTGGTACACATATTGGCATTTTCTGGGGCCAACTTCCGGCTAGTTGCGGTGTGGCGTTATTCGTATTTGTCCGGGCGTTGTGCGTGCATAAAACTTGCTGGTCCGCTTGACCATCCCAGGCAGTACAGCCGCCGGCCGAACTCGGGGATCTCCAGATACGCCCAAATCACCAGAAGGACCACCATGATGAGAATCAACGAACATCCTAATCTCGTTTCACAGATCGTCCTCCGGTTCGCTAGACCCTTAACTGTGGTCTGTGTAGCTACAGGCCCTCGTGCCCAGGGGTATTGGCAAAGAACACGCGTGTATAGCACTCACCTGGCCTGCAGTTGCGGGCATGAGAAGTAGGCCTGTAAGACCATCCCTCGCCGTCGGCTCCGTTGGCCTTGACGGCTTGGACGGCGTTGTCAACAAACGGATTGGCTGGGAATTGCTCCATATACGGGCCGTATTCGCCGGTGTCGCTGACGGTTCCGTCGCTATCAGTCTTCATGGTTAACCCCTTGGTTATGTCTGCGGGATATGCCCCGTTGTGATGCAGGCGGTACAGTTCCAATTGTGCGCGAACTGACTGCAGATTCGTCGTTAGATTGGATAGCTTCAGGTTGCTTGAGGATTCGTAGTTGATCTCGGGCATCACCATGTACAACACAATCCCCATGAGCATTAGTATGATGAGAACACCAAATAACAAATGAATGGTCTCGCAGATTAGCGCGATGAGAACCGCAAATAAGAAACCAGCGGTCTTATTGAGAATATCCACTGATAAACGAGCTGCCTTATTGCATTGCACCGGTTGTCCTCCGATTAGTTTGGCGTGAAAAGCGTCATGCCCGAATCACGCCGACTCCCATGTTTTGCGTCCGCTCCAACAGTATTAATCGACAGGAAGGCAGGCCGATATAACTGGATTCTGAGGTTGTTTTCGACATTCCCGGATGACCCCTCGCCCGCGGCGGGCTCCTGCGGACGGCTCTACGTCAGCCTTTCTTCGATTCTTTGCTGCCTTCTGTGAGAATACGCATCAACTCGGTAATCTCTTCTTCCACATCTTCGCCTGACTCCACCGACTTCCGGGCAAGGTTCGTGAGAATCGAGCGGAATCTGCGCTTTGCGACCGTGATCATGTTGGAGGCCTTCACTTCGTTCTCGATGCCGAAATGCTCGCACAACTCTGGCAGCGGGGGGCTGGGCTGATCATCCAGGATCGGGCGGATCACCCGGGCGAAGAAAGCCAACCAGTGGGCTTCCCTTCCGCATTGCCGGTATTCAGTCTCCAACTCGACCAGGGCCTCGTTGACCAGTTCCCTGGCCCAGGCGTATTGGAAGGCGTCTGAGGGACTGCGATCCTGAATCTCGCTCGGTAAGATCACGGGATCGGAGGCGTCCAGGGAGGCCAGCCCGCCCGATGGCATCCTCTTCCGGGCGTGTTCGCCCCGATGCATGTCGACGACATAGTTTTCCAGCGCCGCCAGCAGGAAGGTGCGGAACCGGCCTTTGGCGCGATCGGCGTGCCGCACCAACTTGCCTTGCAGCACCACCTCCACGAAGAATCCCTGCGTGAGGTCCTTGGCTTTTTCGTTGTCGCAGCCCCGCTGGCGCAGAAAGCAGTAGACCGGCTTCCAGTACCGGCGCACCAATGACGCCAGGACCTTCCGCCGCCCGGACATGCCGGCTGCTTCGGCTCCGATCTCCGTCCAGCGCGTAGTCTGGAAGGCCTCGTGGCGCCCGCCCATCTCAGTCATATCCCGAAACGTCATGACTCTCCTTGCGGTTCGGATCTGCGCTCTTCATCTTCCGCCGCTACTGCGACTTCCGCAAGAAGATTCTCCGCCTGAGCCGCCGGACAGTCTCGGCTCTCGGCTGTAATCGCTGCGGCCGGCCAGCTTTGTGACGATGGGCGAGGGCAGTTGGCCAGGTCCGTTGGGCCAGTGGCGCCCTTTTTCATGTCCCGAGGCGCAGGATTCACGCCGGTTTTCCGTAGATAGGGACGAAACGACAGCAGCAGCCATCACGAAACCACAACAACCTATTGCAGTATCGCAATTGTATTCTAAGATGATCTCTACCGGACACGAGCAACTGACTGCAAACGCATCTGTGATGGAAATCGGACAAAACCCATGGCAAAAGACCTGACATCCGGGCTTCACCCGGACCAATTGGCTCGACTGATGGCTATCGGATCAGCGAACGCCCCGCCCGGCGGCGGCAGGTCGGACGTGCAGGTGGCCGCCGATCTGCTTCGCGACCGGCTCGCGGATCCTCCGCCATTGGCGGACGCCGTTGTGGACTCGCCACCGGAGGGGAAGTCTCTCGGTGATGTCCTGCTCGATTCAAACACCGAACTTGGCGTCCTTGAGGCGATCAAGAATTACACCAAAGCGCTTTCGAAACGCTGGGAGGAAGGCCCCGAGCACGCAGTGGCCGTCAGCATCTACTACGCTGCTATCGCAGCGGCGCTCCTTCACCACGGTCGGAAGATCACGGCCATTTCCTACGCGAAGCTCGTCTGCTCTATCGACATGCTGATCGAGGCGAAGTGGATGGATCTCCGACTGGCGAAACTGCTGGCCGACGCCCGCGATCTCTGTCGCAGGACGTAGGGATGACCAGGACATAGCCTGGGACAACATAGCCAGAAGGAATTGACTGTAGTCCGTTGGCCTCCGGCCTGCTATGGTTCGAATTCTTCGTGCCGAATCGAGTTGTTCTGGATTCTTTGCAGGAGTTTTGGATGCTCAGTGATATCGACATGAACGTCCTCGCCCGTACTATGGAGGATATCTTCTCGCTTGATGAGTTTCGCAAGAAGCTTGCCACTGGCAAACCTCTGCGGATTAAGTATGGAGTTGATGCCACAGCATCATTCCTGCACATAGGTCATGCTGTGAACCTCTGGATGATGCGTTATCTTCAGGAGCATGGTCACGTCGTGGTTTTCCTTCTAGGAGACTTCACGACGCGGATTGGAGACCCTACAGGCCGAAGCGGGACACGGCAAATAATCAGTCGAGACGAGATTGAGGAAAACGCACAGGCTTTTCTCAAACAAGTTGGGACAATCCTTCTTACTGACTCTGACGTTCTTGAGGTCCGACGCAATTCCGAATGGTTTGACAAGATGGGGGTCGACGAGTTCCTGTCGCTCCTCAGCATGGTAACCCATCAAAGGCTGATTCAACGCGATATGTTTCGCAAGAGGATTGAATTCGAGCAGGAAATATACATGCATGAGATGTTGTATCCCATCTTGCAGGGATACGATTCCGTCATGCTCGAGTCAGACCTTACGATAGTCGGCACGGACCAACTATTTAACGAACTCATGGGTCGCTTCTACCAAGAGCGGTTTGGCCAGAATCCCCAGATAGTTATGACGACCAAGATAACACCAGGTACGGATGGCAAGGAAAAGCAGAGCAAGAGCCTGGGGAATTTCATTGCCCTTGCTGATTCTCCACGCGACAAATTCGGCAAGGCTATGAGCATTCCCGACGATCTCATCATACCTTATCTGGAAGTCTACACTACTGTTGACATAGACGAAATTCGGGAGATCAGCCAAGCTCTCGACGGGGGCTCCATAAATCCGATGACTCCGAAGATACGATTGGCGGAGAAAATAGTCTCTAGGTATCATGGAGATGCTGTGGCGATTGCTGAACGCGAGTGGTTCACGCAGACCTTTTCCCAAAAGCAGACCCCGGAGGACATTCCCCAAGTATCCGTAGGCTCCGGACTGGATACGGTGTCACTCCTTCGGCAATGCTTGCCGAATGAATCTAAGTCTGCGCTTCGTCGACTTCTCCAACAGGGAGGCATTCGGATTAATGGTCATAAGCTAAGTTCCTCCGATGAGCAGATCGCATACAAAACAGATGATGTGCTTAGGGCGGGAAAGCGACAATGGTTTAAATTGAGTGTTAACTGAGCCGATTGCCCCGGCTTGCTGAAGAGCACATCGTCTTATTCCAAGGCGAATCCATTCATTGCTAGGCCTTCCAAGATCATGTAAGTATTTCAATGTAGGCCTCTCACCATTCCAGGCCTGAATAGTCCGCCAAATTCGTCTCCCTGTAGGTTCAGATGCCGACACCCGGCAACAAATCATCGACTTGGTGGAAATTCTTTTGCGCCAGGGCGCAGGATTCCGGCCATGGTTCCGTACATCGGTGTGGAATATGAAACTCAGCAGACAAGTTGAACTGTGTAACAACGCATTACCCGAGTTTGCTGTTGCTGGGACAACACCTTGATAAACAAAGTCCTTACGCTGGGAATTTTGTCTTGGGAAAGGAGACGGTGACATGGAACGATCGAAGAGAACATCGAAGCAAGATGCGCGTGTCCGCATGCTGAACTTCACACTCGTGGATGTCCTGACGGTGCTCGTGGTTTTGGCCGCGGTGGTGCTCATCAAGCCGCAGTTTGAAAACATGCTGCAGCGAGGGCAAAGAGATTCAGTATCGCAACCTGTGGAGGCAAACCAGCCCCCCGCTCCACAACCGCCGGCCGAGTCAGAAACGTTATTGTTGGCAAGGCCATGGGCGCCGGGTAGACTAACGATAGAATCAATTCTCGCCTTTACGCCGGACTGTCGGCCGGTCGAGTCGGGCGAGATCCGATGGGACGATCAACTTACCGAGTAGTGGGCATACGTACGGCCGGGGCGTGAATCGCGCCGGGGCTGTCGGAAACCCGACAGCGAACGGGCCAGCCTGTGCGTTTGGGACGACGGACTTGCGGGAGATGCAACATGACCGATCAGCCTGACGAAATCCAGGTGCCGATGGTTAGCGGCGAAGGCGGGGCCGGCCGCCAGTTGCGAATGGTCCGGCGCCGGAGATTGAAGGCTATCGCGTAATCGGTCCGCTGGGGCGGGGAGGCATGGGAACGGTCTGGCGGGCCGTGCAGCTCAGTACTCAGCGCGAAGTGGCGTTGAAGGTTATGAGCAGCGGGGCCTTTGCTTCTGACACGGCTCGCGCGCGTTTCGAGAGGGAAGTGGAACTGGCTGCTCGGCTGGAGCATCCGAACATTGCCCGCGTCTATGACAGTGGCTTGCATGGCGGCGTGTATTACTACGCGATGGAGTTGATTGACGGCGTTCACCTTGATAACTACGTCGATCAGCGACGCCTTTCGCAACGCGAAATTCTGGGCCTGATGGCCACTATCGCCCGCGCCGTCCAGCACGCCCACCAGCGTGGCGTGATCCATCGCGATCTTAAGCCGTCGAATATCCTGGTGACCGAAGACGGACATCCGCACGTGCTGGACTTTGGTTTGGCAAAGGCGTTCGAGGAGCCCGACACGGGCGCTACGGTAACGATGGCTGGTGAGGCCGCCGGTACACCGGCGTACATGTCGCCCGAGCAGGCGGCCGGTCGACTCGACGAAACCGACACCCGCAGCGATGTCTACAGCCTGGGAGTGATCCTCTACCGCCTCCTGACCGGCGAGTTCCCGCATGACACGAGCGGCACGCGTTATGAAATGCTCAGACGAACGGCTGACGAGGAAGTTCGTCGCCCGCGCAACGTGTCAAAATCAGTCGACCGCGAGTTGGAGGCCGTGCTCCTGAAGGCCCTGGGGCGTGACCCGGCCGACCGCTACGCCTCGGCCGGCGAACAGGCCTCCGACATCGACAACTATCTCACCGGAGAGCCGCTTATGGCCCGCAAGCCCACGACAACTTACTTTCTCCGCAAGCGTATCCGCAAATACCGCTTGCGCGTCGGTATCGCAGCCGCCGTCCTCGCCGCACTTATCGGAATGGCCGTCTGGTCCCATGTTCGCGTAGCACGGGCGCTCGACCGCGCTATCAAGGCGGAAGAACAGGCCCGGCAACGCGAGCAGCTTGCCAAGGAACAGCAGAAGGAAGCCGAGGCAGCCAATAAGGGGGTCGCGGCAGACTACTGGGGCACCTTGGGAGCCGCCCACTACCGCTCTGGACGGTATCCGTCCGCCCTCAAGGCCTTGAATCAATCGCTCAGCCTGGCTCCAGGCCGCGGGCGTGAGAACCTCTTCCGGGCCATGACACGGTGGCGGATGGACGCCAAGAAGGAAGCCAGGGAGAACTACTTCGCAGCTTTGGACTGGGTCGAAAGCCGCCCCATCGAGGCCAAGAATGCACAATTCCGTGCACTGCGGGCTGAAGCGGCGATCCTCTTGGGCATGCGGATGGAGTTCATGCGATATAGCGGCGTCATCCAGGCCCATGAGTCCGAAATCCGATCAATCACGTTCACGCCTGACGGTAGGAGAATCGTCACGGGGAGTCTCGATCATACTGTGAAGGTGTGGGATGCGCGCTCGCGTCGGCTCCTGGCCACGCTCAAAGGGCACAAGGCTGCGGTCTGCTGCGTGGCCGTCTCGCCCGAGGGCAATCGCCTGGCCTCGGGAAGCCGGGACGATACCATCAAGCTCTGGGACACTGTCACAGGAAAGGAACTGCTCACGCTCAAGGGGCATTCAGGCTCGGTGTATTCGGTCGCCTTCTCGCCCGACGGCAAGCGCCTGGCCTCGGGAAGC
>CAZSLS010000195.1:0-4879 GCA_964607575.1 uncultured Planctomycetaceae bacterium | reverse complement strand
CTCGGTGTATTCGGTCGCCTTCTCGCCCGACGGCAAGCGCCTGGCCTCGGGAAGCACGGACAAGACCATCAAGCTCTGGGACACTGGCACAGGAAAGGAACTGCTCACGCTCAGGGGGCATTCAGCTTGGGTGTCTTTCGTTGCCTTCTCGCCCGACGGCAAGCACCTGGCCTCGGGAAGCGGGGACAAGACCATCAAGCTCTGGGACACTGGCACAGGAAAGGAACTGCTCACGCTCAGGGGGCATTCAGGCTGGGTGGTTTCCGGGGCCTTCTCGCCCGACGGCAAGCGCCTGGCTTCGGGAAGCTTCGACGGGACCATCAAGTTCTGGGACGCGGCCACAGGTACCGAACTGCTTACGCTCAAGGGGCATTCGGACTGGGTACACTCCATCGCCTTCTCGCCGGATGGGCGCATGCTGGCATCGGGTGGAAACGACGGGACGGTTCGACTGTGGGACGTAGAGGGCAAACGCGCCCTGGGCATCGGAAGAAGGCGTATGGGAGATATCTGGGACGTGGCCTTCTCGCCTGACGGGAGGACGCTTGCCTCGGCTGGAGCGGACCGGACCGTCAGGCTGTGGGAGGTGCACCCCTCCGAGGGACTGTGCTATGCCTACAGGGAACTGGCTCAGGCTCAGGCGGAACTTGGGCGGTATGCAGAAGCCCTAGCCACTCTGCAGCGATGTCTGAACGCAGAGCCCACCAGCGTGGCGTGCCGTGTGGACATGTCGTTTTTCCTGGCCGGCTGCCCGGATGCGAACGTTCGCGACGATTCAAAGGCGCTGGAGTTGGCCAAAGAAGTCGTCGAGTTGGCGCCTGATGAGGCCGAGTGTTGGTTAGCTCTGGGCCATGCCAAATACCACGCCGGGGATTTCGAAGACGCCCTCGCAACGCTTAAGAAGGCGGGCGCACTGGATCCCACATACCTCGCAACCCGTTTTCTCAGAGCTATGGTGTACCGGCGGACAAGAAGGAACATCCAGGATCGCGATGCGTATCTCACCGCCGAGGATGAGGCGGGGAGGCGCGACGAGTTGTGGTGGCGAATCGCCCGGCTGCGCCGCGAGGCCGCCGAAACATTCGATCTGGCGTTCATGCGGTATGGCGGCGACATCAAAGGCCATGAGTCCACCATTCCATCGGTCGTGTTCACACACGACGGGACGAGAATAGTTACGGGGAGCTGGGATGGTACTGCGAAGGTGTGGGATGCGCTCTCGCTTCGCCTCCTGACCACGTTCAGGGGGTACGCGGCAGGGGTCGTGTGCGTGCCGGTCTCGCCCGATGGCAAACGAGTGGCCTCGGCGGGATCTTGGGACAAGACCGTCAAGCTCTGGGATATTGTCACGGGAAAGGAACTGCTTACATTCAAGGGGCATTCAGGCCGGGTGTGGCCCGTAGCCTTCTCACCCGACGGTACGCGAGTGGCCTCGGGAAGCCTGGACATGACCATTAAGCTCTGGGACAGTGTCACAGGAAAGGAACTGCTCACGCTCGAGGGGCATTCACATGTGGTACGCTCCATTGCCTTCTCGCCCGACGGCAAGCGACTGGCCTCGGGCAGTGTGTCTGGGCCCATCAAGCTGTGGGACACTGTCACAGGAAAGGAGCTGCTTTCGATCCACGGGTATGGGGGGGCGTCAACTTCTTGCGTCGCCTTCTCGCCAGACGGCAAGTACCTGGTCTCTTCAGGTAACAGGATCGTCAAGCTTTGGGACACGTCCACTGGCAGGGAATTGCTCAGGCTCCAGGGGCACATCGGTTACGTGTACGGCGTAGCCTTCTCCCCGGATGGGCGCATGCTGGCATCGTGCGGAAAAGACGGGACGGTTCGACTATGGGACGTAGAGGGCAAACGCGCCCTGGCCGTAGGCAGAAGGCACAAGGGAAAGGTTCGGAGCGTGGCTTTCTCGCCAGACGGTGATACGCTCGCATCAGTCGGGGCCGACGGGATGGTTAGGTTGTGGGACATAGCGCCTTCTCCCAGGGCCACCTCGCAGCCGTCAATGCCAAAGATGAAAGACCCCTCGCCTCGCTTCGGTGCGCCATATGTCCCCAAGGGCAAACTTAGATGTATCGACCTCCAGCCCGAGGCCAACAAACGACTCTTAGAGGGAGATGAGCACAATCAAAACAACATGCTCGGCGAGCTGTCCCAGGGCGAGCAGACGCTCGGAGGCGTGCAGTTCAGGATCGGCGAGTTCCTGATCCAGTTGTCGGGCAAGAGACACCCCGACTGGCCGTCAAAAGTCGATGGCATCAAAGTAGATCGACCTTTTTCCCGGCTGTATATTCTCCACGCCACGGCCGGACTCAATATTCCAGAGGGCGAAGTCATTGGGCGGTACGAGGTGCACTATGAGGATAGATCTGTGGAGAAGATCCCGATCGTATATGGCCGGGATGTGCGTGACTACTGGAATCACGACGGCTCGATGCCCGTAACGCGCGGAAAGGTCGTATGGACGGGAAGTAATGAGCCGACGAGAAAGGCGGGTAAGACGCTGCGGCTATATCTGACCATGTGGGAGAACCCAACGCCTGACAAGAAGGTGGTCAGCATCGGCTTCATCTCCACGAACACGAGTTCGGCGTCCCCGTTCTGCGTGGCGATGACCGTCGAAGCGGCGCACGACCAGCCGTCAACGCCAAAGACGAAAGCCCCCTCGCCAGCTACAACCCGGCCGGCGAAGTAGATGAACGGAAGATACGACATGAACGACCAGCCGGACGAAATCCAGGTTCCTGAGATTACCGGCGGGGACGGTATCCAACCACCGGCTGCGGATGGTCCGGCGCCGGAGATTGAAGGTTATCGCGTGGTCCGCCCATGGGCGGGTTCAGTATGCTGAAACGCAAGAAAGGAGCATTATGATGTCTCATTGGAACAAGATCATGTTTGTCGGGGCGACTGTATGTCTTCTACTGGCCAACACGGCGTGCACCGAAGCGTCCTATGTTGTGGGATGGAAGAACCAGATAGGGACCACCGAGATTGAATACCCGTACGGTCTGGGCGCTGACGCCAACGGGCATATCTACATGGCCGGGGTGACAAACGGCGGGCTTGACGGCCCCCCGTTGGGGGACTGGGACGCCTTTCTGGCCAGGTTTGCTCCAGATGGGAGCCACATATGGACCCGTCAGTTGGGAACGCCCAGCAAGGACGTAGCCTATACCATGGGCGTCGCGCCGGATGGGGGCGGAGACGTCTGCATAGCAGGATCGACAAACGGGAGTTTGAATGGCCCCAACGCCGGTGGAAGGGATATCTTCGTCAGCAAGTACAACGCCGGTGGGAGTCTGCTCTGGACAGCTCAGAACGGAACGACGCGTGACGACAGAGCCGGGGCTTGCGCAGTCGACAGTTCTGGGAATGTATTTGTGGCCGGGAACACTTTCGGAGATCTCGAAGGGTTGAATGCAGGCGGCGAAGATGTATTCCTTCAGAAGTACTCGCCCAGTGGCGCCCTTCTCTGGACAGTCCAGACAGGAACATCTGGCGATGAGTCAGCGGGAGACTGTGCTATCGATTCCTCGGGGAATGTCGTTCTCACAGGACGGACCCAGAGGGATCTCGGCGGCCCCAGCCTCGGCAGTGTCGATGCGTTCGTCCTGAAATATGACACTGACGGGAACGAGATATGGACGACCCATGTCGGTGGAGCCGGTCAGGACTCGGGGTACGCGATCGCGACTGACGGGAATGGCAGTCTGTACGTCGCCGGCGGAACTACCGGGGACATCGCCGGATCGCACGGACAGGATGACGCGTTCCTCTGCAAGTTAAGGAACGCCGACGGGAGTCTCATCTGGGCCCGGCAGCTGGGCACGAACTCGAACGACTGGGGCTACGACGTTGCGGTTGACAGGGACGGAAACGTGTTCATAGGCGGAGGCTTCCGGCACAACCACTTCGCTGTTCCTCGTCTCGGTGATGTCTTCATCGCCAAGTACACGCCCTATGGGCTGACGCAATGGACGGCCGAGTTCGACGCTTCGGACTACGATTACCTCTGGGGCCTGACAACAGATGGCAACGGGAACGTGATCGCGGCCGGCTGGACGGAGGGCCCTCTCGGCGGTCCCCACGCCGGGAGCGTCGATGCATTCATCCTCCAACTCAACGTCCCCGAACCGGCCACGCTCTCGCTGCTGGCCCCCGGCGGGCTGACGCTAATACGGCGGAGACGGGTGAAGTGACACCGCGGCGAGAACTCGGTCAGATTCCGTACAGGAAGAGGTCCGCCAAGATGATTATGGAGAACATTGACGAACTTGTTGAGTTGGATCGGCTGAATATGACGCCGTTTATTGAGCAAGCCGGCGGGACGTTCGATCCGGAATTACGCCGAGAAAAGTTACTGCTGGAAATGGAGAAAGGGTCTATTGTCTTCTCGGTTCAGCGATCGGGGAAGACCATTGCCTATTTTGAGTATAGGCCTGAGCCCAATGATGTCTGGAACATAATGTCCATTCAGATTCATCCTTCGTACCGGAATGGCTTTGTCCTTCGGGATCTGCTTTCCGAGGCGAGGGAGCGTTTGCAGACCCATGCTCCCTCGGCGATCAGGTCTTCGGTGCACTTTACCAATCAGGCATCCCTTCGCTTGCACCGCAAGCTTGGTTTTGTGAAGATCGAACAAAAAGAAGACCGTATACTCTTCGTGACAGATGGCAAGACTCTCTCCGAGAGGCTTGCTCGTTTCAAGAAAAGAGAAACTGATAGCTAACCAGTCGCTCCAGCGGACGCGAAAAGGCCGCACCGCTGAGCTTGGACGTTAGCCCATAAACTGAAAGAAATCAAGAATGACCAATTTTTACCACAGCCATCCCATAGCGGGATGAATCCTGGGATAGCTTTTGCTAAGTAGCGG
>CAZSLS010000194.1:0-13240 GCA_964607575.1 uncultured Planctomycetaceae bacterium | reverse complement strand
GAAGAGGCTCCGGCAGTCGAAGAGGCTCCGGCAGTCGAAGAGGCTCCGGCAGTCGAAGAGGCTCCGGCAGTCGGAGAGGCGCTTGTCGAGGCCGAGATTATTGAACCTGACGCCGAGCCCAAGGCCTCCGACGAGGCCTGAGGGTTGATATGATCTTCCATTGACACCGCGGTGCGGCGAGACCCGCAGTCCGCTACACAAGGAACGGAACATGGCCAACTACAACAAAGTCATACTGGCAGGCAATCTGACCCGTGACCCCCAGTTGAGCTATACACCCGCACAGACGCCCGTCGTGGATTTCGGGATGGCGATCAATCGGACATGGCGAGGGCAGGACGGCGAGAAGCGTGAAGAAACCTGTTTCGTCGATTGCCGCGCATTTGGACGAACGGCCGAGACCATAAACCAGTACCTCAGTAAAGGACGTCCGGTCCTGGTCGAAGGGCGCCTGCGTTTTTCATCGTGGGAGAAAGACGGTCGAAAACACAGCAAACTCAGCGTCACCGTCGAAAACTTCCAGTTTCTCGGAAGCGCCCAGGGCGGAGGGCAAGGCTCGTACGCACCGCAGCAGCAAGCTCCGGCGCCTCAACAGGCCCCACCACCGCAGCAGCAGGCACCCGCGCCTCAACCAACCCCCCCGCCGCAAGCTCCGCAACCCGATTTCGGTGATGAACCAGCCCCCCCACCCGATTTTGGCGGTGGTGAGGATATTCCGTTCTGACAGTGTCCGCCGGCGCCCGGGAACATTACCCGGCGCGGCGAGCGATCAGATAACAGTACAGAAACCAGGACAAACACGAGGTAATAGATTCGATGGCTAGAAGAAGGAAGCTTCCCACAGGGCGCTCCAAGTCGAATAAGAAACGACGATTCCGCGAGCAGGCAAAGTGCCGCTTCTGTCGCGACAAGACCAGAGAAGTGGACTACAAGGATATCGGAACCCTGAGCAAACTCACGACCAACCAGGGCAAGATGTTCTCCAGAAAGCGAAGCGGTAACTGCGCCAAACACCAGAGATCGACAAAGCGTGCGGTAAAGCGAGCCAGGTTCCTCGGGCTCATGCCTTACCTCGGTTGAGCCGGGGTCCCACCACGCCGCGGCGACCGCATGGAGATATCTTTCCGGCGGCCCCGATGCACATGGCGACCGCATGGCGTTTGGGTCTCCGGCTACCGCCCTAAAAAGGCGACGGTAACTATTCACAAAGCACAAACACACAACCACGAACTACTGAATACAAGATACGAGGTGCAGACATGAAAGTGCTGCTTCGACAGAACGTAAGAAAACTCGGGCAGATCGGCGACCTCGTCGACGTGAAACCCGGATACGCAAGAAACTACCTCCTGCCCCATGGACTTGCCATCTCACCGACCGAGGCGAACCTGAAGATCGTCGAGGCGGAGAAGAAGCGGCATCTCGAGGAACTCGCCAAGATGCGAGAGGAACTCGAAGCCAAAGCCGCCGTCGTCAAAGGCAAGGAGATCACGATCTCCGCGCGTGCCAACGAAGAAGGACACCTGTACGGTTCGATCGGACCGGCACAGATCGAAGCGGCACTGGCGACAGAGAACATCTTCATCGATGCGAAGTACATCGAACTCGATCATCCGATCAGACAACTGGACAAGTATGATGTCCAGATTCGGTTCTCTCCTGACATTGCCTCCACCATCCACGTATGGGTCCTGCCTTCCCAGGATTCCGACAAGGCAAGAACGCCGGACCCCGTCGCCTACGACCCTGACGCTGCAGATGCTGTAGGCGAAGACCAGAGCGGAGATGACCTCGCCGGCGACGACCAGGTCACTCCCGACGACAACCAGGCCGCTGAAGATATCGAATAGAGTCCCCGAGGCGCAAGCTCACCGCTCGGCGCGGAAGCTGATTGCTCCCCGCGGTCTGGGTCACGCGCCCGAGCGGCGCGGGCGATATCAACATGGAAGGGCCGATGATGACAGAACTTCCGGTCAATTCTACAGGCGACGCCCCCCCCCAGCGGGTCCCGCCTCAATCGATACAGGCAGAAGCGTGCGTACTGGGCTCGATGATCCTGGACGCCAACTGCGTCGACATTGTCGTCCAGATAATCAATAAATCGCACTTCTACAGGCCCGCCCACCAGTTGATCTACCAGGTCCTGACCGAGATGCAGGATGCACAGGCGCCAATAGACCTCGTCACCGCCAAGGAAGAATTCATTCTGAGGAAGCAACTCGAGCAGATCGGGGGAGTCGAATACCTCGCCGACCTCGTCAGCGGCGTTCCCAACGCCGCAAGCGCCGAATACTACGCCGGTATCGTCCGCAGTAAGGCGATCCTGAGGCAGTTGATCGCCGTCGGAACGGAAATCATCAACGACGCCTACGACTCCCGTGACGATGCTCCCGCCATCATAGACCGCGCTGAAAGCAGTGTATTCGAGATCACCGCCGACCAGGTCGGGCAGCACGTGGCCAATCTCAAAGATCTGCTCCACCATACTTTCGAACTCCTTCAGGAACGTGAAGGTGAACTGATCACCGGGCTGAGTACCGGATACCACCGGTTGGACGAAATGACCAGCGGGCTCCAGCCCAGCGAGATGATAATCCTGGCGGCCAGACCGTCGATGGGCAAGACTTCGCTGCTCCTGAACATCACCGAACACATGGGCGTCGTCGAAAACATCCCCGTGGCGCTTTTCTCTCTGGAAATGTCCAAAGAGCAACTCGCCCAGAGGCTGCTGGCCTCACACGCCCGCTACGACCTGCGACTGATGAGGCGGGGAACCATCCAACCGGAAGACTGGACCAAGCTCCAGATGGCGGCTGGCGATCTCGAAAAAGCGCCCATATACATCGACGATTCACCCGAACTGACGGTCATGCAACTGCGAGCCAAGGCCAGGCGCCTCCAGGCCACTTACGGTATCAAGTGCGTCCTGGTGGACTATCTCCAGTTAATGTCGTATCACGGACGCTCCGACAGCCGCCAGGCGCAGGTCGCCGAGATGTCCAGAGGCCTGAAGGCTCTCGCGCGCGAGCTGTCCATACCCGTAGTAGTGGCCGCCCAGCTAAACCGCGGACCGGCGGACCGCCCTTCACATACTCCCCGAATGAGCGACCTGAGGGAGTCCGGCTCGATCGAGCAGGACGCGGACGTCGTTTCCCTGCTCCACTGCGAGGACTACTACCACCGCGGCGAAGCCGACTACATGGCCACCAACACCACGCAACTCATTATCGCCAAGCAGCGAAACGGACCTACCGGTATCGTGAATCTCACCTTCCTGCCCCACTGCACGAGATTTGAACAAGCCGCACCGGCGGATGCGTATTGAGGCGGATATTACACGCGGAATCCCCCCACAGCCGGTTTATTTGCTTTGACGCGGAATCCAGATTCGCATAGCTGACAGCCCGCGGTTGGCCCATACGTTGTAGGGAATGGCTTTGAACATGGCTCGCTTCCCGTCGCCATCTATTCCATCACAGGTCAACCTTACAATTCCGCCAAGAATCCGCTCGGGTGTCTCGCGGAACTTCGCGTCGGAGGGAATAGACATCGCAAAGATGTCCACCCCGCCGCTGTCGACCCCTTCTATGCAGTAGACCATCGGCCCGCGGAAGATCGCCACCTTTCCGACCTGGTCGGGCACTTTCGTATTACCGGCCACCAGGCGAACTTTCATCGGAAGCGTCAGCCTGACCACGTCGCCGGGGCTCCACTGGCGATCGATCTTGAGGTGTTCTCCGGCCTTGACGGGTCCGGCGGTCCAACCGTTGCAGGTGGCCGCGGCGCCCCGAGCCCAGGTGGGAATCCGCAGCGACAGCACGAACTTGCCGGTTGACTTGACGGTGATCTTCACCTCGCCGCTGCGTGGGTAGTCCGTCTCCTGCACCAGTTCGACGCCCAGTTGACCAACACTGGTCTCGAGCGTCGAAGAGTTGTACATGTTGACCTGCACGCCGGAATCGTCGGTCGTATAGACGTACCGCTGCATCGATCCAAACAGGCGGTGCAGATTTGGGGGGCAGCATGGGCATCCGTGCCACGGTTTTCTGGCAGCGCCCTTCTTCGTCTCCATCCGATTGGAATAGAAATACTCGGTCCCCGTCAGCGAGATCCCCACGAGCGTGGCGTTATAGAGACATCGTTCCATGTAGTCAGCGTATTTCACCTCACCAGTGGCCAGGAGCATGCGATGGTTCCACAGCACCAGCGACAGTCCCGCGCACGTCTCGCAGTAGCTTCTTGCGTTGGGCAGTTCATACGCCTTACCGTAGGATTCGCCGGGACCTCCCGAGCCCACACCGCCGGTGATGTACATCTTGCGCCCGTGTACGTCCTGCCACATTTTCTCGAGTTGCTTCAACATCTCCGCCCGGCCGTACTCCATGTAGACGTCAGTCCCGCCGCAGAGCAGAAGCGTTTCCTGAACGGCGTGTCCCCATATTTCCTCGAACTTCCAGAAGTCGTACTGCTCCAGCGTGTGCTTTGCGAATTCGAGGTATCGTTTGTCGCCCGTGACACGGTACAGTTCGACCATTGCCATTTCGTGGTTGGGGTGCTCGTACTTGAGATTCGGGCGGTTGTTGCGATTGCGGGTGTACGGAAGCATCTTCGGGGCGGAAAACTTCCCGCAGATCAGGTCGGCGAATCGAATGGCTGCATCGAGCATCGTCCGGTCGCCGGTCGTCCGGTACCATGCGATTGCGCCCTGGGTGAAGTGCCCGAAGTTATAGAACTCAAAACGATTGTTGGGCTGAAACCTGTTGTCGGGGTTCTTCTTTTTTATCAGCGGATTCTCGTAGAACGTGTTGAGATATCCGTCATCCGACTGGGCGGAGAGAATGTCAGCGTTGGTCTTGGCGAATGCCCGGGCGATCTTGTCGCTGCGGGTCGCGTAGTACCCGGCGGCCTCCACCAGCTTATAGACGAACTCGTTGCAGTTGGCCCACCCCGAGTGCTTCTTTTCCAGCTTCTTTCCGACGATACGGAAGTTCTCGATGAACCCATGGTCTTCAAACTTATCGAGGTAGTCCAGTACGCCGGTGGCCATCGACCGCTCGATATACGGATGCAGGTATCCACCGGTAATCGAAGCCTCCGAAAGACCCGCGGGTTTGAGTTTGGCGTGTTTGTACGTGGCGGGGATGTTCCGGGACAATGGCCCCAAAGGCTCGACCGTACACGCCATCTGCGTGCTCACGGTCCAGATGGCGATCGCAACGGAAAACACCGCAACTAACGGTCTGGTTGTCCCTGTCAACTGTCGATTCGGACTCATGTAAGACGCTCCCTGGTTGCACGGGCCTGCCGGTTGCATCACCGGTCAAACTTGTTTTTGCCCGGTGGCGCAACTACACTGTTGGTTCGCCGTTACGCTACGATCGTATTGGAACTGCAAAAGCATAAGGTCTGATGTTCAAACTCACAAGATACGGACTCAAAGAAATCGTCATAGCCACGGTCTGCTCGCTGGTACTATGCGTGGTGTTGCTCGCCTTTGCGCAATTGCTGCCGTTGTGGGCGACTATCGCCGGCCTGACGCCCGTGCTGACCGTCTACCTCTGGGTACTCTGGTTCTTCCGCGACCCCGAACGCACCGTACCACAGGGCGAGGGCCTCTTCATATCGCCCGCCGACGGGCGCATAGCCGATATAACCAACATCGGACCCGAAAGCGAACTCGGGCGTGACGGTGTCCGAATCGGTATCTTCATGAACATCTTCAACGTACACTTGAGCCGCTGCCCGATCGACGGTACGGTCGAATCGATCGCCCATCGTCCCGGAGCGTTCCTGGACGTTCGCGACCCACACGCCTCGGAGCGAAATGAATCGACTACTATCCGTCTACGATACGAACACCAGGGCGCCGAGTACCCCGTTGTATTCCGCCAGATCGCCGGGCTGGTCGCCAGACGAATCGTAACCGATCTTGCCCCAGGCCAGCCAGTCACTCGCGGACAGCGCGTCGGTATGATAAAATTCGGTTCTCGGTTGGAACTGCTCGTCCCCGCCGAATTGGTCTCGAAGGTCTGCGTCGAGGTCGGGCAGATCAGCCGCGGCGCCAAGACCGTGCTGATCGAATCCGCACCGGGAGAAACACAGTGACCCCAACAAAAGACAACACGCCGAGCGATCGCTCCACAAAAGCCCAGCGCCGCGAAAAACGCGCCGAGCGGCGCCGCCAGCGGATCGTCGCCAGCATCTCCGTCCTTCCAAGCCTCCTGACATTATCCAACGGATTGCTGGGCTTCGCCGCTATCGCTGTGGCCACCAGGCAGGAAACCGCCTTTCCAACCGCCCTGTCGAACCAGGCACTCGCCATTTGGCTGCTCGTTGGGGCGATGTTGTGCGACATGCTCGACGGGCGTGTAGCCAGGATGACCCACGTGACCAGCGACTTCGGTGGACAGCTCGACAGCATGTGCGATGTAATCAGCTTCGGGCTAGCGCCGGCGATAATCATGCTGAGAACGACTGTACTCACCATGCACGAAGCACTCGGCGCCCAAGCCCAGGGACACAGAATGTTCGAAAGGGCAATCTGGTGCTGCGCGGCGACTTACGTGGCCTGTGCGGTGGTGAGGCTGGCCAGGTTCAATGTCGAAAACGAACCGGATGAATCCGCCCACATGGACTTCAAGGGCCTGCCCTCGCCCGGAGCCGCCGCCGGGCTGCTCTCGCTGATCCTCCTCTTCGAGCACCTCAGGAACAAGTCCGGAGGCGGATGGTTGGCGAATTCACTGCTGAAGGCCGACTGGTTCGATGGACCGTGGCTGCTGTCAGTGATCTGCATTCTCCTGCCCATAGTCACGGTATTGATAGGCCTTCTGATGGTTTCGCAATTCCCCTACGTGCACCTCCTTAACCAGTACGTGCGCGGTAAAAAGCCCGTTGGATACCTGGTCAAGATGATACTGATGGTGCTGCTAATCGTGATCATGCCGCTCGTCACTCTTACCGTCGCCACACAGGTCTTCGTATTCTCCGCACCGATCAAGGCCATCCTCGCCAAAGCCCGCAGATCCGGCGGCGAGAACCAAGACACGCCCGATCCAGTCCCGGACGACAAGCCGGTAAGCTAGAAACGCGGTATCGGGGAAGATCCGAGCATCACTCCCATCGCACGTCGCGGAGCATCGCCTGGACGTTGGTCTGCCCCCTGAAAGTATTGAGTTGCGGTTCGAACGCCACGTCCACAGCATTGACACCAACCAGCATCTCCGCCAGGTCGCCCATCCCAAAACCCACGGCGCGCATGGATGCAGATTCCTGGCCAAGCGTCATGGTGATTGTCGTTCCGCTTTGCCCGATGCGCCTTGGCGCCCTCAGCAAGCGGCAGCGGTTCACCGCAACCACCGGAGGCGCATTGCCCTGCCCGAAAGGCGCCATCCTCGCGAGATTATGCACCGTGTCATAACTCAAACCTGCCAGCGTGGCGACCGCGTCGATCTTCAGGACCGGCGTCAGTTGCTCGGCGCTTATGTGCGACGATGCGTAAGCGACAAACGTCTCGGTGAAGGCATCGAGCTTCCGGCGGTCAATCGTCAGGCCCGCCGCCATCGCGTGCCCGCCGAACCCTTCGAGATGATCCCCGCAGGCGGTAAGGGCAGTGTACATGTTGAATCCATCGATGCTCCTGGCAGAGCCCCGGGCGGAATCCTCGCCAAGTGAAAACACAATCGCCGGCCGACCGAACCGCCCGACCAGGCGCGAAGCCACTATCCCTATCACACCTCCGTGCCAATTCTCGCTACCAACCACAATCCCCCGCCGGTCCGGCGCGTCGAGACGGTCCGATTCAATCATCTCGACGGCCTGGGCGGTAATCTCGTCCTGCACCTTGCGACGCTCGGTATTCTGCTCGTCGAGGTACCTCGCTATCTCGCCGCTCCGCTCGGGGGACGCTCCGGTAAGCATCTCCACCGCCAGGGACGCATGCCCCATCCGCCCTGCCGCATTCAGGCGCGGACCCAGGACAAAGCCCACATGATAAGCGTCCAGCTTCTTGCCCACCAGAGACGCCGACGCCAGAAGAGCCCGCAGCCCGACGTGCTCGGTGCCCGACAGTCCGCTCAGCCCGAATCTGGCCAGCACGCGATTCTCGCCCAGAAGCGGTACGACGTCGGCTATCGTACCGAGCGCCGCGAAACACGTCGCGTCCAGCAGGAACTGGCGCATCTTGTCGTCCACGCGGTTCGAACCGCAAATCGTCCGGGCGACCTGCCAGGCAAGCTTGAACGCCACTCCCGCCCCGGCGAGATTCGCGTTGGGATACTCGCTGCCAGGAAGCGACGGGTGAACTATCGCGCCGGCGGGCGGAAGCTCGCTACCGACGCTGTGGTGGTCGGTCACGATAACGTCAAGCCCCGCCGCAACGGCCCGGGCGACCGGTTCGACCGCGGATATCCCGCAATCGATTGTCACCATCAACTCCGCACCATCGGCGATCAGCTTGTCGACGGCCTCGACGTTCAGACCGTAACCCTCCTCGATGCGATGCGGAACGTAGAAGTCAACATTGGCGCCGACCATTCGAAGAATTGCATGCAGAATCGCCGTCCCGGTAATACCGTCCACGTCATAGTCACCGTAGATCACGATCTTCTTCCCCTCCGACACTGCGCGGGCGATCCTCTCCGCCGCTTCAACCGCCCCGTTCAACAGTTCCGGGTCGTGCAGGTCAGTCAGCTTCGGATCGAGGAATTGACGCGACACCACAGGATCGTCCAGCCCGCGGTTGTGCAGCACTTGCGCCACCAGCGGATGGACGTGGAGCGAGCGCCCCAGCGTCCCGGCCGCCTCAAACGGTTCGGCGATCTCCCATCGCAATCGATTTGGACTCCAACTGCCCTTAGCCATTATCCAGTCCCGCAAACGTGAACGAAGACATACCAAACGGCAACGCAAGCATCCTAGGCACGCTGCTTTCCACCGCTTTACTTATTGAGGTCGGCCTGAGCCCGCGCGACTTCTTTGGCCTTCTTCTTGCGGGCTCCCGCCATCGCGAAGCTGCACTGCACCGCCATACCCGCCACCCACAACCCCCCGATAATGCACAGCGGTATCAGCAAGCGCGGCCATTCCGTCGGCCAATGCGTCGGGTCGGACTGGACCAGCGCGAGACTCGAACCGCCGACCACCATAATCGCACCGGTCAGAGAAGTCATCACAATCGTTATGAAACGCGGTTTCCACAATCCGATCATCGTCGGAATCAGTCCCGCCGGGGCCATTACCAGCACCATGGTAGTCGCCTGTTGCTGCCACATATCAAAACTGACATCGCGACTGCACACCGAAAGCATCTCCATCCACGACTCCGGGGTGAATCCTCCGGGCGGTGCATCTACTTTGAACCCCACCTCCGCAAGGAAGCTCTCGGCCATGAATCCGCCGGCCACCAACGAACACAAAGATCCCGCCAGGAACGCCCACATGAACGGAGCAGCCACAAAGCCCAGAACGCCGAGTATTGACCCCACTGCCGCCTTGGCGACCCCGGAGTCGACCTTCATTCCATCGGCCAGCAGGCCACCGCACAAGAACCCTGCGCCCACGCCGATCACTCCAACAGTTGGTCGGCTCCATAATCGTCCCCATCCAAGCAGCAGCAAGCCGAGCACTATCGAAACCGCCCCCGAGATATACGCAATACTGTCCGAAAGTTCCGGTATTGGAGGAAAAGGCATATCCATGGTTATATGTCTCCTTACATAATCAAGTCAGTTTCCATCTGACTCCTCGCTTAGTTTCGCCAACTCGCAGCGGGCAAGGGCCACCTGCTGAGGATCGTCAAGCCGATCGATTGCACCCTGGAACATCTCGGCGCCGCGGCGGGGCTGGTTAAGATATCGGCCATAAAGCAAACCCAGCAGCAGATAGATCTCCCCAACACGTTCGTTCTTTCCGTGGTGCTTGAGAAACAGCTCGTACGCCCCGGCGGCATCTGCGTGCTGCTGATCGTGCATCAACTGGTTGGCCACATCCAACTGCTCCTGACGCGGGAGTACTGCTCCGCTGTTTTCCGAGACCAATTCAACGTACCTGACTACCGCCGCCGGAAGATCGTGACGCTTGCAGGCATCCGAAATCTCGCGGCGCAGCTCCAGTTCTTTGATCTCTTTGCTGCTGAGCGCAACCGGTTCAACACGCCGGGGCCGAGTCCATCGTTCACTACCCGGCTCCCCGGTGCTGCCAAGTCGGTTGAAGGGATCGTAGCCCTGGGCGGCCATCCGCCGGTACCGCCCGCGACGATGCGCAGAGCGAATCAGATTCAGCATGTCGAAGGAATTTCGCGGAAGGATCTTCGTCACCAACAGCAGCGTCGCCACGCCAATACCGAATATGTAACCGCTGAGGTGGGCTTCGTACGCCACTTCGCCACCACCGCCCACCGACATAAAAGCGTCCTTAATGAAGTAGAACAGCAGAAAATACATGCTCGAGATATGGAATACCGTGATCAGATAGAACCAGAGCAGAATCTTCAGGCGCACCAGCGGAAACAGCACGAGATACGCCCCTGTCACCGCCGAAATAGCTCCCGAGGCGCCGAGAACCGGCGCATTGGAAAACATCATGTGGCCCAGGCCGGCAAGCACACCGCCTGAAAGATAGAAGGCGGCATACCCCACATGCCCGAACCTGTCATTAATCGCATTTCCGAACACCCACAGAAAAATCATATTACCCACAAGGTGCATCAGACCCCCGTGCAGGAATATCGAAGTGAAAAACTGGTACAATTGAGGGCTCAGCGGGTTAAGAACCAACTGCCCCTGCAGCAGGCGCGCGTAACTCTGCTCCGTTTGGCTGTGGTAGCCCATCACGTAAAGCAGCACGTTGGCCGCCACCAGCGCATAATTGACCACCGGAACGCATCTCATCCGATAGTCACTACCTATGGGTATGGGTATCATGTCAAAGCAGGCTCGCGTTTCAGTCGGTTAAGGGAAACTCGCCGCTCGGGCGGTAAGCCTCCGCCCGAGGCAACAGTGTACGCGCTTCAAACCTCACAGTAAACCAATACCCGCACTTGAATCCACGCCGGGCGGACTTATATTGGTTTAACTACACAGCAAAACGCACCTTTGGAGAATCACCGGTGATGATCGCATGGACGCTTATTCCGCAGGGTATCCCTGATATTACGCTGTTCCTGATCGTAGGTTCGCTTTCCGCAATGGTTTTCGGAATGTCGAAAACCGGGTTTGGCAGCGGGATCAGCATACTTGCCGTACCCATGATGATCTACGCCTGCAGCCACAACGCCACCCTCGCCGTCGGGATCATGCTTCCGATACTCATCGTCGCCGACTACGTCGCCGTTATAACCTGGTGGCGAAAATGGAGCGTAAGAACCGTCATCACCCTCCTGCCGACAACAGTCCTGGGAATTGCAATCGGATGGGCGGCGCTGGCGGGGTTTCGCCAGATGAAAATCGATCCGAAAACATCGGCTGCAAACGCCTGGCTCATGCTTGGGATCGGCATGATCGCACTGGCGTTCGTTGGCCTGCATATCTTCAAACGCATTGTCGGACAAACTGCCTCCTTCAGGCCAAGGCGCTGGCATACCGCACTGGCCGGAAGCACCGCGGGATTCACTTCAACTCTCGCCCACGCCGCAGGACCGATAATCACCATGTACCTCCTGCCCCAGAAAAAGTCCAAGGGCACGTATGTCGCCACTACCGCACTGTTCTTCTGGACGGCAAACCAGATCAAGCTGGTCCCCTACCTCTACCTCGGAATGATCAACACCGAAACGCTCGGCGCCGGTCTCATCCTCCTGCCCGCCATCGTCGCGGGCGCCATGCTCGGCAGATTCCTGCACCATCGCGTCGGGCCGACACAGTTTACCGTGATAGTCTACATCCTGCTCGCCCTCGCCGGAGGGCACATGTGCTACAAAGCCATCGGGCAACTCGCGCAGTAGAATCCCTTTCGACAAGATTTGACCGCGCCGGAGCGTTTTACGCTGGCCCATCCTCCGCGGGGCGCATATTATGTGAAGGACAGGTCGTTTTGGACCGATCTGCGAATTGAAAGGACTGCAAATGAATTCTGCGCTTCGAAGGAAGATCGCTCCGGTAATCCTGATAGTGATCGCCGTGACCGCTCTGGGCGGCTGCGTCAAGAAGATCCCGATCGTTCAGTATCCGATTTTCTGGGACCGGGCGCCCAAGACCGTCGCGGTAACGCCCTTCAGGAACAAGACCCGCATACGAAACATTGGAGTGCAGGTCACAAGCGATCTGGCTACGCGCCTGTCGGCCAACGGCAGCTATACCGTTTACGATCGAATGTTGCTGAAGGCGTATCTCAACGAACAGGACCTCCAGCGGGCGTTCAGCACCGACCAGGACGCCGCGGCCTCTGCCATGGTGAAGATCGGAAAAGTTCAGGCCATTCTCACCGGCGTGGTTACGACCTGCCACTGGCCGCGGACCCGCATGGAGGTTAAGGTACGCACCCGGCAGTTCGTAAACTCCCTCGGGGTCAAGTACACCAGACCCGTGAAATACTACGTCTACACCAACGAAGCCGAACTGAAAGCCAACGCCTCCCTGCTGCGCATCACACCCAACGGTCCGCAGGTCATACACTCACACCCCGTCCGCGGTTACGCGAAGTCGAAGGGCGAGACCCCCAAGTACAGCCGCGAAGCATGCATGTCAATCGCCCGCGCCCAGGTTGTCCAAAAGCTTCTCGAACAGTTTGCCGTCATCCGGAAGCTAATCCCGGTCAGCCCGTCAAAGGCTTTCTTCACAGCCACCGATCAACCGTACGCGGGCAAGTGGCCCAAGTCCAAAAAGTTCTCCGTCTCGAGCGGGCAGAAGATCATCCTCGTACTCATGCTACCGCCACAGTGCGACAGAAACACCTTCAAGATAACCGTCAGCAGGAAGAAAGGACGCACGGAACTCGCCGCGTTTGATGTCCGATGGACCAAGGCGATGTCCGCCGCCCCCGCCGGCAAGCAGTTCGTCCTGAATCCAGCCGACCTGGCCACCAAGGGCGGTGGACCCGGCGACTACGTCATCAGGCTGTTCTCCGGGCAGCCCAAGCCCGTGATCGAACACAAAATCAAGATCGAGCCCTGACGTACCGGAAATCGCAGATTTCAGCGAATTCTCACCATAGGCCCTTGACACAGCCCCCGGCGGTCACTATTATAATTGGACAGACCGCGGGGTAGAGCAGTCTGGTAGCTCGTCGGGCTCATAACCCGGAGGTC
>CAZSLS010000193.1:0-13273 GCA_964607575.1 uncultured Planctomycetaceae bacterium | reverse complement strand
CACCACCGAAGTACAGGAAATACAAGTTGTGCGTTAATCTCAATGATTGGCTAGGTCACATTGACCGCTTGGACAAGATACGCTCAGAAGCTGAGGCTATCGCCGCTGGCAAGCAGCATTGGAGATGCAAAAAGTGCAGGAAGCTCTTTCTTGACAAGCCGTGCGATGCACGGTGCCCGGACCCAGAGTGTCGCTCAGATGATATAGAACCAGTGATGACACGATAAGGGAAGTAGATCGGCCCACTTCCCAACCACTTCCCAACCACTTCCCTCTCTGATCAGCAAGTGCCGGTATATGCGAACCCTTGCCATCAGTTGACTTCCCTCCCATTTCCCAAATTCGGGATATGCTCCAATGTTAGCGGTGGTAGGCCACGGATGCCTGCCCAACGGAATTCGAATTTGAAGGAGCAACAAAATGTCAAATTTCCGACAAGAAGCCACCGCCAAGGCGAACACCGGCGGCGTGGATCGGACGCCACGCGAATCATCCGAATTATCCCTACTCATCGATGTTCACGACGTGGCATCAATGCTGAAATGCTCAGCCCGGCATGTTTGGCGATTGGCGGACTCTGGCAGGATGCCCAGGCCGTACAAAATCGGCGCCCTGCGGCGTTGGGATCGTGCGACCATAGAGCGATGGGTATCTGAAGGCTGCCCATCCTGCCGGAAGGCGGTGGTCTAATGCGCGATCCAAAAAAACGACCCGCCCGGCAGGTACCAGCCACCGGACGGGCCAAGAATCATCCAGCTACACCGAATCTTACCGCCGGAGGCGACCCCGTGCAAGTGCTTCTCGACCGGCTGGAAGGCGTGAAGCAGACCGACAAGGGGCAATGGCAGGCACGCTGCCCAGCGCATGATGACTGCAAGCCGAGCCTGAGCATCGCACGCGGCGAAGACGGCCGGGCGCTGGTCAAATGTCAGGCTGGATGCGTAACGGCCGACGTTGTGGCGGCGGTAGAATTGACCGAGGCCGATCTATTCCCGCAGGATGGCCAGCAATCGCGCCAGAATGCCCCAAGACGGTCCAACCCCCGCAAGATCGTGGCGGAGTACGATTATCGAGATACTGACGGAGACTTACTCTATCAGGTCGTGCGATACGATCCGAAAGACTTCCGCCAGCGCCGACCCGATGGCAAGGGCGGATGGCTTTGGAAGATGGGCAATACGCCGCGCGTACTGTACCGCTTGCCTGAACTCTTGGCCGCCGATCCTGACGCGTGGGTGTTCGTGGTCGAAGGCGAAAAGGACGTTGACAACCTTCGGGCTGTCGATCTAATCGCGACAACCTGTCCGGGCGGCGCGGGCAAATGGAGCAAGCTGGCGGATGACTCCGCCCTGCATGGCCGCAAGATATGTCTTCTGCCCGACAATGATGAAACCGGCCGACGCCACGCCGAACAGGTCGCAGAGCGACTGTATAAGGTCTCTGACGTGCGTATCGTGGCGTTGCCCGATCTTCCCGAGCATGGCGACGTTTCGGACTGGCTGGATTCCTTGGACAGCAAGAGTCCCGAAGACCTTGCCGCCGGGCTTATTGAACTGGCCGAAGCAGCAGCGCCTTGGACGCCGAACAGTTCCGAATCATTCGTCCGTGGAACACCTGTCTTGACTTGCTTGGCTGACGTGCAAACCGAGCCGATCCGCTGGCTCTGGCCGGGACGGATTGCTATCGGCAAGGTAACGCTTCTTGTCGGTGATCCGGGCCTGGGCAAGAGTTTCATCACGCTCGACGTGGCGGCGCGGGTATCCAATGGCACGCCGTGGTCGGACTGCCCGGACAAACCGAATCCTGCGGGCGGAGTCGTACTGCTGAGCGCCGAAGACGATCTTGCCGACACGATCAGGCCCCGGCTGGACGCCGCAGGAGCGGATGTATCGAGGATCATGGCGATGGAGGCTGTTAAGGTCGCCGAGATAAACGGACCTGAGCGACAGGGCTTGTTTAACTTGGCCAAGGACATCGACGCACTGGCCCACGCTATCGAGCAAACGCCGGGCTGTCGGCTTGTCATCCTTGACCCGATAACGGCATATCTCGGCGGGACGGACTCCCACAAGAACGCTGAGATTCGGAGTCTGCTGGCCCCGCTTTCGGATCTGGCTAGACGGTATAACGTGGCCGTGGTTGCCGTAACACATCTTCGCAAGGGTGATGGACCGGCTATCTACCGGGCGATGGGCTCCTTGGCATTTGTGGCCGCTGCGCGGGCTGCGTTCGCGGTGTGTTCGGACCAGGACGATCCTGCCAGACGACGACGCTTCATGCTGCCGATCAAGAACAACCTGGGCAACGATGAGACGGGCTTGGCGTACACCCTCGAAAGCCCATCGGGCAACGGCATGCCGGTGGTGCTATGGGAAGCCGATTCTGTGAACATTTTGGCCGATGACGTACTTGCCGCCCATCCAACCAGGAACCCCGGGCCTGATCCAATCGAGCGGGATGAAGCGACCCAGTGGCTCGCCGATGCCCTGGCAGATGGTCCCCGGCCTGCGAAGGAACTGTTCGCCCAAGCTGAAAAGGACGGGATCAGCAAGGGAACCTTGAAGCGTGCGAAACGCGAACTCGGTGTCATCGCCAGTAAGGATGGCTGGGATGGCGGCTGGGTCTGGCGACTGCCGCACAACGGGAACGAACAGGACCAGACACCAATAACCTGCGCCCCTTCGGGCGAACCTGCGCCCCTTCGAAAAAACAAAGGACTTACGGAAGCTCGTCTATGGGGCGATTCCACCGAAGGGGACGAAGGGGCGCAAGTTCCTGAGTGTAGGGAAATCGATCATACTCCGAACAGGTTGGACCCTGACCGACCGGGGCCGGTTGACCTGCTGAATGATGAGCAACGCAAGAAGTACATGGCAATCTATCATTCCCGCGCGACCAGCATGTCCCCCGATGAAAAGCACCGCCGAGCCTGGCGGGCTGCGACCAAGCACAAAGAAAAAGAGAATTAACTTGACCCACGACCGATGCATGTTAATAATTACTACATGGCAAGAAAGCCAACCATGACCGAATTGCTCCGAGCGGCATTGAATCAGGCCGAGTCGTTTAACTCTGTCGAACGCAATACGGGTGTTACTCGTCAGTCGCTGATGAAGTTCGCCCGTGGCGAGCAGTCGCTGCGTCTCGACAAGGCCGACATCCTGGCGGAGTACTTTGGAATTGAAGTCAGACGAAAGGACAAATAGATTATGGCCAGTGTATGTAGAACAAAGTACGGAACGAAACAAATTCAATTCAGTCCTGACGAGTGCCCGACAGTTCCGGCTGGTAGTCGTCCGAAGATCGGACTGGGCAAGATCAACGCCCGACAGGCGGCGAACATATGCGGACACGTCGAGCAACTGTGTAGGGCGAAGAAGTCACAGCAATCCATCCCGGACGCAACAGCGGCATGGGTGGCGGATCTGGCTGGCAAGCTACGGAGCCGGCTGGAAGCCCTTGCTCTGGTCAACCCGAAGGTTAGTATCGGAGTCCCTACCATTGAGGCCCTGGCCGATGAGTTCATTGCGGCCCGAGCGGATGTGAAGGAATCGACCCGGATAGGCTACCGACAAGTGAAGTCCGACTTGGTGGGGTTTTTCAAGGCCGACAGGTCTATTGATACTATCACCCCCGCCGACGCCAAGCAGTTCAAGATCCACCTTGGGACCAAACGCAATCTGGCAACCGGTACGGTCAACCGGCGCTGCCGACGGGCAAAGCAGTTCTTCGCCTTTGCGGTCGATAGTCGGTATCTGTCTGAGTCTCCATTTGCGAAGGTCAAGGCCGGACAGTCCGTCAACAGTGACAACTTCGCGTTTATCGACCCCGAGACCACCAAACGGCTGATAGAGGCCGCACCGGACGTCCAGTGGCGTCTGATAATCGCTCTGGCGCGATACGCTGGCTTGCGGATACCGTCTGAACTGCTGCCGTTGAAATGGTCGGACGTGCTGTGGGACCAGAAGCGGATCAATATCACCAGCCCCAAGACCGCACACCAAGGCAAGCCCGAGCGGGTGATACCGTTATTCCCTGAACTGGAAACGATCCTGTCCGAAGCCTACGCACTGGCCACGCCGGGAGACACGTACATAATTACGCGATATCGCGATACGACACAGAACTTGCGAACCACGCTCTTGCGGATTATCCGCAACGCTGGCCTAACACGTTGGCCGCGACTATTTCAGAATATGCGATCCTCCCGAATAACTGAACTGGCCGAACACTTCCCCGCCCACGTTCTGGATTCGTGGTTCGGCAATACCGAAACGGTCCGCGAAGCACACTACCTCCAGACCACCACAGAACATTACGACCGAGCCGTTCAGCCCACCGACGAAAGCACCCCGGATACGTGGAGACAAGACCGGGCGCAGAAACGGGGGCAGACCATGCTTTCCTGTAAGCGTCAGCCTGTGACAGGAAGTGCGACAAACACAAGTTGGCACGAAAAAAGCCGTAAATGCCTAGACAGTACCCCCCTATCGGATGGCCCGGGTGGGACCAGAACGGGACGCGGCGTTCGACAAGCAGATCGTTGACGAGCTTGGCGATTGACCCGTGGGCTTTTCTCATCATCTGCCCGAAGCCCTCGCCCTTCTTGCAATAACCCAGCACGTGGTAGTGATTGGCGACCAGAGAGATGATCCACGGGGTGAATTGGTGAGCTTCGGAGTAATGCGTCCAGCGGTCCCAGAAGACCTTTTGCGCGGCGTCGGAGAGAAAAGCGGGGTAGCGGTCGGTGCAGCGGGCGGTGATGAAATAGACTTGGTTGTCCACGTACCAATGCTCGAAGCGGCGGTCTCCCTTGTATGCGATGGGTTGGGTGGCGGAGACCTTGTGGATTTCCTTGGTCATTGGTCAGGTGGTTTTTTTGGCGTCCGCTGGGTCTGTGATTTCGTTTGGTTCTTGAGAAGTCTACTCTGCTTCCGTTGCATCTTGCAGCGCTGGTGTTTTCGTTTGGTCTGTCGCGTTAGACTGGTTCACTGAAGTGACCAGTCCGGCGCTGATTCGCATCGCACACCAGTCGTGTCCGCACATACTGCAGTAGTCCACGTCAGTGTCGAGATCGCGAGTGCGGATTTCGCGGGCAGTCTCGGAATCGAAAGCGAGATCGAACTGTTTTTCCCACTCGAACTTTGCGCGAGCGTCAGACATCTCGTCGTCCCAGTCTCTCGCTCCGGGCAGACCGCGTGCGACATCGGCGGCGTGGGCGGCGATCTTGTAGGCGATGCAACCGGCTTTTACGTCTTCGGGGGTCGGTAGTGACAGGTGCTCGCTGGGCGTAACATAGCACAGGAAGCTCGCCCCCGCGTATGCAGCCGCTGTGGCGCCAATGGTCGAAGTGATATGGTCGTAACCGGGGAATACGTCGCTGACTATCGGACCGAGCACGTAGAACGGGGCGCCGTCGCAGACTTCCTGCTGGCGTTTTACGTTCATCTCGATCTCGTTGAACGGGACGTGTCCCGGCCCTTCGACCATCACCTGCACGCCGGCGTCGCGGGCCCGGAACACCAACTCGCCCAGGACGTCGAGTTCGGCGAACTGTGCTTCGTCGGACGCGTCGGCCAGGCACCCGGGGCGGAGTCCGTCGCCGAGTGAATACGTGACGTCGTATTCCAGCATGATCGCGCTGATCTCGTCGAACAGTTCGTACATGGGGTTTTCGCGGTTGTGGTAGTCCATCCATTTCGCCAGCAGGGACCCGCCGCGTGAGACTATGCCCATCTTGCGCTTGCACGCCAGGGGGATGTGGTCTCTCAGCAGTCCGGCGTGGATGGTGAAGAAGTCCACTCCCTGGGCGGCTTGTCTTGCTATCGTCGAGAGGATGTCGTCGCGGGTGAGTTCTTCGACGGGTTTGTCGATGATCATCGAGTAGATCGGGACCGTGCCCAGCGGGACCGAGCAGTTTGCGATAAGGTGCGTCCTGATCTCATCGAGGTCCCCGCCGGTCGACAGGTCCATCACGGCGTCTGCGCCGTATCGCACGGCCCAGGCGAGCTTCTGGAACTCGGCGTCCTTGCAGGAGCTGTCGGGCGATGAGCCGATGTTTGCGTTTATCTTGGTGCCCACCGCCCGCCCGATCCCGCACGGATCCAGCGGCGTTGCGGTATCGCCGGACGGATTCAAGTGAACGCGATTGGCGGGAATTACAAGGCGTCCAGCCGCGATTTCGTCGCGGATGGTTTCTTCGGGGAGTTTTTCGCGGCAGGCCACGCGGCGCATCTGTTGGGTTATAGCGCCATCGCGGGCATTTCTATACTGTGTGGTCATATCTATCTCAGGCGGGGACCGCTCACGCCTTGGCGTTGGGGCGGTCTTCGGAGGTCCGGGCGATACGATCGCGGAGATCGGCGGCTTCCTCGTAACGCTCGTCGGAAACGGCCCGGGCCAGCGCGTCGCGGAGTTCCTGAATGGGATCTCTGGGGATCCCGCCCTCTATCTCGCCTGCCAGCGCACGGAGCATGACCAGTTCGGTCGATTCGTCGGCCATATCGGGATGGTCGAAGTGCAGGAAGAACTCTTTTATCTTCTCGATGCCCTCTTCGATTACGCCCAGGGCGGCTTTGGGACGCTGATCGCGAACCAGCATCTGAGCCTCGGCGCGAGTGTTCATCATCAGGACATACGGGCGATACTGCTCCAGGACATACCGGTCGGAGGCGTCCTGGGCATACTTGGCACAGAAGTCCATGAGCACGAGGTTCCGGGCAGTGTCGCGAGCGACCGCGGAGTAGTCCTCCAGCACAAACTCCGCGAGGTAGCGGTGATAGTACAGCACCGCCTCGCTTCTCAGTAGTTCGCAGGCCCGCTCGTCGAGCGAGAACCCTTCGTCGTTACCGCCATCGGCAAGATGATCTTCGAGCTGCTGACGGTAATATGCCAGCAGGCTCTCGCAGCCGTGCGGTTGCTGACCGTCAGGGCGGCCGTTGGTATTCATCTGCAGAATACCCAGATCGAGGCGGAGTTGAATCTTCTCGGTACCGTCGATACCGTTGATCCTCCGTGCGGTGATCTGACCGGGCCTGTAAGGCCACTGATCCATTATGTCGCCAATATCCAGGTTCATTACTCTCATTGCAGACCCCGTTAGCTCTGGAGCCCACAATTGAATTCTAGCAGTTCGTGGCCAAAACGTCCAAGAAATCCTCACGGTCCGGCCCGGGAATTTCAGCGGTGGATATCCTCGCAGGCCCGATCGGGAAACCAACAAAACTGCCCGGCGGGGCTCGCGCTCCGACCGGGCAGGTGCAGTTGCACTTATTCCGACGTCACTCAGATATATTTACCTCTGGCGGTATACTCGGTGTGCAGAAGCTTGTGACTGATATGTCCGCAAGGACCGTCGGTCAGGAATTTTTCGTAGAGTTCCCAGACAACCGGATTCTCGTGAGATTTCCTGATTCCGTAGGCTTTATCTTCGGCGTAGATAGCCTCCGCGCGTGCGGCGCGTATTTCCGGCGTGGTCGGAATCGGTTGCCCGCCACCGCCAAGACATCCGCCCGGACAAGCCATGAACTCGATAAAGTGACACTCGCTGAACGCCCCGCCGTTCTTGATGTCGTCCAGAACTTTCTTGGCGTTGGCGGTACCGTGGCAGACGCCGACTTTCAACGTTGCGCCCTTCAGCCAATCCCAGTTGGGCACCAGATTCTTGAGCACGTCAGGAACGGGACCGACATTCTCGATGGGCAGTTCGACCATGCGAGCACCTTCAAATCCGCGTATCGGCATGATGTTGGCGTGCTCGAAGAGATCTTCGACCTTAATACCGCAGACCAGTTCGATAACGGTTCGCAGCGCCGCTTCCATCACGCCGCCGGTGGCGCCGAAGATAACGCCCGAACCGGTAGCCTCCCCGAACGGAGCATCAAACTCGCCGGGGGGCATGTCCGGAAGATGCATGCCCGCTTCGGAGATCATCTTGGCCAGTTCGCGGGTCGTCAGACCGTAGTCCACATCCTTGAAACCGCTGTCGGTCATCTCCGGGCGATTGCACTCGAACTTCTTGGCGGAACAGGGCATGAGCGCGACCGAAACGATATCGGCCGGGTCGATCCCGTTCTGCTCGGCGTAGAAAGTTTTGATAAGCGCCCCGAACATCTGCTGCGGACTCTTGGCCGACGACATATTGGGCAGCATTTCCGGGTAGAAGTGCTCGATGAACTTTACCCAACCGGGGCTGCAGGACGTAAACTGCGGTAGCGCGACAGTCTCATCCTTTTCGACCAGCGCCTTGTAGAGACGGAGCAGCAGTTCGGTGCCTTCTTCGATAATCGTAAGGTCGGCGGTGAAGTTGGTGTCAAACACCCTGTCGAATCCGCATCGGCGCACGGCCGTGTTCATCTCGAAGGTCATCGGCGTGCCTGGCTCGAGTCCGAAACACTCGCCAATACCCGCCCGAGGGCTCGGCGCGGTCTGTAGCGTTACGTGCTTTGTCGGATCGTCGATGGCGGCCCACACTTCGTCGGTGGGATCGTTGGCGGTCAGCGCCGCCGTCGGGCAGCGATTGATGCACTGCCCGCAATTGATGCAGACAACATCGCCAAGGGGCCTGTCCTGGAATGTTTCGATCGCGGTGGCGTTGCTGCGCCCGGCGGCCTCGAGGACGCCGACTTCCTGGAGATCGATACACGTCCGAACGCACCGTCGGCAGAGCACGCACTTGTTCATGTCGCGCGCCACTGAGTAGCTGGAATTGTCTTTTTCGTACATGGGCTTGTCGGGATGCCCGAAGCGGAAGAAGTCGACTCCGTATTCCTTTGCCAGCGACTGCAGCTCACAGTTGTTGTTCCTGAAGCATGCGTAGCATTCGCCATAATGCTTACTGAGCAGCAGGTCGATAACGTGCCTGCGTGCCCGGCGGACCTGCGGGGTGTGGGTCTTGATCTTCAGGGGTGAGGTAATGGGGTATGCGCATGAGGCCTGGAGGGCTCGCTGGCCTTCGATCTCGACGACACATACGCGGCAGACTCCCGCGACGCACAAGTCGTCGTGGTGGCATAGCGTTGGGATATGGATGCCGAAATTTCTGGCGGCTTCCAGAATCGTCGTGCCCATCGGAACCTTGAGGTCTTTATCGTCGATGTTCACAGTGATCTGGGCGCCGATGGCGCCGATGGTCTCAGGTTTCTGTACAACCTGTCCGCGTTGCGCCTTTGGGGCGCGGTCACTGTCTTTGATATCTCTGGGAGTGTCTGTCATTGTTGGTGTTCCTTAGTCCGTATTCAGGCAACGGCACCGGGGGTGCGGCCTAGTATCTCGTCAGAAAAATGCTCGACGATCGACAGAAAAGCGTTCGGGCTCGACTGCCCCAACCCGCACTTTGAAGCCACCTGCATCGTCTTACCGAGCGAGCAGAGTTCCTGCAGGTACTTCATCGAACACTCGCCGGCGGTAAGCATCTCGATACCCTCGAGCAGTTTCTCGTTTCCTTCGCGGCAGGGGGTACACTGCCCGCAGGATTCTTCAACGAAGAACTCCATGAAGTTGCGTGCGACTTCGAGCATGTCGCGCCCCGGACCGAGTACTATCACCGACCCGCCGGTCCCCACGTCCTCGAAAGCGATCTTGCGATCGAAATCGCCGGCGGGTATGCACTGGCCCGACGCTCCGCCGATCTGCACGGCCCTGGCGTCTTCGGCGCCGACGGTCCGCAGGATCTCGGTAATGCTGACGCCCAGGGGGAATTCGTATACTCCCGGATTCTCACAATCGCCGGAGATGCTCAGGAGTTTCGGTCCTGCCGACTGCTCCGTCCCGATCCCCTTGAACCACTCGGGGCCCCTGGCCAGGACGCATGCCGCCCATGCCAGCGTCTCGACGTTGTTGACGACGGTGGGCCTTCCGAGATACCCGGTGTCTACCGGGAACGGCGGTCGGTTTCGCGGTTCTCCGCGGTTACCTTCGAGCGACTCGATAAGCGCCGTCTCCTCGCCGCATACGTACGCTCCGCTCCCCAGGCGGATTTCGATATCGAAACTGAAACCGGACCTGCCCGCGGAATTCTGCCCGAGCATCCCGTCTTCCCGCCTCTTGGCCAGTGAGGCCTCCAAGTCGTTCAACAGGTAAACGTACTCGCCTCTGAGATAGAGGATACCGTTCTGCGCGCCGACGGCTATCGCGGCGATAGTCATACCGTCGAACACGAGGTCGACATGTTCGCTGAGGATCAAACGGTCCTTGAACGTACCGGGCTCACCTTCATCCGCATTGCAGACTATGAATTTCTCCGGTCCGACGGCCGCCGCGGCGAGGTTCCACTTGATCGAAACCGGGAATCCCGCCCCGCCTCGTCCTTTCATACCGGCGGTCTGCATCGTCGCCAGGATCTCCGCCCGCCCCATCCCCGCAGCGGTCTTCAATCCTTCGTAAGGGTCTATCTGGTTGAATGTCAGTTCAGTACTCATATCAGGTGCTCCTCGGCGCCCTGAATCGCATGCGGTGACAGGCGAGAGCGGCATTTTTCGAGAATTTCAAGAACTCGCTGCGGCGTAACCTTCGTCCAGAGGACATCGTTAACCAGCAGCGCCGGTCCCTGGTCGCACAGACCTATGCAATTGGCCCATTCCAGCGTGAACATACCGTCGCCGGTAGTCTCGCCAAACTTGATTCCCAACTCGTTTTCGAGCTGAGAGGCCACGCCGTCCTTACCGGCCATATCGCAACTGATCGTTTGACACAAGCGGATAACAAACCGCCCGAGGGGTTCTTCGCTCAGGAAACTGTAAAAGGTCACCACGCCGTGAACTTCCACGGGATGGATATCCAGGGCGTTGGCGACTTTCTGCATCGCAAAATCCCTGATGAAACCGTACTTCCTCTGAATCGCCTGCAGAATCGGTATAAGTGCGGTTCTCCGGCGACCGCACTTGTCGATCAGGACGTCCAACTCCTGATCCAGTCTGTTTCTGTTGGTTACCAACATCGACACATCTCCTGTTCGTGGTTCTCAGGGGTTCTCTAGTTGCTCTTGCCCAGCAATTCATTGACCTTGTCCATAAGGACGCGGGGCTCTATGGGCTTCTCAACAAATTCGTCGACGGGCAGGATTTCATCGTCCTTGCCGAAATCCTGACCGAGTACTTTGCCAATGCTGCTCAACATCAGAATCGGAGCGGAAAACTCCTGGGCTCGCAGTTCCCGCGCCATCACCATACCGGCGTCAACTGACTCCATTATGCAGTCGAGGATCAGCAGATCCGGACCGAATTCCCGGACCTTCTGCATCCCCTCACTGCGACTGGCTGCGCTTGCGACTTCATGCCCTTCCTTCTTCAGGAACAAGCGTATAGCGTCCACTACATCGGGGTCATCGTCGACGATTAGAATCTTGGCCATCGGCTTCTCCTTTCAGACACCACCGGGTGGTGTCCTTGGATTCTTATTCACAGAGACTTATCGGCTTTACACGGCCTCAACATTGGTGCAAATCCGATCTGATCGATCTTGTTTTGGTTCTACTTCAGTCTTGTTCGGTCCTGCTTCGGTCTTGTTCGGGGTCTGCTTCGATCTCGTTTCGGGTCCTGCTTCGGTATTCTCATAATATACGGCGGGTCCGGCCCCCGGCTGTGAATTAATTCACAAAGGCAAGAAAAGCATTGTCCACGATTACAGAAAAATCGCAAGAGTTTTCTCGTTTTCCGTGCAGAAAGTTAAGAGAAAAGGTCTTCCGCCGGCCTGCCCGACACGTAACATATTATCACTAGGGGCTTTACGTAATCGCTGAATTCCCCAACAATTTCTCCCGCACTCCCCTACCCGCTAACATCATCGATAAATCGCCCCACCAGTTGACGGACGACTGTGCGTACATGAGCGGTTCCCGGTTGCATCTTGCACGATTCAGTGGTATCGATATCCTCAGAGCAGACAGAGGTGAACAATAATGATAAGCAGGTGCGTCAAGATGGTGGTGTGGGGATTGCTGGTCCTGTCTGCGTGGCCATCGGCTGCCCGGGCGGGCAGGACCTTCCATGTGGATCCGAAACTCGGGAAGATGACCAACGAAGGCAGTTCGGCCCGACCGTGGTCGACGCTGGAGGAGGTCGTCGCCGCCGGTAAGATCCGCAGCAAAGATGCAAACGGGAAGGTCGTCAATCCCGCCGGGGCGGTCAGACCGGGCGATACGATCCTGTTGCGAACCGGGTACCACGGCGATGTGAGTATCTCAGGGGCGTACAACGATGCGGTGATCACCGTAGCCGCTGGGAAAGACCAGCGCCCCACGCTCAAACGCCTTCGCCTCTGCCGCGCGCGCAAGTGGACGTTCCGCGGGCTAACGGTAACACCGTCAGTCGGACCCAAATACGAGCAAACGACCCTCGTAAGCCTCGGTCTGAGGCGCAAAACCCCCTGCAGCGAACTGGTCATCGAAAACTCATTCATCTACAGCGTGCAGGACAGCTCCAAGTGGTCCAAAGCCGACTGGGTGTCCAAGGCGTGCAACGGGATCTCGCTGGGGCGCGAGGGCAAGGGCCTGATCGCCAGGGGCAACTATCTGCTCAACGTGCGGTTCGGGATCAACCTCGCGGCGCCGGGGTCGACGGCTGAGGGCAATACGATAGAGAACTTCTCCGGCGACGGTATCCGAGCGATGGTCGACGACCTTACCGTCCAGTACAACACGATCATGAACTGCTACAAGGTCGACAAGAATCACGATGACGGTATCCAGTGCTTCCTGTTCAACAAGGGCAGGGGTACGGTCCGGCGGGCCACTGTGCGGGGCAACATCATCATCAACCGCCAGGACCCCAACCAACCGCACCAGGGCGCGCTGCAGGGTATCGGATTCTTCGACGGTCCGCTGATCGACTTCCTCGTCGAGAAGAACGTCGTGCTGACCGCCCACTGGCACGGCGTCTCGCTGTACGACGCCCAGAACTGCAAGATCCTCAACAACGCGGTCTACACCAGGTGGACCAGCGAGAAACCCCGCCCGTGGATAATGCTAGGCCAGAAACAGGGCCTGACCAAAAACAACACCGTAAAGGGCAACATCGCCCACCGCTTCAACCTGCCCAAGAGCGGCGTGGACACCGCCGACAATCACGAAGTCACCGAAGAGGCATTCTACAAACGGATGAAAGAACTCACAGCGTTCATCAACAAGAAGTACGGACCGGTCCACCCGGTGTCCAATCGCCCGCGCATCGGTAAGCACGTCCAGAAATAGCGGCTACTCGCGTTTATTGGATAGCGTATCCTGAATGAAGTCCATCAACGTTTCTTCTTTGTAGTCGGTGAACTCTCCGGCGTCGAA
>CAZSLS010000192.1:0-13540 GCA_964607575.1 uncultured Planctomycetaceae bacterium | reverse complement strand
CCGGCTCAAATAGCCCTGACTGTCAGGATCGAACCAGTTATGGGATGACTGTGACGTTCGAAGTGTATTTGTCCGCTGATATCGAAGGCCTGAGGGCACTTCGCCTCCCGCTCAAGGGCTCGCTTGCAGTCGGCAAGGGCCTTGTCGTATTGGAGTTCGGCTTTCCAGGCGACGCTGCGGTTGGTATAGATCAGAGGGTCATTGGGGTTCAGTTCGGCTGCCCGGTTGTAGTCGGCGATGGCTTTGTCGTAGTCGCCCTTGGCGTCCCAGACAACACCGCGGAAGTGGTAGGGCAACGCGTACGTCCTCGAGTACTCGATAGCCAGGTCAAAGTCGGCGATGGCCTGGTCGTATTCCTCCTTGGCGGCCTGGGTGATACCGCGGTGACAGAAGACGAATGCGTTGTTCGGCTCCAGTTTGAGTGACCGATTGAAGTCGGCGATGGCCTTGTCGTGTTCCTCCTTACCCTGCCAGGCGACGCCGCGGCATCGGAAGGCGTAAGCGTCTTTGGGTCTCCGCTCGATCGACCGGTTGAAGTCGGCGATTGCTTTGTCGTACTCGCCCTGGTCTTTCCAGGCCACACCGCGGCATCGATACCCGTAATAGTAATTCGGCGTCAGCTTGATCGACCGGTCAAAATCAGCGATTGCTTCTTTGTAATGCTTCCAGACCAGCCGATCGAAGCCGCGGTGCTGGTAGATGCCGGCGAACTCTGAAGCCGCCTTTCCGACGCGTTTGAAGTCGGCGGCGGCTTTGACGCGATCGCCCCTGGCGTCCCGGGCGATACCGCGGTTGGCGCGAGCGAAGAGGAGTTTCCCGTCGAGCTTGAGAGCCTTGGTGAAGTCGGCGATGGCTTTGTCGTAGGCGCCCTTCTCCATCTGCGCCATACCGCGCCAGTTGAACGCCGCGGCGTCTTTCGGGTCCAACTTCAGGACACTGTTGAAATCGGCGATGGCCTTGTCCGGTTCGCCTTTGGACCACCGGACCAGCCCGCGTCCGTAGTAGGCGTCGGTGTCATTCGGGTCGAGTTTGATCGCCTGGGCGTAGTCGACTTCAGCATCACCGTAGGCGCACGTTTCCTTGTAGGCTCGCCCGCGAGACTTGTAAGCGACGCACAGATCGCTATGGTCAAGCGGGTCTTTCTCGATGGCACGGGTGTACAGGCGGATCGACTCATAGACATTCCCCTGCTTGTGCGATTTGGCGGCCTGTTGGAAGAACCTCTCTTCCTCCCCCGCCGCCACGGAAACCAAAAGGACTAACGCGCCTGCAAAGGCGGCAGCCAGTTTCAAAGGCTTTCGTGCGGCTGATCTCATCGGCGCACTCCCTTTGGGCCGGGGGGAACGGGATCGTGGTACGCACCTGCGGTTTCCCCGACAGCGCCTGGGCCCACGATCCTCGCGAGTCTCTAACATCATTATTATAGCAGCGTCCCCGGGCGCCGGCAACGCGGTGTTCTCGCCCGGCGTCAGTCGTGGGTCAGTACGATCTTTCCTACGTGCTTTCTCGATTCGTACAAGGCGTGGGCTTCGTTGGCCTGGTCAAAGGTGAACAGATGAGGGTCGAGGAGGGGTTTTAACTTCCCTGCTTCGACCAGGTCGGCGGCTTGGCGGAGGATTTCGCCCTGGCCGGCGCGCCCGGCGCCGGTGAGCAGCGGGAGGGTCATGTTTTCCATGTGGAGCGTAAGACCCTTTCTGAACGCCGGCGACAGGTCGTGACTGTTGAAACCGAGGATGTTGATGACCTGCCCTTTCTTTCTCGCGGCGCGGAAGGATTGGTCCAGGACGCCCCCGCCAACGGTGTCGTAGACGATGTCGAACCCCGCCCCGCCGGTCAGCCGCTCGACGTACTGCTCGACAGACTCCTGACGGTAGTTGATGATGTCGTCCGCACCCAAATCGCAGGCGATTGTCGCCTTGGCGTGGGACGACACGGTTGTAGCTACGCGGGCGCCTTTGGCTTTGGCGATCTGGAGCGCAACGTGTCCGACCCCGCCGCAACCGCCGTGGATTAACGCATGCTGCCCGGCCTGGATATCGGCGCGATCGATCAGGCCCTCCCAGGCGGTGATCGTCACGAGCGGCAGGACGGCCGCTTGCGGGAAGTCCAGCGAAGCGGGCTTCGGCGCAAGCAGGCTCACGTCGGCGAGCATATAGTCAGCCAACGCGCCACGGTGTCCTCTGAAACCCCCGGCGCAACCGTAGACCTCATCGCCGACGGCAAATGCCTCGACGCCCGGCCCGACGGTGGAGATTACTCCCGCGACATCACCGTGCAGAACCGCGGGCAGCTCCGGGCTCATGCCCTCCAGTTCCATGCGGAGAAACACGTTGTCGATCGGGTTCAGGCTCGAGGCCCTGACCTCGATGAGCACCTGCCCGGCTTGGGGGACGGGTATCGGCAGCTCGACGGTTTCAAGTTGCGCCTCGCGCCCGACAGCCTTCGCCACAACAGCTTTCATCATATGACACTCCCGCCTGGGGATTTAGAGCTTGATGACCAGCGTTCCCGAGCCCTTCAGGCCGGTGGACTTTACGCCTTTGATCGTTTTGGACTTCTCGCCTTGGGTTACCTTGATCGTGTACTTGCCTTCCTTGAAGACTTTCGGGCGGAACGTGCTGCCGTTGATCCGCAGCGTGTAGATTATTTTCCCATCCGATTCGTCGATGATCTGGACTACCGGGTTGGGCGGGCCGGAGACCTTGAGGGTCGGCAGGTAGGCGGTAGCTTTTCGCCCGTAGTTGTCTTCCTGGGCGATCGTCTTGGGCCAACCGGGATACTGCTTGTCGGCGGGTCCGGTTACGTCGATGTTCCGCGGCCAGCATTCCATGGTGATTTTACGGGTCTTGCGGTTGAACTTGATCACGCCGAATCCGGCTGCTCGCGTGGTCAGCTTGTTTCCGGTCTTGGCCCGGGCGCCGGGATTGGCGGCGGCCCATATGGTTACTCTGTTGGCGAAACCGTCGAGGTAGTCGCCGGTGTAGTCGGGGGAGCCCTTTACGCGGTTCTTGCCCTCCTCCAGTGGTTTCCACCAGCGGAGGTAGAGGTTCGCGATAGACGGGACGCAAAACGAGTAGCCCGAATCACCCCAGGCATCCACGCCGTGATGGACGATCGTACCGAGATGCTGATCGCCGCAAATCATGTTGGCGAAGCCTTTGCGGATCTCGCTGATAGCCTTGTTGCGTCCGGTCTGTGGCCAGCCGTTGGAGTCCATGTCGGCGTGGAGGCGGTTGTTCTTTCCGCCGTGGATGTGTGCGACGTTGGCGAACACGGTTTGGGAGAGAACGGCTTTCATGTCCGCTCCGTCCCAGTTGGCGGCCCAGTGGCGCAGAAATTTCAGTTGGCGCTCGCCCAGCAGCACGGCGCCGGGGACGTCTACTGATTTCGGATCGTACTTCGGGTTGCGGATATGATCGGGTCGCGGGCCCTGTTTGGGTACCAGGCCCTGCGGTCCGGACTTGAACTTGCGGTCTTCGATGATCGCGAAGCTCACGCGCCCGACGGTCAGTTCGGTGTAGTACACGCCAATACCGCGGAGGATCGGCGTGGGGTCGAACGGGTCGGGCAGGTGCGATGTCTGTGCCCGCTCGACTTCCTTGACGTATTCGACGGGCCTGAAGTATCCGCCGTCGTGTCCGGCGCCGGTATTCGATTTCTTCCCGCCGGCGCCCCAGATGTTGGCCTGTCCGACGTCGTGGTCATCGGGGATGGTGACTGTGGGCGTGTTGCGGATGACGTCGCCGAAGTCGCGCCCGAAGCGGGTCCAGGCCAGGTAGTGGCGGCGGTGGTCGTAGACCTGATCGCCCGAGAAGAACAGCAGATCGGGCTTGAGCTTCTTGAGGTTCTTGACGATGTCGTCCTTGGGCAGATCGCCTCCGTGGGCTCTGCCGACGGAGTTGCCCGTGAAGGCGGCCACCACAATGGTATCCTTGTCGACCGGATCCTTACGAACGAGCCCTGTATAAAACGCCGTCTTCCCGTGCGCCACGCGGTATTCGATATCCTTCGTAGAGTCCCATTTTTCCACGCGGAACGGTGCGGTCCAACCCTTCTCGATAACTTTGGTCTCGGCGATCTGGACGAACTTGTCGCCTTTCTTGATCTCGAGGCGGACAGTCCGGGGATCGCCCTCTCCGAGCGGATAGAGCTGGGCGGTGAGCTTCAGAACGTTCTTATGAACGGTATAGAGTGCGAAGCATATGAGCTTGTCTTTGGTGATGTCCTTGGGCAGTGCGATCCCGCTTGGCTGGGGCTTTCGTTTGGGCTTGGCTGACATCGCATCGCCGGCGAGGACCGCCAGAACTATCGCCGCGGCGATGGGAAACAGGATTCTCGTTGACTTCGACATATCAGGTCTCCTTTGGCACGTTAATAGTAGGACTGGGCATTCTATCAGCGGTCCGGACGAACTTACAGCACAAAGACAAAGCGTTGTCCCCGAGGCCGCCAGGCGGTATCTTCATTGTGCAGATCAAGGAGCTTATCATGGCGAATCGGATATCCGTTCTGCTGGTGCTAACACTGGCGGCGACATCGGCATTTGGCGGAGAGTTTGTACCGTTTGCAATACCGGCCGACTGGCCCGACGATGCGGAGATCAATTTCTCTTCGCCGCCGATCGCTGTCGATTCGGCGCGCGTGGTCGCGCGCGACGGACATTTCTACCGGACCGGGCGCGACGGAAAGCGAGTGCGCATATGGGGCGTGAACCTATGCTTTGGAGCGTGCTTCCCCACACACGCCGACGCGAAACGCGTAGCCAAGCGCCTGGGGGCCTTCGGGATCAACTCGGTGCGCTTCCACCACATGGACTATCAGAACTTCCCGCGCGGGATATGGGACGCCAAAGACCCGATGAAGCTGTCGACAGAAGCGCTCGACCGCCTCGACTACTTCATCGACCAGCTCGCTCGCAAAGGCATATGGTCGAACATCAACCTGCACGTCTCCCGCAGCCATAGTCGCTACCTCAAACTCCCCAGCCCCGGAGCGGCATTGAAGTTCGACAAGATCGTGGACATATTCACGCCACAATTGATCGACGCGCAGCGGAAGTTCGCCCGTGACCTCCTGACCCGCACGAACAAGTATCGCAAGGTGACCTACGCCGCCGACTCAGCCGTCGCGTTCGTCGAGATCACCAACGAAGACAGCTTCTTCATGTGGGGCGGCGAGTCGAAGGTCCGCAACCTGCCGGCGTTCTACGCGAAGATCCTGGCCGGTCAGTACAACGCATGGTTGACCAAACGCTACGGGACCGATTTGAAACTTCGAGGCGCCTGGTCCGGCGGGGCTGAGGCGCTGGGGGCAAACATCCTCCCGAAAGATGGAACCTGGTCGCTCGAGCAGCATGGCGGTTGCAAAGCGAGTGTCAGCGGCAGTGCCGCGGGCGCGAAGATCGAGATCAGCGAAGCCAACTCGACACGATGGCACATCCAGTTCAAGCTCAGCGGTTTGAAGGTAACCAAAGGGCGTTACTACACGCTGACGTTTCGCGCCAAGGCGGCGAAACCGCGGAGCATCTCGCTGAATATCGGACAAGCGGACAAACCCTGGGGCGGTCTGGGGTTACAGCGTACGGTGAAACTCACCGACGAATGGAAAGAATTCCGCGCCGGTTTCGCCGCGTCGAAGTCGGAGGACAACGCGCGAGTGGTTTTCCAGGTCGGCGGGGCGCAGACGGCGGTCGAACTGGCGGATATCAAGCTGCGTACCGGCGGGCGGAACGGCGCGCGAAACGATGAATCGTTGACCAGGCGCAGCGTCGCGCTGTTCGCGGAGTCCGAGACATCCCCGCGCACGCGCGATCGTATGCGGTTCCTCGCTGAAACCGAGAAGGCGTATTTCGACTCCATGCGGAACTTCGTGCGTAAGGACCTGAAGTGCGGCGCCCTGGTTACCGGAACTATCGTGTTCGGTCCGCTGGGCCTGTGGGCTCAAAGCGACATGGACTATATCGACGGTCATGCGTATTGGCATCACCCGCACTTCCCGGGTCGCCCGTGGGACATGGGCAACTGGACGGTCAATCAAACCGCGATGGTCGACAACCCCGATCGCAGTCCGCTGTTCCGCCTGGCGGCTTCGCGACTGGCGGGCAAACCGTTCACCGTAAGCGAATACAATCACCCCGCCCCCAACGATTCTCAGGCCGAATGCGTACCGATGCTCACCGCATTCGCAGCCGCACAGGACTGGGACGGGATATGGCTTTTCGCCTACTCCCACCAGACCGACGCCTGGGACAAAAACTATTTCTCCAGCTTCTTCGACATCCACGCCAATCCCGCCAAGTGGGGGTTCGTACCGGCGGGGACAGCGATCTTCCGCGAGGCGGGTATCGCTCCGGCCGGCGGGCAGATCACCGTAGGTCTGGGCAATCTCGCCAAGCTGACCGACCATCACCTGACCCACGACCGCGACATGTTCGCCCTGAGCAAACTCACGCAGAATGACGTGCGCAAGCGACGAATTTCGATGTCATTTGGCAATTCGTCCGCCAGCAAGACAACCGACAAGTTCGTGCTTGGTTGGTGCTCACAGGGGCTCTTCCTAGCCACCGGTCCGTCGGCATCGGTTCGGGTTCGTGCTCCCCAGACCAACCCGTCGCAGGCCCAGACAGTGACCGCACTTGACGGCTTGCCTCTGGCCCGGAGCAACAAAATCCTCATAACGCTGTGCGGGCGATGCGAGAATACGGATATGCAATTCTCGAAAGATCGGCGCAGCGTCGGGCGTAACTGGGGCAAGGCTCCGGTGCGCATCGAAGCTCTGAAACGTCCTGTCGCAGTTCCAGGGAAAGGTTTCAAATGTTATGCACTGCGCCCTGACGGCAAGAGCAGTGAGGAAGTCCCCCTCGAAAAGTTCGTATACCCGTCGCCGAAGTACAAGACCATGTGGTACCTCCTGACCCGCCCGAAGAAATGATCATCCGAACCATCCCAGACAAGAGGATTTAGAATCGTGAAGAAAAGTATTCTCATCAGTATTGCTATGTTTCTTTCGCTCGTTCAGGTTGCGGCCGCGAAAGAAGGGTCAATGTACATCCTGACCACGCCGGACGGGGCGAACCTGCCTGCCGGCGCGTCGGTCGAGGGCTTCCCGCTGCTGGTGCGCCTGGATAAAGACTTCTTCGACTTCAGCAGCGCCCAGGCCAAGGGACAGGACATTCGCTTCTCGGCGCCCGCCGGAGGCGCCCTGCCCTATCAGATCGAGCAGTGGGACGCGAAGAAGGGAACCGCGAGCATCTGGGTGAGGATCCCGAAGATTGCGGGCAATGCGCGACAGGAGATCAAGGTGCGATGGGGCGACCCGAGCGCCAAGAGCCAGTCCAACGGTAAGGCGGTGTTCGACAAGTCAAACGGGCACCTGGCCGTCTGGCACATGAATGGTCCGGTGACTGATGATGAACTCGGCGCGATCAAATCCACGGACAAAGGCACTACCGCTGCGGCGGGCATGATCGGCGAGGCGAGGTATTTCCCGGGCAAGAAGGGAGTGTTCTGCGGGAAAGACATAACCACATTCCCCACCGGTAGCCAGCCGCACTCCTCGTCAGTATGGTTCCGAGGAGAAAAGCAAAATTGCAGAGTCCTGTCCTGGGGCAAGGAATACGCGCAGGGTAAAGTGCAGATGTGGTATCGCAGCCCGTCACAGATACGGATGGATTGCTACTTCTCCGACGCCGACGTCCGGGGCAACCCGATAATCCCGCTGAACAAATGGACTCACGTGGTGCACACCTACACCAAGGGCGAGTCGCGAATCTATGTCAACGGGGCCCTCGACGCCGAGGCCAAGACCCGCGCCAAGACGCTGGATATCAAGAGCCCCGCCAGAATGTGGATCGGCGGGTGGTACAACAACTACGACTTTATAGGCGACATCGACGAGGTGCGCATCTCGGGGGTGACCCGCTCGCCGACCTGGATCAAACTGGAGTACGAAAACCAGAAGACCCTGCAGACACTTGTCGGGCCTCTGGTCCAACCGGGCAACGCCATGTCGGTCTCGCCGGGCAAACTGACCGTAGCGGAGGGCAAGTCGGCGGTCGTCACCGCCAAGGTCGCTGGCGCACAGAAGCTTTATTGGATCCTCAAGCGCGGCGGTAAGGAGACCGTCCTCGCAGTGGATCGGTACTCGTGTACGCTCGATGCGGGTCGGGTAAGCGGTGATGAATCACTCACCCTCCAACTCAAGGCCGTGTATCCTGACGGCGCCAGAACAAAGGACGTCGCGATCCGGATTAAGGAAGCGATTCCGGACCCGATCTTCAGCCTGCCCGCTCCGTCGACCTGGGACGGGCGCAAAACAATCGAGATCGTTCCGCAAATCGCCAACTTGAAATCAATGCAGGCCGCCGGCGCCGGGAAACTGAAGTATGACTGGGATATCTCCGGCATGGCGGTGATCAAGAAGATCGCACCAGGCAAACTGATCCTCACGCGAGCACAGAACAGCGGGAAGATGACCGTCACGCTGACGGTAAGTAACGGGGGTAAGCCTGTCTCGTCGGTGGCTGCTCTAATGGTGACCGAGCCCAAGAAAGACGCATGGGTCCATCGCACGCCGGGCAAGGATGAAAAGCCCCAGGACAATCAGTTCTACGCCCGCGACGACAAGAACGAAGGGGCGTTGTACTGCAATGGGACACTGACCGGCGCAGCCGATTCGGTGTTCCTGAAGGTCTATGCTGACGATAAGCTCATCCAAACGCTCACACAAAAACCGGCTGCCAAGAACGCCTACGCATTCACCGCCAAACTCAAACCGGGCCTGATCGAGTACCGGATCGAATTGGGATCGCGAACCGCCGGCGCCGAGAAGATTCTGCACACCGCCGGTAATATCGTCTGCGGGGACGCCTACATCATCGACGGGCAATCCAACGCGCTGGCGACCGATACCCGTGAAAAATCCCCGCTCGAGACCAATGAGTGGATTCGCAGCTACGCGCGCCCGCGGCATTACAAAGAGGACAAGCCGCAGAACCTGTGGTGTAACCCGGTCTGGAAGGCGGGAAGAGAACATAAAGCCGAACTCGGTTGGTGGGGCATGGTGCTGGCCAAACGGTTGCTGAAGAGTCGCAACGTTCCGATCTTCATCGTCAACGGCGCCGTCGGCGGGACGCGGATCGATCAGCACCAGAGGAGTAGAACCGATCCGGTCGACCTGAAAACGATTTACGGGCGTATGCTCTGGCGGGTGCGCCAGGCGAAACTCACGCACGGTATTCGCGCGGTTTTATGGCATCAGGGCGAGAACGACCAGGGCACCGCGGGCCCGGACGGCGACTATGGTTGGAAGACGTATCAGCAGTACTTCGTGGACATGTCCGCGGCATGGAAAACGGATTTCCCGAACGTTCGGCGTTACTATATCTTCCAGATCTGGCCGAACTCGTGCAGCATGGGCGGCGGGAATGGAGATATGCTGCGAGAGATGCAGCGGACCCTGCCCCGCCTTTACTCGAACATGGACATCATGTCGACGCTGGGGATCAAACCGCCCGGACCGGCCCATTTCCCGCTGACCGGTTGGGCCGAATTTGCGCGTTTGATCCAACCGCTGATCGAGCGGGACTTCTACGGTAAGCAGCCCGCCGGTTCGATCACCGCTCCGAATCTCAAGCAAGCCCGCTACGCCAGCGCCGCGAAAGATGCGATCACCCTCCAGTTCGATCAGCCTGTTGTCTGGACCGATTCGCTGATCGGCGAGTTCTATCTTGACGGCGCCAAAGGGAAAGTGGCCTCGGGCTCGTCGAGCGGGAATGTGGTCACGCTCAAGTTGAAGGCGTCCTCCGCGGCGAAAAAGATCACCTATCTTCACGAGATGTCCTGGAGCCAGGCAAGATTGCTGATCGGTAAGAACGGTATCGCGGCGCTGACATTCTGCAACGTTCCGATCGGCGCGAAGGCGCCTTGACCCATCCGGGTAAAAAAACAGACCCCCGCCTCAGCGGGGGTCTGGGGTGAACATTTAAGCGTTCAGCTTTGCGGTCAGTCTGCGATCTCCGGTTCGGTGTGGTGAGGCGCTTTGATGAAGAAGACCACCACCGCCGCCAACACCAGCAAGACCGCCGACGTGTAGAAGGCAAAGTTGTAACTGCCCTTCCACGAGGCGAAGTCGAAGCCTCCGAACAACCATTTGGCGACAGTCGCGCCGTCAAAGGCCCAGCCAGCCAGTTTGGCCAGCATGAATCCGCCGACGCCCCAGGCGGTGAAGACCAAACCGTAATTGACGCCAAAGTTCTTCAAACCGTAGAAGTCCTTGGTAAACGCCGGGAACAACGCCAGATTCGACCCGTAGTTGGCTCCAGTCAAAGCAGCGAGAACCGTCAAAGCCAGCGGGTCGTTCAACGCGCTGCCCTTCGTGGCAGCAACGGACAGAATCAGCACGAGGACGGCCTGGAACAGCAGGAAGCCCCCGAGCGTTACTTTCCGCCCGAGCTTATCAGACAGCGTTCCTGCCAGGATCCGCCCGCCGCCGTTACCGATGGCCAGGAAGACCACAAACCACGTGCCGACACTCACGCTGGCGCCGAGCTTCTTGGCCGAAAAGATAATCATCAGTCCGGCTCCCGAACCGCAGGCGTACATGAACCATAATGCGTAGAACTGCCAGGTCTTCATCATCTCACCGGGCGTGAAGTTCTCTTTCTTGGGAGGAGGAGCGTCGGAGGCGGCGCGGAGTTCACCGGCCCGACCGAGACCCTTGACAAACTGCTCGACCTTGTGCGGAACCTTCAGCAACTGAGCCAGAGAAACCACGACCACAAGAAACGCGATACCAAGCGAACGCATCGCAATCTGCAGTTCGTACTCCTGGATCAACCACGTCGCAAGCGGCGCCGCGTAAACACTGGCCAGACCGAAGCCCGAAACCACAATACCCGCAATCATGCCCGTTTTGGCTGATGGAAACCACTTCACAGCCGGCGGCGTCGCCGATGCATATCCAAAACCCATACCCGCTCCGGCAAGTACGCCGAAGCCCAGGATGAAGCCCATCGGGGTCGTGGTGAAGCTCGCGGCGATCATGCCTACTCCGACCAGCACGCCACCGAGACTGGCAACCAGTCGCGGGCCAAGTTTGTCCTGCATGCGACCGGCGGGCACCATTGTCAGACAGAAAACCAGGCACGCTACCGCGTATGGCCAGGCCTTGTCCGAATCGACCCAACCCCAGTCTTTGGGGATACCGCCGGCGATCACGCTCCACGTATAAAGGATACCCAGCGCCAGGTTAATACCCACCGCCGCGAACACTACATCCCAACCGTGCTGCCGTTTGGGGGCGGCTAAACTTCCGTCTGTATTACTCATTACTAACTCCGCTGTCCTCTGCCTGATGCGAGAAGACTATTGACGGTTCTCGATCAGGTGATCGACGATGCCCGGATCCGCCAGCGTCGAGATATCGCCCAGCGTGCTCTTGTCGGCGATGCCTTCGGCGATCTTGCGGAGGATACGACGCATAATCTTGCCCGAACGGGTCTTGGGAAGGGCGGGGGCGAACTGGACCTTGTCGGGAGCGGCGATCGGGCCGATCTCCTTGCGAACGTGTCCGACGAGTTCCTTCTTCAGCTCGTCGGAATCCGCCACGCCGTCGACTAACGTCACGTAGGCATACAAGCCCTGTCCCTTGATCTCGTGGGGCATGGGCGCGACGGCGGCTTCGGCGACGGCCTTGTGACTGACCAGGGCGCTTTCGACTTCGGCGGTACCGATACGGTGACCGGAAACGTTGACTACATCGTCAATGCGTCCCATCAGCCAGTAGTCGCCGTCTTCGTCGATGCGGCATCCGTCGCCGGTGAAGTACAGGTCGTCGTACATCGTCCAGTAAGCGTCGATGAAGCGGTCCGGATCGCCCCACATCGTCCGCATGATTCCGGGCCAGGGCTTCTTGATGCAGAGCTTTCCGCCTTCGTTGACGCCACATTCGCTACCATCCTCGCGAAGGATAATCGGCTCGACGCCGAAGAACGGACGCGAAGCGCTGCCCGGTTTGAGAGTGTGCGCCGCGGGGAACGGAGTGATCAGGAACCCGCCGGTCTCGGTCTGCCACCACGTGTCGACGATCGGGCACTTGCTGCGACCGACCTTCTCGTAGTACCACATCCAGGCCTCGGGGTTGATCGGTTCGCCGACCGAGCCGAGAATTCGCAGGCTGCTGAGGTCGTACTTGCCGGGCCACTCATCGCCCTGACGGATCAGCGCGCGGATAGCGGTCGGGGCGGTGTAGAACTGCGTGACTTTGAACTTGTCGACCACTTCCCAGTATCGTCCGGCGTCGGGGTACAGGGGCGTCGATTCGAACATGACGCTGGTGGCGCCGTTTGTCAGCGGCGCGTAAACGATGTAACTGTGCCCGGTGACCCAACCGATGTCTGCCGCACAGAAGTACACGTCGTCTTCCTGCAGGTCGAAAATGACCTTGTGGGTCAGCACGGTGTGCATCAGGTAACCGCCGGTGGTGTGAACGACGCCCTTGGGCTTTCCGGTCGAACCGGAGGTGTAAAGGATGAAGAGGGGATCTTCGGCGTTCATCGGTTCGGCGGGGCAGTCGTCAGACGCGTCGGCCATCACGTCGGAGTACAGGACGTCGCGCCCTTCGACCATGTTGCACTCGGCGTCAGTGCGTTTGATGACGATGACCTTCTCGATCGTGGGCGTGTCGCTCAGAGCGTCGTCGGAGATGATCTTCAGCGGGACATCCTTGCTCGCGCGCTTCGAGACGTTGGCGGTGATCAGGATCTTGCAGTCCGAATCGTTGATTCGGTCGCGGAGCGCGTCGGCGCTGAAACCGCCGAAGACGATCGAGTGGATCGCGCCGATGCGTGCACAGGCCATCATGACTACCGGTAGCTCGATGATCATGCCCAGGTAGATGCAGACCCGGTCGCCCTTGACGACGCCGAGCGACTTCAGCACGTTGGCGAACTTGCAGACTTCGGCGTGCAGTTCCTTGTACGTGATCTTCCTGTCTTCGTCCGGTTCGTCGCCCTGCCAGATCAGCGCGGTTTTGTTCTCGCGCGCCGTACCGAGGTGGCGGTCGAGGCAGTTGTACGCCACGTTCAGCTCGCCGTCGGCGAACCACGTGTGGTTGATGACCCGACCCTTGGTGTCCCAGGTGTATTCCCGGGCCTTGGTGGGCTTCTTGGACCATTCGAGCAGTTCGGCCTGCTCGAGCCAGAAACCGTCTGGATCATTGATCGAACGGTCGTACATTTCCTGGTACTGAGCGTCGGTCTTCACGTGCGCGTTGGTTGCCATCTCCGGCGGCGGCGGGAACGTGCGGTCCTCATTCATAAGGGAGTCGATAGCTTTCTTCTCTTCAGACATATTTCCAGTAACCTTTCGTGAAATAATTAACAGCGTAAAACGGAACTCACATCTTTTGTATACCAAATAATCGGTGATGCGGCGAGAGCTACAGTAGGATTTAGAAGTATAGCGGGAGGTCGAAGCAATATCAATCACAAAAACACGTAAATCTGCCAGTATATCGTGATTTTATCGCCATCGCTCCGCTG
>CAZSLS010000191.1:0-13601 GCA_964607575.1 uncultured Planctomycetaceae bacterium | reverse complement strand
AAACTTATAGTGAAGGCCGACGTGCAAGGCTCGATAGAGGCGCTCGTCGGATCGTTGGAGAAGATGGCGACCGAGGAAGTCAAAGCCACCATCCTGCACAGCGCCGTCGGCGGGATAACCACCAGCGACGTCACGCTGGCGGAAGCTTCCAGAGCCATTATCATAGGATTCAACGTCGTTGCCGACGGAGCCGCGAGGCATCTTGCCGAAGCCAAGGGCGTCGAGATTCGCCCTTACAGGGTGATATACGAGATTATCGACGATGTCCGCGCGTTTATGGAGAGAGGTCTCGCCCCGGAGATCTCCGAGGAGACAGTCGGGCGGGCGGAGGTGCGGCAGACTTTCAAGGTCTCCCGTATTGGGACGGTTGCCGGATGCATCGTCCTCGATGGTATGGCAAGCCGCACCGCCAAAGTCCGGATCACTCGCAACAGCGTGGTAATAGAGGACGAACGGGAACTCGACAGCCTGAAGCGGTTCAAAGACGACGCCAAAGATGTTCGCGCGGGTATGGAGTGCGGTTTGAAGATCGCCGGATACGATGACATCAAGGAAGGCGACATCCTGGAGTTCTACAGGCGTGTGGAAACCGCACGAACGCTGGGTTAACCCCGCAGTTGATTTTTCGCCACGGATGAACACGGATAAACACAGATAGGCGGTCTGTCTTAAAAGAAAAAGACAATATCCGATTCATCCGTGTTTATCCGTGGCTAATGCTGATAGCCTTCTAGTTTATGGAATGACCCCATGACACGCAGAACACAGCGAGTCGGGAGCCTCCTGCGCGATACACTCGGACGGTTGATCCTGACGGAACTGTCTGATCCGAGGATAGATCCCGCCAGGACCTCCGTTGTCCGCGTCGAGGTGCCCGAAGACCTGTTAACGGCGAAGGTTTTTATCTCCGTGCTGGGCGACGATGCCTTGCAAAGCAAGACCCTGAGGGCCTTGAAGCACGCTACCGGACACATCCAGGAACTACTGGGCAGGCGCCTGGCACTTAAGCATACGCCAAGGCTGATATTCGAGGTTGACAAGAACTTCCAGGACACGCTCGAGATTTACCAGATCATCGAGGACGCCATGCAGGACATAAGGGACAAGGAATCGGCGCGTTCAGGAGACGCCCAAGACGACCCCGCCGAGCCGATCGACTCGCAATAGGATGCTCAGGCCAATGAAAAACGTCAAGACATACCAAAAAAAGACGAAAAAAATCCTCGGGGCCTTCAGCAAGAAGACCCCCGACGCATTAGATGACGCCGACCAGGGGATCGGCGTTCTTATCGAGGCGGTACTCCTGGAGAATTCCACGAGGGCAAAGGCCCGCAAGGCCTTTGAAGCCATCTTCGAGGAATACGTCGACTTCAACGACCTGCGCGTCTCCCCGGCGAAGGAAATCCACGATTGCATCGGTAAGGATTATCCCCAGGCCAGCGTCAAAGCACACGCGCTGGCCGACGTGCTGCGAGAGGTATTCTACAGGACATCGAGGATATCCCTGGACTACGTCGCCGAGATGCCCAAGCGGGATCGCCGAAGGCATCTGAAAGAACTCGGACTCAGCGGTTTTGCGGTATCCATGATCATGCTGCGCGCGCTCGCCATGCGAGCCGTGCCCGTGGACCAGGACCTCGCCGACTGCCTCGAAATGGACGGCGGCGTCCATCCGGGCAGCACCCTGGAGCAAGTTGCTTCCTTCGTGGAAAACCTGGCGTCCGCCAAGGACTGTTTCGGCGCTCACCTGGCTTGCAGAAAGTATGTCGAAAAATCCGCAAGGGCGCTGGCAAAGTGGCGAAAGGCGCGACAGGCGGAAATCGACAGGCTGGAAGCTATCGCACAAGCCAAAGCCGAAAAAGAAGCCAAGGCCAAAGCCGACGCCAAGGCCAAAGCCAAAGCGAAAGCCAAAGCCAAAGCGAAGGCCAAAGCCAAAGCCGCTCGGAAGAAAGCCAACGCGGCAAAGAAAGCAAAGAAAGCAAAGAAGAAGACAGTAAAGAAGCCCGCGAAGAAGCCCGCAAAGAAGAAGCTCGTAAAGAAGAAGGTCGCAAAGAAGACCGTAAAGAAAGCTGCGAAGAAGACCGCAAAGAAGACCGCAAAGAAGACTGCAAAGAAGCCTGCAAAGAAGGCTGCAAAGAAGCCTGCAAAGAAGCCTGCAAAGAAGCCCGCTTCAAAGGCTCGCGGAAAGAAAGCAGCCAAGACCGCCGGGAGAAAGAAGAAATAACAACCCGTGATTCGTTCCCGATTCTACCCTCGGGACAAACACACGATGAAAGTTCACCGCGATGGTACACAAGACATCCGAAGACAAACTGGTTCTGGGCATCCCCAAAGGATCGCTCCAGAACAGCACGCTGGACCTGTTCGACCGGGCAGGCTACCAAATCACCGCCTCATCCCGCAGCCTGGCGCCGCCCATTGACGATCCGCTAATGTCGGTGATGATGTTCCGCGCCCAGGAAATGGCGCGGTATATCGAGGACGGGGTCATCGACGTGGGTTTGACCGGTTATGACTGGATATGCGAGAACGGGGCGGACGTCGTGGAAATATGCGAACTCGTGTACGCCAAGCAGCAGCAGAAAGCCGTGCAGTGGGTCCTCGCCGTTCCCGAAGAATCCGACATCTACAAGCCCGAGGATCTCGCCGGCGGTATCATTGCGACCGAACTGGTCAACGTCACCAGCAAGTACTTCGCCGACAAGGGCATTGATCTGAAGATCGAATTCAGTTGGGGCGCCACCGAGGTGAAGGCTCGCATGCTCGACGGTATAGTCGACGTGACCGAGACCGGTTCTTCCATCCGCGCCAACAAGCTTCGTGTGATCGATACACTGCTGGAGTCGACCACCCGCCTGATAGCGAACAAAGATGCAATGAAGATCGACTGGAAACGCCGGAAGATCGAGGACATCGCTATGCTGCTCCAGGGCGCCATCGAGGCCCGAGGCAAGGTCGGTCTGAAAATGAACGTTCCGGCATCACTGCTCACCGAGATAGTTCGCCTCCTACCGTCAGAAAAATCCCCGACCGTCTCTTCACTGGCAGACGAGGGATGGGTCGCCATCGAAGTAATACTCGAAGAAAGCGTCGAGCGAGAGTTGGTTCCCCAACTAAAGCGGGCGGGGGCTACCGGAATAATTACTTATCCGCTTAATAAGGTAATACATTGAAGTGATGCGATATCGCCTGAGATTGCTGATTGTTATCGTTACCGTGGGGCTTATCGGATACGAGTGGTCCGCCGGGACGGTTAGCGCAACCGCCGGTCCGCCGCCGATAGTTCGCCCGACCGATCGCAAGAGCGATACGCCGACGACGAAGCCTGCGCCCAAACCGCTGCCCGCAAAAGCCCTGATCGCCCTGGACAAACTGAAGCCCGCCATTTCCAAGCCAACCGCCGCAGCCGACAGCGACGTGCCCACCCGGGCGAAAAAAGCCGTTGTCAGGGCAAAGAAACTCATCGATGACGGAAAATACGCACTGGCCGTTCCGCTGCTCGTCGAACGGGCTCTTGGTTTCGCACCCAACAGTGCAGAGGTCCACCGCCTGCTGGCGGAGGCCTACATCCAACTGCCCGATGCGGGCAAGGCGCTGGTCCACATGCGAAAAGCGCTCGAACTGGACGGTGACAATATCGCCTCCCAGGTGGAGCTCGCCAAACTCTACATTCTCCAGAAACAGAAAGATCAGGCGATCGTGGCGCTGCGAACCGCACTGTCGTGTTCGCAGTCCAAGGGCGACAACCCGCTGACCGGCGAGGCGCTGCTGCGCCTGGGGAGACTGCTCGACGAGGGCGGATACTGGCGGGCGTCGCTGGATTGCTTCGATACCCTCGGTGACAATATCGAAAAGCATGGGCGCCGGTATGCCTCGCGCCCGGTGTTGCGGAGTATCGTGCTTCGACCCCAACGCCTGCTGACCAGCCGCGGGGAACTGTTGGTGAAACTGAGGCAGCCCGCAAAAGCGGCAACCCTGCTCAAGCAGGCGTTCAATCGCGATCGCACCAACGTTAATCTCGCCGGACTCGTCGTCGAGGCTCTCGCTTCGTCGGGGCAGTTCAAGGATGCAGAGAAGTTCCTCGTCGACCTGTCAGCCCAACCGATACTGCGAAGCAAAGTCCCCGCCCTTGCCGCAAAAACAGCCATCGCCTCGGGCGATAAAGCCATGCCCATGCGAATTTGGAAGGCGTGTAAATCGGCGAAGCGGGACAGCGGCGAACTGGCCGTAGCACTGGCTCGCGCCGCCGAGAAGCTCGGCGCGCCCGACCAGGGCTCCGCGGTTCTCCAGTCTGCTCTGGACAGCAAACCCGGTGACTTGGCTGTGACGAGATTCATAGTTGCGTTGTATGCGGCCCAGGGCAAGGGCGACAAGGTGCTTGAGTCTCTCGGTAAACTGCTTCGAGCCGATCCGGGGCGGGACTACATCGTCGTCGGTCAGCTTGCGGCTCTCGGTCGGGCCGGTATCCCCAAGGACTTCGCCCGCAAATTTGCCGGAAAAATCGCCTCGGCGCCAAAGGATCAGCGGGCTTCGCTTCATTACCTGACCGGTCGCCTCGGTCACGTCCAGGGCGACAAATCACTGGCATTGAAGCAGTACGTCAAGGCCGTCGATACCGATCCGAGCTTCCTTCCGACCTACGCCCACCTGGCGGAGATCTACGGTAAGAAGAGCGACAAGGATAAACTCGCCGTGCTGTTGAAGCATCTCGACAAGTTGCCCGGCGGTCAGGAATCTGTGGCGTTTTACTATGCTCGAGGCAAGGTTCATCTTGCGATGGGGAATCCTTCGGAGGCGGAAAAATCGCTGCGAAAAGCCCGCAAGATGGATCGCATGCACATGCCTGTACTCGAGGCCCTTGGTGATGTACTACTCTTAGGCGGGCGGGCGAGAGAATCCGCCGCTTATTATCTCGAGGTCAAGAGGCGGGCCCCGCTGCGAAGCGGTCTGAGCCGGCGGTTGTTCAAAGCGTACATGAAGATACGGGCGTTCAGGGAGGCAAGGAAACTCGCCGACGAGGCGATAAAGAAATCCCCCAACGACCGCGACGCCAAGATCATGCTGGTCGAGGTGCTGGTGGCTTCCGGTCAAGGGCGACAAGCTTCGGCGCTGCTGGATGAACTAAAGGCCCGCACCGGTGACGACCGCCGGTTGAGGTTGATGGCGATCCAGGTCGACCTTGCCGGCGCCAAACCGGTTATGTTCAAGAAGGATTTCGACCGGGCGGTTGCTTCCCTGGAAAAGATCGCCGACCCGAGCAAACCCGACAATGACGCCGCGTTAGTCCTCGCCAGAGTCATGATGCAGAACGGGCAGTACGCCCGTGCGGTCGAACTGTGGGACAAGCTCCTGAAGGTACGCAGCGATAATACTCTTCTCAGGGCGCGGGCCGAGGGCCTGATGGCGGCCGGTAAGTACGAGGAAACGGGCGCCGCGATCCGGAAAATACTTGCGGTCCTGCCCAACGATGCAGTTCTGCAAAAACGCCTTTTCACGTGTCTGGAACTCACCGGTAAGAGCGAGCAGGTTGCTGAGATGATGAAGCAGAGGCTCTCTCAGGCCACCGACGCCGACAAGGCCCTCTCCCTGCGATTTGCTATGCTCAACTTCCTCCGGGGCGCCAAACTATACGACCGCGCTCAGGTGTTCATGGACGATTGGATCCTGATCGATTACCGGCGGATCAACAGGCTCAAACGCTTGAAGGCCGAAACGTACGCCCTGGCAAAGAAATACCCCCAAGCCATCTCGTATGCGGAGAAACTGCTGGCCAAATCGCCGCGAAACCACCTGGTAAAACTGCTGCTGATCACTGCGCTGGTCAAGACCAAGGCCTACGACAAGGCACATGCGCTGATGGACAAGTGGATCATCGAGCAGCGAAAAAAACCCGACAACAGTCAGTATGACCGGATGGGCTTGCCAATGACTTCCAAGCGGATGATTGGCGACTTCCAGGGTCTCAAAGCCGGTACATACGCAACGGCGGGCAAGCTCGATCGGGCGGATGCTTATATCGCTGAATGTCTCAAGAAAGACCCCGCTAACCTCAGGGTGCGGTTGGGACTCATTGCTGTTTTCGAAGAGACCAAGGAATACGACAAGGCGATGGTGAAGCTAGACGCGTGGATCAAAGCGCTCAGTGACGCTTCGGGCGCTACGACCAGGCCCGCCGGTGACACTGCAGAGGTGCTTAAGAGTTGCAGGGCGGCGGCGCTTGGTGTCCTGGTAATGAAGAAGGCCTACAATAAGGCCGTCATACGTGCAAATGAATACATCAAAAGCGACCCCGACAACCTCCTCTTGCTGCGCCTGCGGTCTTCAGCGCTGAATGAAATCGGAAAGCCCGAAAAAGCCCTCGAGGACATGCGGAAGATGTACAAGCTCCTGCCCGATTTCTCGGGTCATTGGAACAATCTGGGATACCAGTTGACCGATCTGGGCCTGGAACTCCCCCACGCCGAAAAGCTCATAAGGCGGTCTCTAACTGCAATCGGGCGGTCAAGCCTGAACTACGTACCGCCGCTGGACTCGTTGGGCTGGGTGCTGTACAAGCAGGGAAAACTGCATGACGCGGGCAGGGTGTTCCTGCAGGTTATCACGCTCAGCCGCGAACGGAAATACTCCCACCCGATCCTGTTCGATCACGCGGGGGACGGTTTCTATCGTCTCGGTTGGACTGACAGGGCGGTCGAACTCTGGACCAAAGCGGTGAAACTGGCTGCCGACGACGAGAGCGACTCGCGTGAAGTGCGTCAGGTCCGGAGCCTCACTCCGGGCAAGATCAATGCCGTCAAAGCGGGAAAACCCGCCCGGGTCGCACCGCTGGGCAAGGGAGTGAAGATCAAGGACAAGTGACCTGTCGGTCGTGAAAAAATGGAGTCTGATTATGTCTGGACATTCAAAATGGTCGACGATTAAACGAGCCAAAGCCGCCACCGATGACAAGCGAGGGCGCCTATGGAGTAAAGTTGCCAGGCGGATCATGATGGCTGCCAAAGACGGTGGCGGCGACCCCGATATGAACCTTCCGCTTCGGTACGCCATCGACGATGCCCGGGCGGCCAATATGCCCAAAGATAACATCGCCAAGGCCATCAAGAAAGGCACGGGCGAACTGGGCGGGCAGAACTACGAACAGATCGTCTACGAGGGCTACGGTCCCGGCGGCGTGGCGTTTCTTGTCGATTGCCTGACCGACAATCGAAACCGCACCGCACCGGAACTTCGCAAGGTATTTGAACGCGGTAACGGGCAGTTGGGTTCCACAAACTGCGTGGCATGGATGTTCGAATCGAAGGGGTCGTTCCTGATTGCCGCCGACGTGACCGACGAAGATACGTTGATGGAAATCGCTCTCGACGCCGGCGCCGACGACGTTATCACCGACGACAACGGGTTCGAGGTCTCGTGCGAGGTGGCGGCTTTCTCGACGGTCAAGCAGGCGCTGGCCGATAAGGAAATCGAAACTCTTTCCGGTCAGATCGCCATGGTGCCTTCAACCATGATCGCCGTCGATGACGCTTCTCTGGCCAGGAAACTTCTGACGCTCATGGAGGCCTTTGAAGACCACGACGACGTGCAGAAGGTCTTCGCAAATTTCGAGATTTCCGAGGATATTCTCGCCGAAGTCGAGAACTCCTAGACGAAACCCGGGCTATTGTCCGCCCATTGCACCCCCGCGCGCCTTGAGGGCTTGCAGTTTGGACATTGCAGCGGTATTGAGCTTGAAGATGCTGCCGTCCAGGAGCGCGTCATTTATTTCCTCCGCCGCCCGCAATTGCTCCATCGCCCGCTTACCCCGCCCCGCGGAGATCAGCTTCTCGGCGAACTCGATTCTCATACTCAGCGACTGCGGGTCCCGCTGCACGGCGCGGGCCATGTGTTCGACCGCTTCGGTGGAATTGCCCGGTGACGCCCAGAGGATTTCGGCGGCCAGACGGTGATTGGTCGAATTCCGCGGATCTCGTCGTATCGCCTCTTTCGCCCATCGGTAGGCTTGCTCCAGATCTGTGTTTCGCCCGGTGTTCTTCAGAAGCCTCGCGATGTCGGCGGCTGCGATGGGATCCAGCGTGTCGCACTCGGCTGCTCGGCGGGCCCAGTCCAGAGTCGCCTGACCGTCGCGGGCGATCAGGCTGTCGACTGTCATCTCGGTCGCCCACGATCTTTGCGCCACCGGCCACCACAACACCGCGATAACCGCGATAGTGGAAGCTACCGACCCTCCGACCGCTACCCATCGCAGCGGTGAGATATCCATCGGTTCGGGGCGCCTGAGCGATATTACCGCTCCGGCAGCCAGCCAGAAGGCAATCGCCGCCCCGGGCATCCAGAGGCTGAAGCTGACGGTATTGTGCGCGACGAATGCCACCAGTCCGCATGCCAATACCACGCGCGTGACTCTTTGCCCGTCGCTCGCCGCCGGCGAAAACCGCGGTCCCCACCACAGCATCATCGCCAACGCGACCGCCAGAATCACCGCCGGTTCGATGGCGTTTTGGAACATTACTCCAGCATTGCCGCGAGCCCCGCCGAACAGACACGCCGACGCCACCACGATCGATGGAATCCAGATAATCATCGCCGCGGTCCCCGGACCGTACCGCTGCGCCGGGTCGATCGGCTCGGGGTAGCGGCGCACGGGTCGGCAGAGTGCCCAAAGCACCATCGCAACTATACCCGCGTAGAAGAACCCGCCGATCAGACCGTACTGGGCTGCGGCATGCACGACGAAGTTGTGCGGTGTCTTTACGGTCTCTTCGCCTGCAGGCCGGCGACGGGCCTCGTACGCCGATCCGAAACCTCCAGGCCCGACGCCCCAGAGAGGTTCGTCGGCGGCGATTTCCGCACCGGTCGTCCAGTAGTACCACCGGAACGTCATTGTCCTGGCGCCCAGCGAATCGTATTTCAGCCCGCAGGCGATTACGGTTGCGACGCCCGCGCCGCTCAGCAAAACCGCCACCACAACCCATCTCCGCCAGTGCGCCGCCAGAGACTTGCGAAAACGCAGCACGACCACCGCGGCGACTCCCGCTGCTGCTGCTGCTGCGATCGCGCCGCGACTCATCGCCAGAACCAACGCGGCGATACCGAGAGGGGGCGCTATTATCGTGATCGCGGCGGCCAGTGTCGGCAGGTGAATGTCGCCGCGCTTGCGCAAGTGGGCGGTGGCTTTGCGGTTGGGCAAAACTTTTCGCCACCTGTCGACGGCCAGACCGATCGCCGCCGACACGAGGACGATCATCACCGATGCAAACACGTTCGCCAGCGCGAAGAAGCCCAGCGGTACGGCTTTAAAGAGGCGTTCCTTGAAGGCGATGGCCTGGGGCGAGTGAGGCGCCCATTGGCGAGCGGCGAGGATCTCGGCGCCGCGGGCTTCGAAATCGGCGATCCGCTGTGGCGCGTCGATGAAGTACTGCCTCAGGCCCACGATCGCCAGCATCACTCCGACCGCCGCCAGAACCGCCAGCAGCGCCGAGCGGTACTTCGGTCGGGTGCATAACTGTATCGCCAGCCATCCGGCGAGCATCAGCGACGCCTGGTTGGTCCAGAACAGCAGCGCCCCGCGTCGGTCGCCGCTCCGCAGCGCCGAGACCAGCGACCATATCGCAAAGATCGCGATCGTGATCCCCAACCATCCGGCCCGAACCCGCAGGCGCCCCCGCATCGCCTCGCCGACGAGCCAAAACACTCCCGCGAGGAGAACGGTCACGCCGAAGGTCATGTTCGCCAGATCGATGTGATTCGGCAGCAATATTGTCCGCGTGCCTTCAGCGTCGGCGCCCGAGTCGAGACCCGCCAGCGGTGAGGTGCGAAACGGCATTTCCGGGAGTACTACTCTCCCGACCAGCGTCGCCAGCAGCAGCGCCAGGGCAATTGCGCCGGGCAGATGCCCGCGGTCGGTGGTTTCGTCTGCGGTATCGGTGATATGGGTCATGATCTACCGTTTGGCGGATTCCAGCAATGCGATAACCATCACGATTATAACCGTCTGGGCGAATATCAATATCGCCGGCGTCCAGGTCGAGACATGCGGTAGAAGCGAAGCGGCGATTGCCGTACCGCTCGTGCATAGGTAAACCGTAAGTACCGCCGCCCGTACGCTCATCCCGCGCCGAAGCAGACGATGCGAGAAATGCCTCCTGTCACCGGCCGCTGGATTCTGACCGGCCTTCAGACGCAGAACGATCACGCTGATCACGTCGTAGAGCGGAATGGCCATCAGCACCACCGGCGCCAACACGCCGTAAACCGTGAATCCCCGCCCCGGTTGGACGTAGGTGGTAAGGCAACTCAGCACGCCCAGCAGGAATCCGATAACCAGCGATCCCGCGTCGCCCATGTAGCTCGACGCCGGTGCGAAGTTGAACGGCAGGAACCCCAGCAGCGCCCCGAGGAGCAGGCACAACCATGCCGAAACGAACAGTTGTCCGAGGCTCACCGCCGCGGCCAGAAGCGCTGCTGTACATATGGCGGCCACACCGGCAGACAGACCGTCCATGTTGTCCAGGAAGTTGAACGCGTTGGTGATCGTCACCAGCCATAGGATCGAGACGGTGCAACTGACCGCCGGACCGGTAAGCCTGAGCACGCGGACGTCGCAGAACACCACCGCCCATGCGGCCACCAGGAACTGAAGTGCGAGTTTAACCCACGGTCCCATGGCGCGGCGATCGTCGAGCAGTCCCACTACGTGCAGGACGACTGCTCCGGCGAGTATCCCAAGGGCCATTGGCACTTTCGATGCGGCGCCGGGAAGGTGTTGCTTCAGGATTTCCGGTATCCATTGCGGAGGTCCCGTGGCGCTCCATGCCCATACCAACACCGAAACGGCGACAACGGGCAGGAGTACCGCGGCGAGGATCGCCGACCCGCCCAGAAGGGGCACGGGGCTGTGATGTGCCTTGTGACCGGACGGTTCATCGAGCATCCCCAGACGCACCGCAAGCCGACGAGAAAAAAAAGTTCCCGTCACTGAAATCCCAAATGCTATCGCCACCGCCGCAACTATCGCCTGGATAATCATCGCCACTCCGATCAATAACTGTATGATAGCGTATGCAACATGCCACCGAACCGCAAGTTGCATAACACCGCACGCCGATGATCGCTCGCAAACCGCCCGGGAGAGGTTTGGGGAGTCTTTAGGCTTGTCTGATGGCGACGGTGCGCAGAGAATAATGTAAGCGTTTGCAGAAATACAACTGCAATAGAATTACCGGACTATCGTTAAGCGATGTGAAGAATGGATACAGAGCAGTTTCGAGCCGTGATAGAATCTGCCAAGGCCGGAGAGGTTTCGGGTTTCGAGACGCTTCAGGAACTCTACTCCAAGCGTCTTTATGGGTACTTCTTCCGGGCGACGGCAAGTCATCATGACGCGGAAGATCTGCTCAGCGAACTGATGTTGCGGTTGGTTCGCACTATAAGCAACTATGAACACCGCGGGCGTTTCGAGCCCTGGTTGTTTCGTATAGCAGCCAATATGGTTCGCGACAGGATCCGACGTCGCAAGGCACGTCCGACGCCGGTGAGTTTGTCGGCCCAAAGCGACAGCGGACAGACGCTGGGCGAACAGATGCCAGGCCGCCCGGTTGAGATTGATGCTGACATACTGGCCGGCGAGTTATCCGAATCGCTACAGGTCTCGCTGGAAGAGCTTGACGTGACGACGCGGGAAATGATCCTGCTAAGATATTTTGGAGAAATGAGCTTCAAAGAATTGGCCGATATCTTTGAATGTCCGATAGGTACAGTATTGGCCAGAGTCCATAGGGGACTGAAAGCCCTAAGAAAGATAATGAAACGAAAATGACTCAGTGGAACGACGAACAATTTGACAGGGTGGCCAGGTGGCTCGATGGGGAACCGATCCAACTTACCGACATCGAGCGGGAGTTGGGCGAGGATTTCCTGCGCAGCGACAAGGCCTTGGGCGACGCTTCGATCCCGCTGCCTTCGCGGGCGGACCGGCGGGCACACCGCAGAATAGTTGCAGCCCTCCGTGGGGTGAGAGTGCGAAAGCGCGTGAGGGTGGCATTCATGTCGGGCGTTTCGGCGGCGGCGATGATCGTTATTTCGCTGGGATTGATCAATCTGATGACTACCGGATCGATCCTGTCGGCGGACTACGATCCGCTGGCGTGGTTGTTCGACGACGGTCAGCAGAGCCAGGAAGTCTGGTCGATGCCCGAGCAGGACCCGCAGTTGGTGCTTCTGGCCGGTGACCTCGACGAGATCGAGACCGCCCTGTTCACGCCCGAGCCGATCCCCGTACCGATAGAAGTTCCCCACGATGAAGAGCTGGACCAGGAACTCGAGGAACTCTGGCAATTGTGGATCGAAGATCACACCGGTGACTCCGAGACATTCAATTACGCGGCGCCGGGCAGTGTTCGCGAGGTCTGAAATGGCAAAACACCTGATGACCCTCCTGACCGCGGTTTTGCTCTGCGGACTGTTGATGTCGGTATATCAGAGGTCTCCGAAGGCGGCGGGGGGGGCTACCCCGCGCTCCAAGACCACCACGAAACCCGCGCCCAAGCCGAAGCCCAAACCCAAACGCAAGTCGTCACTGCCCACTCCCGCTGAAGAAAAGGAACTGCTGGGCTTCCTCAAGAAAAGCCGCCCCGAATTTTACCGCAGCCTGATGGCCCAGAAGAAGACCAGCGACAGGCGGTATCGGGGAACGCTCAAGTTTGCCTGGCAGTGGTACAGGCGGTACAAGGACCTCGACAAGGCCGTCCGGAGCGAAGTCGACCGGGAGCAGAAGACTCGTATCGAGATCAGTAAGGTTCTCGGCAAGATACAGAAGACGAAAGAGAGCGACCGCAAGAAACTGCTGGCCGAACTCGGGCGTCTTGCCAGCGTGCAGTTTGACGCCCAGATGAGAATAACCAAGTACAAGCTCGACCAGATGAGCAACCAACTCAGCCGTCTGCGCAAAGAGCTTTCCAACCGACAGGCCGAACGCAAAAAAATGGTCGCCCAGCGAGTTCAGGATTGGTTGAAGGCAACCACGAAACCTGTCAAGGGCAAGGATTCCGGTAAGAAGAAGTAAGCGGCCCGGCCCGATGCCCGCTGTTCATTTCATACGATGAGACAGTCAACATTTTTTGCCAGCGAAACGATCGACGCCATGCGTGCCTCGGGCAATGTTTTGCGATTGCCCGGCGGGGATATTCGTCTACCGACGGCGTTCGGGTTCTGCCGCGGCGTCAACCGTGCCCTGGCGATGCTGGAAGAAGCCTGTGCCTCTCGAGACGCCGACCCCTCCAGCCTGTTCCTGCTCGGACAGATAATCCACAATCCGTGGGTCAACGAGTACTTCTCGGGCCTTGGCGTTCGGATACTCACCTCCGATCAGGTTGACTGCCTCGAAGATTTCATTACGCCCGCCGATCGCGCCGTGATCCCCGCGTTCGGCGTGAAGGTCGATGTCGAGCAACGTCTCAGGAAGGTTGGATGCGAAGTCCTCGACACCACCTGTGGAGACGTTCGGCGCCTGTGGTTGTGGGCCTGCCGGGCCGCGGAAAACGGGTTCGGAGTGCTGATCTTCGGACGGGCCGAACACGACGAAACGGTGGTCACCAAGTCCAGGC
>CAZSLS010000190.1:0-13670 GCA_964607575.1 uncultured Planctomycetaceae bacterium | reverse complement strand
CGCCAGTATCTCATGCTGCAGGCCGAAGGGCACGAGTGCTTCTACTTCATCGCCAATTACCACGCGCTGACCAGCACCACCGACAAGACCGCCCTCGAAGAGGTCACGCTGCACGTAGCCATGGCGTATCTCGCCCTGGGAATCGACCCCGAGACCTCGACGTTCTTCGTGCAATCAGACGTACCGCAGGTCACCGAGCTGTGCTGGATTCTCAACTGCCACTGCCCGGTCTCCCTGATGGAAAAAGCCACCAGCTACAAGGACAAGGTCGCCCGCGGACTGCCCCCCAGTATGGGCCTGTTCGACTACCCGGTCCTCCAGGCCGCGGACATCGTGATCTACGACGCCGATCTGGTGCCCGTCGGTCAGGACCAGAAGCAGCACATCGAGATGACGCGCGACATGGCCGCAAAGTTCAACCGGGCCTTCGACACCGAAGCACTGGTGATACCCGAACCGTATATCGTGCCCGAGGTGGCGGTAGTACCGGGGATCGACGGGCAGAAGATGTCCAAGAGCTACGACAACACCATCGAGATAATGGCCACCGCCAAGCAGACCAAGAAGCGCTGCGCCAAAATCGTGACCGACTCGACACCGCTGGAAGACCCCAAAGATCCGACCGGCTGCAACGTGATCGCCCTGTTGAAACTCTTCGCGTCGGATGAGGAACTCGCTGAGATCGAGAGCAACTACCGCGCCGGCGGATACGGTTACGGGCACGCGAAGGGACGCCTGGCCGAGTTGATCAACCTGCAATTTGGCGCCGCCCGCGAACGTTATGCTGAACTGGAGCAACGCGGCGACGACGTGCGGGACATGCTGCGAGAAGGCGGACGCAAAGCCAGAGAAGTCGCCGAGGAAACCATGCAGCGCGTACGGGACGCCTGCGGGATCATCACCAACAGGTAGCACACACAATGAATAAGCTTAGCGGTCTGGAAATGTGTTTCGCAGCAATCGCCCTGCCGCTATTGGTTTTCACTTCAGCCCAGGCCAAGTTGCCTACGTCGTCAAAGCCGCTCGAACACATCATTGTCAAGTTGTCCGAGACGGAGTCCATGAAGCTGGTAAAGGTCCCCGCGGGCAAGTTCACAATGGGCTCGCCGACCGGAGAGCGACACCGCACGCGAGACAAGCGGGAAAGCCCCCAGCGCGAAGTGACCATCAGCAAGGCGTTCCACATGGGCATCTACGAGGTCACGCGCGGGCAGTTCGCCGCATTCGTCAAAGACTCCAAATACGTAACCCAGGCCGAGCGGGAAGGCTGGTCTTACGCCTGGAACGGACGGCTGTGGGACAAGGTCCCCGGCGCATCGTGGAAGAAGGTGGGCTTCAAGCAGACAGACGCCCATCCGGTACTCAGCATCGTATTCGACGATGCGGTGGCGTTCTGCAGGTGGTTGAGCAAGAAAACTTCCAAACCCGTCCGCCTGCCGACCGAAGCGCAATGGGAATACGCCTGCCGGGCGGGCACGCAAACGGCCCACGTTTGGGGTAATAAATGGGATGATGGTAAGGGTTGGGCCAACGCCTCCGACGCGACGGCCAAGAAACGTTTCAGGGGCTGGCGAGCGTTCTCGTGGGAAGATGGATTTATCTTCACCTCTCCGGTCGGAACGTACAAAGCCAACGCGTTCGGACTGCACGACATGCACGGAAACGCGTGGGAATGGTGCGCCGACTGGTATCAGCGGGACTACTACGCCAACGGTCCGAAAGTTGACCCCACCGGACCGAAAACCGGTTCGACTCGCGTGGTTCGCGGCGGCGGTTGGATGAGCAGCCCCCCGCGATGCCGATCGGCCGGACGGACAGGCATCGGTCTGCGGGGAGCATACTGCGACTTGATCCCGGGCTTTCGGATAGTCATAGAAGCCGACGACACTCGCAAGCTGCCCGCGCCGTCTCCGCCCAACCGCGACGGATGGTGCGACTGGCGCGGACCGGCGCGAGACGCGATAAGTCTTCACGTGCCCGAAAAACTCGAGAAGAAACCTCGATTCGCCTGGACAGTCAAGACAACCGGACCGGGCCTGTCGGGCCTGTCGGTGGCCGACGGTCGCGTTATCCTCGCCGACAAATCAGCCGACAAGAAGAACGATATCTGGCGATGCCTCGACGCCAAAACGGGCAAGGAGCTGTGGAACCTCAAGTACTCCGCCGAAGGCGACATGCCCTACACCAACTCACCGCGGGCGACACCCGCGATATACGAAGGTCGGGTCTATCTGCTCGGCGCGTTCGGCGACCTGCACTGCGTTGAGTTTGAAACCGGGAAAGTAATCTGGAAGACGCACCTGATGAAGGATTTCGGCGCCAAGTGCCCCAAGTGGGGAATGACCGCCACCCCGCTGATCGTTGACGACAAGCTGATCGTGAACCCCGGCGCCGAGAAAGCCTCGCTGGTCGCGCTGGATCGAGTCAGCGGTAAGGTTATATGGAAGACCCCCGGGCAGCCGGCTGCATATGCACCGTTTATCTGCGCCAACATGCGCGGGCGGCGTCACATAATCGGCTACGACGCAACTTCCCTGGGCGGATGGGACATACGCACGGGCAAGCGCATCTGGTCGATCACCCCGCCGGAGAAGGGCGACTTCAACGTCCCCACGCCAATCGCAGTTATGGAAAGGCTCCTGGTCGCCACCGAAAACAACTCGACGCGCCTGTACGACTTCACCTATCCCTCCAGGATCATCAGGAAACAACCGAGAATCGAATTCGCCGACCTCGCGCCGGACATGATATCACCGGTGGTACACAACCAGATGGTTTTCGGATCTCACGATTCGAACCTTTACTGTCTCGACGCCAAATCCCTCAAGCTCCTGTGGAAGGCGCGCGACGCAGCGTACTACGGGTTCGTGACCCTGATCGCGGGCAACGGGCGAGTGATGATCATGACCATCGACGGCGAACTGCTCCTGGTGCGCGCCGACAGGAAGAAATACGAACTGATCTCCCGCCTGAAAGTCTTATCCGGCGAGAAGACGGAAATCTGGTCCCACCCGGCGCTGGTCGAAGGACGCCTCTACATCCGCGACAAATCCGCCGTAACATGCCTCCTGCTGAAATAATGGTGACAACCCACAGATCGCTCTCTGTGGGCTGCAAGGCGCAACAATCTCAACATGCGACAGAAAAGGACGCACTGTGAGCTATAGGCATTTTCTTACTGGCGAGCCGCTGACCGTGCGACGCCTTGGCGCATTCGTCACGATTTCATTCCTGGCGATCTTGACGATGGCGACCGCGCCGTTGCTGCAAGCTGCACCGAAGAAGTCTGCTCCGCGAGTGAAGGCGAAGTTTCAACCTGTAAAGACGGATGGTGCCTATGTGAAGCTGGCTACCTGGCAGGACTCGCTCCTGGCTTCAATGAAGAAGGTCATTACCGACAATCCTACCGTCGGCCTGGGACGTGTCCAGATGAGCCGATCGTGGCTGGCACGCGGTCCGCTTGCATGTCCCGCCGGCAAGAACCTTGCTGATTACGATTTTGGCGTCCCCCTGAGGCGACCTGATCTCAAGAAGAAGGGACCGGACAACAAACCGATCTGGACCGGCGCCAAGAAGTTGCAGGACGGTAAGCTGACCGATCTGGAGTTGCCGAAACACTCGAGCATCTTCCTTTACCGCAATATCACTGTCGCCAATGCTGGCCCAATGGATGCGTATGTGGGTTGTGATGCACCCCTGACGCTTTGGCACAACGGTAAAAAGATCGTAGAGACAAAGGCAAGTCAGGCCCGCGCTGCGAATCCTGAACTGGTTACACTGAAGCTGGCGGCGGGCAAAGGGGCTCGCAATGAACTTCTCATCCGAATCGACAATACCGGCGAGCCCCAAACGCATCGTTTCTATACGGCGTTTGACGACAAGTCCCGAATCCTGGCGGAAGTACAAGCCGAAATAGTCAAGAAGCTCAGAAAAGACTTCGACTCCCCCAGGGACCTTTTCCAGCAAAGCAAGGGATTCAGAACTCGCTCGCAGAAGCGCGCCGTCTGGACTAGCGTCAACTGGTCTATCGATGATCACCAGGTACACAAGAGTCTTGTCGGAAACTACATTAAGCTGATGAAACGAAAGGGCAATGAGCGGTTCATTAAGCTCTTGTCGCAACTGGCCAGGAACGCGGACAGTCGTGAGACCGTGGCGATTATCCGCACGGTATTCTACAATTACCAACTGCGGGCAGCACTTCAGCTTAGAGCCAATTTCTCCGCACTTCGTCGAGCAGCCGCCAATGCCCAAAAGACATGGGGTCCCAAGACGTCGCTTCGCGTGGCGAAGTATCGCCGCCGGATTGATGACCTGGCAAGGGAATATGGCGCCGTGGAAAAGGCGGCGTTACCGTTAGGTGAGATAGAAAACGCCACCCTTGAACACTTGCGGTCGTTAAAGCCGATGACAGAGCCGGAATATGACAAACTGACGGCGATAGTAAGGTCGGTTGAGAAGATCAAGAGGGAGCTTATGCTGCTCAATCCCTCTCTTGATTTTGACAAGCTGCTCTTTGTCAAACGCCCGGGCGGGACTAGTCTTCCCCGCAACTGGCTGGGTAACTGTTCCATGAATCGCAGTCTTGACGACGAACTGGTGGTTATGAATTTGCGCAGGCCGGCGGGGGCCCTGACGAGAGTGTTCAAGCCCGGGCGCAAAACCCTGGTGGATCTCGATCTCAACTGGGATGGTAAGCGAATGCTTTATTCGACGGTGGATTCCGAAACCCGTCGCTGGCGGATTTGCGAGATCATTCTGGACCCTGAAACGGGCAAATTGGTCAAGGGTCCCCATCCGGTAACTCCTGATATGGGGAAAGGAGCCGAGAACTATGACGCCTGCTACCTTCCCGATGAGCGAGTAATCTTCTCGTCTACGGCGGTGCGCCAAGGTGTGCCTTGTATTGGCGGCAGCGCCCCGATCGCGAATCTGTACTTGCTCTCCGCCGATCGCAAGCGGGTTCGTCAACTCTGCTTTGACCAGGACCACAATTGGAATCCTGCGGTGATGAACAATGGTCGCGTCCTCTATACCCGCTGGGAGTACATGGACATCCCTCACTACTATTCACGCCTGCTCTTTCACATGAATCCGGACGGTACGGATCAGAAAGCGTTTTACGGGAGTAACTCGATCTGGCCGAACTCGATGTTCTTTGCCCGGCCTATTCCGGGGAATCCGCGGAACGTTGCGGCGATTGTTTCGGGGCATCATGGTGTCGCCCGGATTGGCGAGTTGGTGATTCTCGACCCCGGGAAAGGCAGATATGAGGCCGAAGGCGTGGTCCAGCGCATACCCGGTTATGGTAAGAAGGTGGAGCCGATTATCAGCGACTCCCTGGTCAACGGTTCATGGCCCAAGTTTCTGCATCCCTGCCCCGTCGGCGGTAAGGCATTCATTGTTTCCTGTCAACCGACGGCTGACTCTTTGTGGGGCGTCTATCTCGTCGATACGTTTGATAACATGCTTCTCTTGAAGGAGCAGACAGGCCATGTGCTGGTTGAGCCCCTGGCGTTTCGTTCCACGATCAAACCGCCGGTGATCGCCGATAAAGTGGACTTGGCGCGCCGTGATGCGACGGTCACTATCTCCGATATCTATATCGGGCCGGGTCTGAAAGGGGTGCCCAGAGGCACGGTTGATCGCCTGAGGGTGTTTACTTTGCATTACGGTTACAATAGCGTCGGCGGATGGTCTTCGATAGCAATTGAGGGTAGCTGGGAGCCCAAGCGGATCATCGGGACTGTCCCTGTGGAAAAAGACGGTTCGGCATCTTTCCGGGTTCCCGCGAATACACCGATTGTGATTCATCCTATAGACAAGCAGGGGCGTGCTCTGCAGATCATGCGCAGTTGGTTTACGGCCATGCCGGGCGAAAATGTGTCTTGCATAGGCTGTCACGAGAAACCGAACACCGCGCCTCCAGTGAAGAGGCGGTTGGCTAATCGCCGCGAGCCTCGAAAGCTGACTCCCTGGTACGGCCTGACGCGAGGCATTGATTTCAGGCGTGAGATTCAACCGATCTTGAACGCCAAGTGCATCAAGTGCCACGACGGCACGAAGAAGGCCGGACCTGATTTCGCCGACACGAAGCTGGGCAAAGGGCGAGGTTGGACGGTGACTTTCCCAAACTCGTATAATCAGCTCCATCCTTTTGTGCGGCGTCCTGGTCCCGAGAGCGATTATTTCGTGGCGACGCCGCTTGAGTATCACGCCTCGACGAGCGAACTGATCCAGATACTCGAGAAGGGGCATTACGATGTGAAACTCAGCGCCGAGGACTGGGATCGCCTCGTGACATGGATTGACATGAATGTGCAGGCGTACGGAACCTGGTCTCAGCAACCCAAGTTCGACAAGGTGAAGTTGGAAGCCGAACGGAAGTTGCGCGCGGAACTGCGGAAGAAATATGCGTTTCTGGACGAGGACGGTGAGGTCGCCAGGGGCGCCGAAAACGAGACGGTGAATATGGTCCTTTCCAGCTCGGGAGCGAAGTATGTTCCGCTGACTCCGCCCAAACCGCGCCGGGCTGTCGAGTTGGGTCCCGAGGCGAAGGGCCCGGTCCGAGTTGAGGGTTGGCCTTTCAAAGTCAATACGCCGCCGATCGGGGCGAAGGTCAGCCTGAGCGACAAGATAACTCTGGATCTGGTGCGAATCCCGGTGGGTTCTTTCGTGATGGGATCCGACAAGGGGTATCTCGATGAGGGTCCCGCCCGTGAGATCCGGATCAAGAAAGCGTTCGATATCGCCGCTACGGAAGTCTCCAACGAGATGTACAACCTGTTTGATCCTGAACACAACACTCGTTATGCCGATGTCCACGGCGTGCTGAAAGGCGGGATAGGAGTTCGTATTAATCTGCCCAACCAGCCGGTATCGCGGGTGACCTGGAAAGAAGCGATGGCCTTTTGCGCCTGGCTTTCGAAAAAGACCGGCGACACCTACACACTGCCCACCGAACAGCAATGGGAATGGGCCTGTCGCGGGGGAACGGATACTCCGCATTTCTTTGGCAAGTTGGGGTCTGACTATTCCAGGTACGCAAATCTGGCGGATACTTCGATGAAGGGATTTGCCGATTATGGCCGGGATTTCCTGCCGCGCGATCAGAAGATCTCCGATCGAAACAAGGTGACCGCTTCAGTCGATTCATACCTGCCCAATCCCTGGGGCTTGCACAACATGCTTGGTAATGTTTCGGAATGGACTTTGTCAGACTATGGCAAGTGTGGTTCAGGCATCGATCGCAAGGTTATCCGCGGCGGCTCGTGGCGTGATCGCCCCAACAAGGCGCGGGCCTCATGGCGATGGGGCTATTACAAGTTCCAGCCCGTCTTCGATGTCGGGTTCCGAGTCGTCCGCCTGGCCCCACCCGTTCCCAAGTAGTGCCGCGCCGCCTCGCCCCCACGCTCGACAATCGGCGGTCGGCGTGATAGACTCTCCCCCGCAATGGCAAAAGAATACCGTGTAAGTCTGGACAACTACAGCGGACCGATGGATCTGCTGCTCTACCTCATCCGGCGCGAGGAGGTCGATATCCATGACATTCCCCTCGCCAGGATCATCGATCAGTACATCCAGTATGTGGAGATGCTCCAGGAACTCGACCCCAACGCGGCGGGTGATTTTATAGTGCTGGCTGCGACGCTCACGGAGATCAAGACGCGGATGCTCCTGCCTGCGCCCGAAGCCCTCGACGGCGACGAGGAGGGCGCCGGTATCGACCCACGCGCCGACCTGATCCGCCAGCTTCTGGAATACAAGGAATTCAAAGACGCCTCGACCGATCTCCGCGATATGGTCGACATCCAGTCGCAGAGATTCCCCAGGCGTCCGCCAAAATTCGAAAGCTCCGACGAAACCCAGATCGATCTGGAAGACGTGCAGGTATGGGACCTGTTCGATTCGTTCAGCCGCGTGATGGAGGCCATCGGAACCCGCGCCGTCAGCCACGAAGTCATCTACGACGACACGCCCGTGGAACTTCATGCGGCAGACATTCTCGACCGCCTACAGCGTGAAGGTCCGCTGTCATTTGCGCAGATTTTCGAAGGCCGAACGATCCACAGCGAGGTCGTGGGGCTGTTCCTGGCGATGCTGGAGCTGATGAGGCAGAGGCAGATATTCGCCAGCCAGGATGCTAACTTCCGGGATATCCACATCCACCTGAACCCCAATCCGCCGACGCCGGAGGAACTGGCCGAACAGGATCGCATCGTCGAAGAGCACATGCGGGCCGAAGAGCAGCGAAGAAAAAAAGAACTCGAAGAGAAGAAGCGCCTCAAGGCGGAGGAACTGGCGCGCAAACAAGCCGCCGACGACGCACTTTTGACCGGAGACGCCCCTCCGGCTGATGATGAAGACGATGAAGACGAAGTTCCCCAAACCCCGGACACCGAGAGCAGCGAAAATGACACCGGAACAGAAACTCCAGTCGCTGGGGATTGAACTGCCCCCCACCGCCAGTCCTGTCGGGGCTTACGTACCGGCGGTCCGGACCGGGAACCTGGTTCTCACCGCGGGACAACTGCCCCTGAAAGACGGGGCGCTGACCGCGGCGGGCAAGGTGCCCGCGGACGTCACACTCCCCGACGCGCAACTCGCGGCGCGCCAAGCGCTGCTGAACGCCCTTTCCGCCCTGCGCGCCGAAATCGGTTCGCTGGACAACGTGTCGCGCATAGTTCGATTGAACGTCCTGGTCAACTCGACCGCCGGTTTCACCGACCAGGCCAAAGTCGCGAACGGCGCCAGCGATCTGCTGCTGGAAGTGTTCGGAGATGTCGGAAGGCACACGCGGACGGCTGTCGGAGCGGCGGAACTACCCCTAAACGCCCCGGTGGAACTGGACATTACCGCCGAAGTTTCCGCCTGAGCCCGCGGGCTAACGCCTGGTGGTCGCCACCCGCCCGGTCGTTCTGTTGGTCACAGGTCGCCCTTCAAATGTCGGGACTTCGCCGGGTCGACACAACTGCCCGGGTTTGAAAGCCAGCCTGTCACCCTTAACGATCCGCGCGATGCTGTAGAGTTCCTTGACCTGCGTCACTTCAAGCCAACCGACAACCTTGCCCCTGGTATAGCCCAGGATATCTTCGTTCTCGGGGTTTACGATGGCCTGTCCGATGTCCCGGACCTCGTAAATGACGCCAGTCCTGATCTTGCGGTTCTTTCCACCGTTGAGAGCTATCGTTCCGTCCGGCTGGAGTGCGGCGACTTTGGGATTCCATTTGCGGTCGGCGATGGCGTAGGTTATCTGCTTGACGGCTTTTCTGATAACGTTGGCGGTCGCCCGCCCCAGCGGCGTGCGGACGAACATCCCGCCGCCCATCGCCATTTTCGAGTAGGTCGCGTTGACCGTAACATCTCGCGCGTTGACCGCTTCTTCGAGGCGCGTTGAACTCACGACCTCGCCCGACTCGACCTCGATTACCTGGAGCGTCATGCCCATGATCGCCTTCTGTGAGGCGGTAAATATCTCGAAGTAGTCGATGTGCGTCAGCAGCCCCTCGCTGTTCGATACGTGTCCGAAGTCGGTAATCGTGCCCTTGATGAGGTAATGGACGTTCTTGAGGCGTCCCTGTTCGGCGCGCCCGGACTTGCGGGTCGAACCGGTATACTGGAACCGCAACTCGCGAAGAACCGTGTCTATCTCCAACCGCTCGATGACGCGATACCGCTCGGAGGTCACCAGCGCGTCGGTGAGCATCTCCTTCATACCGTCGCCGAGGTCCCACTCCAGCGGGAACGGGGCTCGGTTCTCGAATTTGATTACCGCCACCGACGGCTTGACGAATTTCGCTGGATCGCCCGAACCCCAACCCAGTATGCCGCAACCGCCGCAAAACGCCATCGACAGAACCATTACCAACACTGTATTCTTCATAACAGAGTTCATGACAGAATTCTCCACGTCGTCTCAGATCGTCTTGTACTTATCGTCAGATGTGGTCGGAAATGTTCACTTTGCCTTCGGACCGCGATGATTGCAGGCAAATACTTCGTCGTCGGATGTGCTACTGGTCCCTCATCATCCTGTCCATAAGGCCCTCAAACCCGCCCGCGTTGGTCACGTTGGTATATCCCAGCTTCTTGAGCGTCGCCAGCGCAACACCCGCCCTGCCGCCGCTGCGACAATAGAGCACGATCTCGCGGTTCCTGGCGATCTTCAACTCCTCGATTCTCGCGCCGATCAGATTGTGTGGGATATTGATCGCCCCCGGGATATGGTCGTCGTTGAACTCCCCAACCGTCCGAACATCGATTATCAGCTTCTTCGTGGTGGCAGCCGTCTTGGGGCGTGTCGCCGGCTGGCTCGTCGCCTTCACATCCAGACCGAGGATGTAGGATTTGGTCTTCATCTTCGGATCGGTTCGAGCGGCGCGCCCTCGCGTGGGGTCGCCCTTTACGGGGACCTTGAAATCCACGGGCTTGGCCTGCCCGGCGGCGTCGAGGTATACGCTGAGCTTCGGATAGTACTCGATGTGCGTTTTGGACCAATTCGCCGGCGTGTCCTCGATGCGTCTGAGCATGCGTTCCTGGTTGGCCATTCGCTCCCATCCGCCGCGCTGCTCGAGGAAGTACCACAGTTCGACGCGCCAGATGATTTTTCCCGGTCTGGCCGCTCCGGAAGCGGCGACGAATTTTCTCAATCGCATCAACTCGATCAGCATCGTCGCACGCCGCCCGTGGCCCTTGATGTAGATAACCCGGCGGTCTTCCATGAAATCTTCCATGTCGCGGGCGTAGGCAAGGAGTCCGTCGGCGTCTGCCTGGGAGAATTTGCGGGTACGGTCGGGGGGCAGGCCGAGTTGCTTTCGTCTTTCTACCGCCAGTTTCCCCAGGCGAGCGTCCACGAAATTCAGGTCGATCCCTTCTATTTCGCGTCCATCGTCCAACCGGAGGCACAGGTCGTAGGTCGCATCGCCGGGGAGTCTGGTGAACGTGAAGTTCCCGGTCTTCTTCGAGAAAGAATACGGTTGATACTTCTTCTTCGTAACGCGCGAGACGGCGTGAAGGGATACGATCCGGGCTTTTGAAGTTATCTTCCCTTCGATCCCGCCCGATTTCGGCGGTTTGGCTGGAGGAGGATCGTCAACGAGCTTCACCGCGGCGCAGCAGAAGCCCGCCATGACACCGATCAGCACTAATATGAGAAATGTCGAAGTTCTAGTCATTTCATCCGCAGCATGAAGACGAACACTCGGCGCCGTCCCAGCAATAAGTGCATAGTTTTTCCTTGGGCAGGCCCACAGCTTCGACCAGGTCGTCGAGCCTCTGATATCGGAGGGAAGTGAGGTTCAACGTTTTGCGAATCCACTCCACCATCGCCGCGTACTTCTCCGAATCGGGATCGGAGTATTCGGTGAGATTCGTGACTCCGGAGCCTTCAAACTCCTCTATCGCGCGCCGTGCCGCCAAGTCCAGTTCAGATCGCGAACGCGAGAAGTTCAGGAATTTGCACCCGAACACCAGCGGCGGACATGCCGGTCTCATATGCACTTCCTTCGCTCCGCTTTCGTACAACCTCTCGACATTGTCCTGAAGCTGCGTCCCGCGAACGATCGAATCTTCACAGAACAACATTCGCTGCCCGTCGATAAGCCCGTCGATGGCGATGAGCTTCATCTTCGCCACAAGGTCGCGAGTATCCTGGTCCTGGGGCATGAAACTCCTCGGCCAGGTCGGGGTGTACTTTACGAATGGGCGGCGATAAGGCACGCCGGCCTCGTGGGCGTATCCAACGGCGTGGGCGGTTCCCGAATCCGGTACGCCGGCGACCATATCGACCTCGACGTCGTCGGCCCGCGCCAATGCGGCGCCGCAACGGTTACGCACCATTTCGGTGTTGATCCCTTCATAGTCCGACGCCGGATAACCGTAGTAAACCCACAGGAACGTGCATATCTGCATCTGGTCTCCGGGGGCCTTGAGTTGCTCGACGCCGTCGGCGGTCATGCGGACAATCTCGCCGGGACCAAGAATCTTATCGGTCTTATAGCCCAGGTTCGGAAACGCGCAAGTCTCCAGGGTCGCCGCGTAGGCGCCGTCCTTCTTGCCAATAACGATCGGCGTGCGTCCCAAGCGGTCGCGTGCGGCGTATATTCCCTCGTCGGTCAGCAGGAGTATCGAACAGGACCCTTCAATCGCCTCCCGGGCGGCGACCAGCCCCTCGGCGAACGTGTCGGCCCGATTGATCAGCGAGGCCACGAGTTCGGTAGGGTTGATCTCGCATCCGGACATTTCGGAGAAGTGAGCGGATTTATCCTCGAACGCGTTCTTCGCCAGATCCTTCCAGTTTTGGATCACTCCGACCGTTACGATGGCGTAGATGCCCAGGTGCGAGCCGATGATCAGGGGCTGATCGTCGAAATCGCTGATCACGCCAATGCCGGAGCAGCCTTGCATGTGCGTGACATCATCCTCGAATTTCGACCGGAACTGGGAGTTCGTTATGTCGTGAATGTATCGCGAAAGGCCCTCGCCGTTCTTGACAACCAGCCCTCCGCGCATTGTCCCGAGATGGCAGTGGTAGTCGGTCCCGTAGAACAGATCCGTGACACAGTCATCTTTCGACGCTACTCCAAAAAAGCCGCCCATGTGCATTCCTTTCCGTTGTTTTTCACCACAGTTTCCGTTATAGACTCTCGCCCGCGACCGCCGCGGGTATTGACTATTCGTAGGTGCGTCCGGTATGCCCGGAGCGAAAATTTCTCCTGGCCTGGCGTATCAACCGCCGCCCGCATTCGCTGGGATACTTGCCCGTGACGCAACCGGTGCAGAGGGAATCCTGAGCCATACCGAGGCAGGGCCCGAGTTCCGGTACGGGCAGATATCGCAACGAATCCACGCCGAGTTCGGAGGCCATCTGATCCAGTGCATCCTGGTCGGGGACGCCTGTGTACTTTCGCCCAAAGTACGGCGGCGCGAAGAGTTCGCCCAGCGTCGACATGTCGATACCATAGAAGCACGGCGAGATTATGGGCGGGCACGCCACGCGAACGTGAATTTCCCTGGCCCCGCCGCGCTTGCGTATCTGGTGAACCAGCGACCGCAGCGTTGTCGAACGCACGATGGAATCCTCGATAAGGAACACCCGCTGGCGGTTCAGCACCGATCGCAGGGGCGTGTACTTGCTCCTGACCGAATCTCTGCGCATGTCGGAACTGTTGATGAACGTCCGCCCGACGTACCGGTTGCGAATGAGCCCCTCGACGCAAGGTATGCCCATCGCAAACGAATACGCGTCGGCAGCAGCTTTGGCGGTGTCGGGGACGGGCACGACCACCGAATCTCGCTGAACGCCCTGGTCTTCCATCTCCGCCAACAGGCGCCCGGAGTTCGCCCGGGCGGTATAGACACCCGCGTTGTCGATGTTGCTACCGACGTTTGCGAAGTAAACCCACTCGAAGAAGCAGTGGGCGTGCCTGCGCGCTTTGGCGAAACGCTCGATCCGCATTTCACCGTTCTCGACGAGGATCATCGTTCCGGGCTCGAGCGATTGAATATTGGTGAACCCCATGTTCGCCAGCGCCACCGACTCGCTGGCCGCGGCCAGCAGCTTGCCCTGCACGGCCCAACTCATCGGCCTGATGCCCAGAGGGTCGCGAGCGATCATCATCCGCCCCATCGCATCCTGGAAAACCATGTTGTATGCGCCGTCGAAACTGCGG
>CAZSLS010000189.1:0-13682 GCA_964607575.1 uncultured Planctomycetaceae bacterium | reverse complement strand
CTTGGTGCGCAACGACTTGAACGCAGTGGCATAATTATGAAAATAGCTGAGACTCAGAGGCCCAGAGAACGGCAAACCTTTTCTTGGTTACGGCAACAACAACGGCGAGAGAGACAGAGAACGGCATGGTTAACGGAGCCCTTGCTCACCCTCTGCGTCTCTGCCCTTCTCTGGGCTTGTGGGCGTTAACCAAGCCATAGTCGTCCTCTGGACCTCTGCGTCTCTGTGTGGAAGTGGTCGCCCTCCGCGTCTCTGCTTACCAGAGAGTACTACGTATACGCTGTAAACTGGCTGGTCGCTAGGACCGGGCGAACGTATGCGACTCTACCAGAGACCGCGTCGGCTGCTTGCCCTGAGCGCAGTCGAAGGGGCGGACTGGTGTGGCAAGAAGCAAGAGTTTACAAGTGAATATTGACTTAGGGACCGGCGCGATTGGTACGCGCATTGCGGCCGGTCCGCCGGTGTTGTGGAATCGCCGCCTCGCAAACGGTTTGGGCAAGCTACTTGAAATATCACGCCGAAAAGCGATAATCCGGGGATGGGATATACGTCCTGAGATACCAACGGAAAGGAAGTATCTGTTATGAAAAAGATGTCCACAAACGAAATTACCAGGCGAGGGCTTCTTGGCGCGGCGGCTGCGGGTGCCGCGGCGATGACTATCTTACCGTCGAGTGTGATCGGCGCTCCGGGCAAAACTGCGCCGAGCGACAAGCTCAATATCGCCGGGATCGGCGTGGGCGGTATGGGCGGGTCCAACGTCCGCAACGTGTCGAGCCAGAACATCGTCGCCCTGTGCGACGTCCATCTAAAGCATGCGGGGCGGACCATCAAGCGGTATCCAAAGGCCAAGACCTACAAGGATTTCCGCGTGATGCTCGAAAAGCAGAAGGATATCGACGCGGTGATCGTCGGCACGCCGGACCACACTCACGCGGTGATATCGATGGCGGCGATCAAATCCGGAAAGCACGTCTACTGCCAGAAGCCCCTGACCCACGACGTCTACGAAGCCCGCATGCTGGCGATAGAGGCCAAGAAGGCCGGCGTCATCACCGTGATGGGCATCCAGGGCAACTCCGGTGAAGGTCACCGCGCGATCAACGAATTGATCTGGGCCGGGGCGATCGGTGAAGTGCGAAATGTCGACGCCTGGTGCAGCCTGTCGTATTACCCGCCCGGACACGCCGGTTGGAGTTCGAAACTGCTGAGGCGCCCGAAGGACAAGCCCCCGGTCCCCGAAGGGCTCGACTGGGACCTCTGGATCGGTCCGGCGCCGATGCGCCCTTACCATCGCACGTACCATCCGGCCACCTGGCGTTCGTGGTGGGATTTCGGATCCGGAATGATGGGCGATCGCGGCGCGCATACTCTTGACGCGGCGTTCGATGCTCTCAGGCTCGGGGCGCCCTCGTCGGTGTCGGCGACTTCCATGGGCCTGAACCCCGACACGCATCCGCTGGCGGGCGTCATTACATTCAAGTTCCCCGAGCGGGAGGATCCCAAGCTCGGCAAGCTGCCTCCGGTGACGGTGACCTGGTATGACGGACTCCGCCCGCCGCGGCCGATGGAACTGGAAGATGGAAGGATGCTGGGCGGGCGAGAAGGCGGGCTGGTCTTCAACGGTTCCAAGGGCAAGATAATGGCCGGTGTCTACGGCGGCAGCCCGCAGTTGATACCCGAAACGGCGAGGAGAGCCTACAAATATCCGCCCAAGACGCTCCCGCGAGTCCGAGGCAGCCACGAAATGAACTGGGTGTCCTGCTGCAAGTCGGGTAAGTTGCCCAACGCGCACTTCGGATATTCCGGACCGCTTACGGAAATGACCGTGCTGGGCAACGTCGCAAGGCGCATGGACACCCGCATCGAATGGGACGCGAAGAATTTGAAGGTCACCAACCTGCCTGCGGCCAACAAGTACGTCAAGAAAGAGTACCGCAAGGGTTGGAGTTTGTAACCGAAACCCGGACCCTCGTTTCCGGCGCGGGCTAAAGTCGTTATACTCACAGCCCGCCATGGCGAAGAAGAATACATTCTGGCGTTTCATGAAGGGTCAGCGTTTCCGCTACGTCATGGCGATCGTGGCGTTGTTTGTTGCGGTGCTGGTGCTGGCGGCCAGACCGATGGTCTTCAGGTTTGCCATCGACCACATCATCGAGGGAAAGCCCGCCGAGGGTCTCTGGGCGAACTTGTTCGGCGGGAACCTGTGGATGACCGCCCTGGCGGTGATCGCGATCACGAGTCTCAGCGGGCTGTTCATGTATCTCAAAGGCCGCTGGGCGGGCATCGCATCCGAAGCCGTCGCCCGCGATCTCCGCAACGGTCTCTACGATCACATACAGCGTCTGCCCTGCACGTACCACGATACGGCTGACACCGGCGACCTGCTGCAACGATGCACCAGCGACGTCGAGACGTTCCGCGCGTTCCTCGCCGTCCAGGGTACGGAAATCGGGCGCGCGGGCATCGCCGTTCTGGTCGTCTTTCCGTTCATGTTGTGGATGAACGTTCCGCTGGCGTTGATTGCGATGGCTATCGTTCCGGCGGTTCTCACGTTTGCGATAGTTTTCTTCGTCAAGGTTCGCAACACCTTCCGCATGTGCGACGAAGCCGAAGCGGTGATGACCACTCGCCTGCAGGAGAATCTCACGGGCATACGCGTGGTCCGCGCGTTCGCCAGGCAGAAGCATGAATGCGACAAGTTCGCCGAGGACAACGCGCTGTATCGCGACCGACGATTCCGCCTTATTCGGATCATGGCGATCTACTGGTCGTGTTCGAACTTCATGTGTACCTGTCAGATCGGAGTGGTTCTGCTGTCCGGGGCGTACATGATTCGCGGCGGATCGGCCGGCGCGGGCGGGCTGACGGTGGGCGGGCTGGTGGCGATGATGTTCTACATGCGCATGTTCCTCTGGCCGATCCGCCATCTCGGTCGCGTGCTGGGCGAGGCGGGCAAGGCGGTTGTGGCGATGGGGCGCCTGGGCGAGATACTCGCCGAACCGCGCGAGGCATCGAACGGGTCTCTGGCCGACGTGCCCGATCGCCTCGACGGGCGGATCGAGATATCCGACCTGAGTTTCAACCACGGTGATGTAAAGGTGCTCGACGATGTTTCGTTTAACGTTGAAGCCGGTCAGACGTTGGCGATTCTCGGTCCCAGCGGATCGGGCAAGACGACCCTGGTGAACCTGCTGCTGTGCCTGTACGGATACGATTCGCCCGAGCAGTCAGGCGGGTCGATTCGCCTCGACGGGATCGAACTGTCGAGCCTGGATCAGAAGTTTGTCCGCTCGCAGATCGGAGTGGTGATGCAGGAACCGTTTCTCTACTCCAGGAGCGTGCGGGACAACATACGAATCGGTCACAGCGGCGCCGCCGAAGACGAGATAATATCGGCGGCAGCCTCGTCGTGCATGCACGAGTCGATAGAGGATTTCGACAAGGGATACGACACGCTCGTCGGCGAGCGGGGCGTGACGCTCTCGGGCGGGCAGCGGCAGCGATTGGCCCTGGCAAGGGCGGTGCTCAGGAAACCGCCGATACTGATCCTCGACGATGCGCTCAGTTCGGTCGACACGCAGACCGAGCAGATGATCCTCGAAGCGCTGCGGGATCGCCACGGGCGCAGCACGACGCTGGTGATAGCCCACCGCCTTTCGACCCTGATGAACGCTGACAGGATCATCGTAATCGAAGCCGGCAGGATCGTTCAGGAAGGGACGCATCAGTCCCTCGTCGGAGCCGGCGGGATGTACCGCCGGTTGTGGCAGGTGCAGAATCAACTGGCCGAAGATCTGCGCGAGGAATTGGCCTCCGACGGCGACGGTAACGGATCTCCGGAGGAGGGTGAAGATGGCTCCTGAGACGCCCACAGACTACACCGTCCGGCGCTTCAGCGCGGACGTCTGGAAGAAGTTCCTCCGCGAGGCTCGCCCCTATCTCAAGGACATGATCGGCCTGATGGCGTGCGCGATTATCCTGGCGGTGTTCGATTCGATGTTCACACTGATGCTTAAGTGGGTGATTAACGATCTGCAGGCCGACGGAGAGACCGCGCTGTGGCCTCATGCGTGCGCTTACGTTGCTTTGGCGATCGGGTTTGCTTTGTGCATTGCGTTGTTCATATATCTGGGTGGTAGGATATCAACTCATCTGAGCTACGACGTCCGCCAGAAGGGATTCAAGAAGCTTCAGGAGTTGTCGTTCTCGTTTTACGATACCCGATCGGTCGGATGGTTGGTCACCAGGCTGACCGCCGACTGCGACCGCCTGACGCGGATACTGGCCTGGGGAACGCTGGACATTGTCTGGGGCGGGATGTTGATCGTGGCGGTTACCGTGATATCGCTGGTGCTGAACTGGCGCCTGGCGCTGCTGATGCTGCTGATCGTTCCCCCGATGGCCGTCGTGAGCCTGTACTTCCAGCGGCGGATCCTCAAGCTCTCGCGACTGGTCCGCAAGACCAACTCGCACATAACGGCATCCCACAACGAGAGCATCACCGGGGTGCGCACGACCAGGAGCCTGGTCCGCGAGGCCGACAACTTCGCCGAATTCCAGTCGCTGACGAACACCATGTACGGTTCGTCGGTTCGCAATTCGCTGCTGGCGGCGATGTTCCTTCCTGTTATCCTGTCGATGTGTTCGCTGGCGGTGGCGGTCTCGCTGTGGCGCGGCGGAGCGATCGCGATTGGAGACCCCTCGCGCATCGGTGAGATGGTCGTATTCATCAATTTCTCGCTGATACTCTTCGCGCCAATCCAGGAAATCGCCTGCCGCCTGGTCGACATACAGTCCTGCCAAGCCGCCGCCGAACGCGTTATGGACCTCCTGGACATCGAACCGGAAATACAGGACTCCCCCGAAGTCATCCATGCGATCCGGCAGCAGCAGACCAACGGCCAGACCGGCGCCGCGGCGGTGGACGGGCATGACGAAGAGATACACACGATAGAGTTCCGCGACGTCTCGTTCGAATATGACACAGGCGGGCGAGTGCTGCGGGATTTCAACCTGACGGTCCGGTCCGGACAGACCATCGCGCTGGTCGGTCCCACCGGCGGGGGCAAGACCACGATCGTCTCGCTGTTGTGCAGGTTCTACGAGCCGACGGAGGGGGAGATACTCATCAACGGCGTGGACTATCGCAAACGCAGCCTGCACTGGCTGCAATCGTCGTTCGGTATCGTCCTGCAGACGCCTCACGTCTTCAGCACGACAATCGGAGAGAACATCCGCTATGGACGCCTCGACGCGACCGACGACGAGGTCGCCCGCGCCGCGGCCATGGTCAACGCGGACGGCTTCATCAGGGAAATGGACGATGGTTACCGGACGGAGGTCGGCGAGGGCGGGGTCAAGTTGTCTACCGGTCAGAAGCAGTTGATCTCGCTGGCCAGGGCGATCCTTGCCGATCCGCAACTGTTCGTAATGGACGAAGCCACGTCATCTGTGGACACCGATACCGAGCGCCTGATCCAGCAGGGATTGACCAGCGTACTGGGCGGGCGGATATCGTTCATCATCGCCCACCGCCTGTCGACGATACGATCGGCCGACAGCATTGTCGTCGTCGAGGACGGCCGGATTGTCGAGCAGGGGACCCACCACGAACTGATCGCCGGCAAGGGCAGATACTACGGACTCTACACCAACCAGTTCAGACGCGAGAAACAGGACGAGATCTTCAAGGGCAGTTGAATGCCCGCAAGACCGTAGCGAATCGGACGTTTTGTACGGTTGCATGTGGCTCGATGTTGTGGTAGCCTCTAACCGGTGGAAAAGATCCTCGGAGATTAATCATGAAAAGAACGGCATGCGGGTGCGTACTTGGGCTCCTTTCAATCGTTGCGGCGTTTCAGGGCTGCGTAAAGCCCGACGACTTCGATCCGAGTATCATTGCGCGCTATCAACGCGAAATGGCCGAGTATTCGCCTTCCCGGCGATTGGGCGGTCGGACCGACCCGGGCGTGCTGGAACCCGCTGCGCGAGAGGGCCTGGCGCCGTTGAGGGTCGAGGAAATAAAAGACGCCGACGGCAAGGTCGTCAGGCGCGTCATTCGACTTTCGCTTGAAGAGGCCATTGTCCGCACCCTGGCGGGGTCTCCGGCGATACAGCTTGTCAGTTTTGATCCTGCCATCAGCCGCGAGGACATGGTCCAGGCTGCTGCGGCGTTTGACGTGGTGGTTTTTGGTACTACCTCGTATGCAAAGAGTGACAACAAGAGATATGCTACCGCTCTTCGGCCGATAACTGACGAACGGAACTTCAACGTCGGTCTGAGGCAGTTGCTTCCGACCGGAACGCGCTGGGAAATGACCTGGGGCGCCACCCGCGAGTGGGATAATGCCCAGACGCTTACTTCACCGACCAAGTTCGAGCCGACTGTTGGGCTCCAGGTGACCCAGCCTCTTCTGAGAGGCGGGTGGTTGGACTTTAATCTCGGGAGACTTCGCATTGCGAGGTTGGCGTACAAGTCGCAGATGCAGGCCTTCCGATCGGAAGTCGAGGGTGCAATAACCAATGTCTATCGGCTCTACTGGCAGCTCCACCAGGCCGTAAAAGAGCTTGAAATACAGAAGAGTCTGGTTATCTGGAGTGTAGAGACCGTCAGGGTGGTGGAGGGACGCAAGGGGATAGACGCGGGGATAGTACAGATCAAACAGGCCGAAAGCGCCCTGGCGTCCCACAGGGGAACCCTGGTCCGCCTGGAGAAGCTTATCTACGACGTCCAGGAACAGCTTGGTGTGCTGTTGGGAGATCCGCAGATAAACTCATTGGGCAAATTCGAGATCATCCCAACCACGCCGTTCGTCGACGGTCCGGTGGTCATTAACGTTGCCGACCAGCTTGCCGCTGCACTGAAACATAATCCGACACTCGCCCAGGGGCGCCTTGCTGTACAGGCCGCCGGCGTGCAGATCAAGGTCGCCAAGAACGACTTGCTTCCGCGACTCGATCTGACCGCTTCGGCGGGGCTTCAGGGCATGGCCGGCAGCGGGCATGTCGCCGGGCGCGAACTGATCAGTGGCGATTACCCCAGCTACACAATCGGTCTCGAATTCGAATATCCTCTCGGTAATCGCGATAAGAATTCGCTGTTGAGGGCACGCAGGCTCGATCGCAGCAAAGCAATCGCCAACTTCCAACAGAGTGCCGACCAGATTGCCGCATCGGTGAAGGAGCGAGTGCGACAGATCGGTATGACGTTGAAGACGTTGGCGTATCAGCGGCTCGCCGTCGCCGCCTACAAAGCCGAACTCGACGGTCTGGAGATCCTGCAGAAAACCAGGAGGGGCGGTATGGACCCGGAGTTCCTGGAACTCAAACTCCGTTCCCGGGAAAGACTCTCCGAGGCCGAACGTGCGGAACTCCAGGCACTGGTGGACTACAATTCAGCCTTAATAGAACTCCGTCGCATTACGGGGACGGTTTTGGACCTCCCGGGCCTCAAAGTGTCCTTGCCTTAGAACGCGGGCCCACCGGACCCTTACAAGTGCCGTTCCATGGGTGCAGATCATTAGTTGGCATGGCCTAAGTGCCATGCTATCAAGAGGATATACTTGCCATTGTGTCGCGTTTCTGTTATGCGCACTTGTCGTGGGTGCTTCCGGAGATGCATTACCCGAAGGACGCCCACAAAAAAAACTTAAAAAAAGTCAAACTGCGGTGACACACAGTTGTCACCGGGTGTGGCGATAATGATTGGAGAAAGGATGAACGTTAGTAGAGTTCACCGACTGTTGCGGTTGATAACGTTGTTGCAGGGAGGCAGGAACTACTCCGCCGCGGACTTGGCCCGGGAACTTGAGGTCAGCAAGCGAACGGTTTATCGAGACCTGAATATGCTGGAATTGGCACACATACCGTACTACTTCGACCCGGACACCGGCGGGTACAGAATCAGCGGGCACTTTTTTCTCCCGCCGATCAATCTGACCCTCACCGAGGCGCTGTCGATGCTGGCAATGACAGGACGGATCGAAGGCGCCCGCAACGTGCCTCTCCTGGGGCATGGTACCAGGGCGGCGGTGAAGCTTGAGGGTTCGCTGCCCCACAGCATTCGCGGTTATGTAGGGTCGGTGCTCGACAAGATGAGAGTATCGCTGGGACCGCTGGCCGACCACGAGGGGCTCGACTCGACGTTCGACACGCTTGGGCGGGCGGTTGTCGACCGACGCATCTGTGTGCTGAGCTACCATTCCCTGCACGAGCAGGAAACGATCCGTCTGACGGTCAAACCGCTGAAGCTGCTGTTTATGGGCAGGGCGTGGTACCTGATTGCCTATTCGAAAATGCACAGGGAAACCAGGACGTTCAAACTGTCGAGGATTGAAGAGATCAGCGTTACCTCGCGGGTATTCACCAAGCCGCTGGACGTCGATCTGGACGGTTATTTCGGTAACGCATGGTCGATGATTCCCGAGGGACGCGAATACCGCGTGCATTTGCGATTCGCCCCGAAAGTCGCCAGGAACGTATCGGAGGTAAGATGGCACAAGACTCAGGAAACCGAGTTGCGCCCCGACGGATGGATGGACTACCGGGCCACGGTAGATGGGCTCGGTGAGATCACATGGTGGATATTGGGCTATGGCGATCAGGTTGAGGTTATCGCACCGGCGGCGCTTCGCAAGACTGTTGTCGCTACCGCCAAATCGGTTCTCGCCCGGTATGGTTCGCTCGCGGAGGACCGATCGTGAGAGCTATTCTACAGAGAGTTTCCTGGGCTCGCGTCACGGTCGACGACGGTCTGGCCGGAAAGTGTCGGACAGGACTGCTTGTCTACGTGGGAGTATTCGTTGGCGACGAGACCGCTGACGCCGAGAAACTGGCTGACAAGATTGCGGGACTCCGCATCTTCGAAGACGATTACGGAAAAATGAATCATAATGTCCGGGATGTTCGGGGGGACATCCTGGCCATTCCAAACTTCACGCTGGCCGCTGACACGCGCAAAGGGCGGAGGCCCTCCTTTGACTCAGCCGCTCGGCCCGCCGGGGCTCGCGAGTTGTTCGAGGCGTTCGTCGCGGCTTTGAAGGCACAGGGTTGTCAGGTTGAGACCGGACGATTCGGAGCCCACATGACCATCGAGTCGGAGGCCGACGGACCGGTTAACGTGATACTGGATACCCGTTCGCCCGAAGGCTGACTCGCTCGCAGAATACCACAAGAGACCTGTGGCGGCCCATTGAGGAATCCTGTCGCATTGAACCAGACCCCCGCGCGACCCCTACCCAGTTGGATTCACTTGGTGGGCCGCTTCATATCTTACTGCGGTAATCGATTCGTCATCCGCCCTTGACATCAGCGATCGGGTTTTGTATCATCTCCGCCTTGATCATGGTAGTGTGCCCGAGCGGTCAAAGGGATCAGACTGTAAATCTGACGGCGTAAGCCTACGCTGGTTCAAATCCAGCCGCTACCATTTCCCCTGTCGATGTGGCGGGGATTGTCGCTTCCAGCCGGTTACGGGAGCCTCCGAAAATTCAATAATTACAAGAAATGCCGCGGGCGTAACTCAATTGATAGAGTGTCAGCCTTCCAAGCTGAATGTTGAGGGTTTGAATCCCTTCGCCCGCTTTGTGACGCTCGTTGTCACCAAGTGACTTCGGGCGTCTTTTTGTGCCGTTTTTAAGGGCTTTCGGCTGGTCGGCCTTGACCGTGCCTACCGTGGCGTTTGAATGTCACTAGACGTGCATCTGACATTTGCTGTAGTTTCGCGGCGGTTAAGTATTGTAGCCTTACCAAATTGTCCATACTACAGGGTACCGACAGGGGTGAATCCACATTACTGGGGCGTTTATGGATCGTCAAGTTGGCGCGGCGGTGTGCAAAGTTCGCGGAATTCCTTATCGGACAAGCAACTGTTGCGTCTTTTGGCTCAATATTCCCGCCCGTTAATGCCGATCACACCACAAGGTCGTCAAGTTGTTGACGCGGCAACAAATTTAGAATTTGCTTGTCTGCGAGAAGTCTTTACGCTATTATGACTTGTGGATGGGTGCCAAGATGGGTGGCATCGCACTTTATATATACAGCAGTCAACGATTGACCACGTGACGTTTTGTATACTGTTTCATAAGGATTGCTCATGCATACGGTAACGAAGAAAGAAATGGTGGATCGGATTGCCGACCAGACCAAGAACAAAAGGGTCGTGGTCAAGCAGATCGTGCAATGCTTCCTGGACGAGATCATCGCTGAACTCGGACAGGGCAACCGATTGGAATTCCGTGACTTCGGTGTCTTTGAAACGAAGATGCGGGCAGCAAGGACGGCTCAGAACCCCAAGACTCTTGAACGCGTGCAGGTTCCACCTAAACGCACGGTCAAGTTCAAAGTCGGCCGCCTGATGAAGATCGAGTTGCAGAAGGGCATGGACGCTGCCGCCGCCGCTCCGGCAGAAGCAGCCCCCGCCCCACAGGGTGAGTTTACTCCCGCTGCGCCCGAGCCTGCTGCCGCTCCTCCGATCGAGCCGCCGTCCGAGCCGAGCTACTGATCACCGGACCGCAGGTCCGCCGATCATGGTAGCCCGCGGGATTGCATCCGGCCTCGAAGGCGAGGTTCGGATGTGGTTTGGCGTGACGGTGCATAAACGATAACTCCCAGTCCGCCGCGGTTCGGACCGCGGCGGTTATATGTTTATAGGCAGCATACCGTTATCCCAGGCAAGGGGCAGTTCCATGAAACAGTTTGTTCTCACTTCGTCCATGGGCAAGAGGCTCATCGCCAAAGCCGTAGCAATTCATCCCTCCGTCGTCAAGGCGATGAAGAAGGGCACGGTTGTGATTGTGGCGGGTACTACCAATGGGTATGTCGCCGACGAACTGCTGTCAGCCACCGGGCAGCAGGCGAACTTCACGCCAAAGGGCTTTAGACGCGGGCTGGTCGTTCCACCGGGTTTCGACGTGCGGAGTACGACCGGATCGTTCAGCGGAGATGTTGTACTCGTCGACGGGAAATGGCAGGAAGGCAAACAGATATTCGACGTGGTCGAGGATCTCTCCAGCGGCGATGTGGTGATAAAGGGCGCAAACGCCGTCAACATCCGCCGCAAACAGGCAGGAGTCCTCGTCGCCGACCGCTGGTCGGGAACGATAGGCGCCGCTATCCCCCTGGTGGCCGGAAGGAAAGTCAAACTGATCATTCCAGTAGGGCTCGAAAAACGCATCTGCGAGGATATCGCCGAACTCGCCCAACAACTCAACGCGCCGGGAACCGGGGCGCCGGGGATGCTCGCGATGCCCGGAGAAGTGATAACCGAACTGCAGGCCGTCGAAATGCTCACCGCCGCCAGCGCCAAATTGATAGCGGGCGGCGGGATCTACGGAGCCGAAGGCGCCGTGCGGATTGGTATCACCGGGCAGGAAGGTCACGTTGTTGCGGCCGCAAAATTACTGGAATCTCTGGCGGACGAACCACCTTGTGAGGCATAATACGCATGCTGTTGCGTGCTTACCGCCCAAGCCGTCGCTCCTGCCACCATGCTCGGGCAATGTAACGAATGCAACATTAGTTGTACTTTTTTCCGTAAGGATCCGCCGTGGAGAGCCTTGGACAATACATTCAAACTGAAACGCTCGAGGATCTTCTCCGCGCGTTCTGCCGCGCCGCAAATGTGTCGGTCGGCGTTTTCGACTGCGATGATCGCCAACTTGCCCAGGCGTCGTGTTCGAAGGGAGCCCCTGGCCCAGCGGCGGATATCGAGGCGCCGATATCGATAGATGGCGATGTGGTCGGTCGGGTAGTCATCCAGCCCCGCGAGCCCGAGACCCTCGACGACCAGACCGCCCGGCGGTTTGCGGACCTGCTGGTCAACGTCCTGTCTCGCCTCGCCGGGAAGCAGAGGGAACTCCGCACACGCATCGAGCAGTTGGCCACTCTCTACCGCCTCACCGCAGAGTTCACCGGGCGCCGCGAACTCCAGGGCGTCCTGGACCTCGTCACTCAGACCGTCGTCAAAACGATGGGCGCCAAGGCTTCCACCATCCGCCTCCTCAGCCACGACCGCACCGAACTGCTCGTCCAGTCTGCTGCCAATCTCTCGCCGGAGTATCTCGACAAGGGCCCGATCCTCGTCAGTGAAAGCCTGATCGACTCGGCCGTCCTCGATGGCATGGAGCCCGTCGTCATCGAGGACCTTCGCACCGACCCGCGCATACTATACCCCGTCGAAGCAAAGCGCGAGGGACTTGTCAGCGCCTTCTGCGTGCCAATGATCTACAAAGGGCGCCCCGAAGGCGTCCTGCGAGTCTACATGGGCAGCGTCCACGAATTCGACTGGTTCGAGCGTTCACTTGCCGCCGCGATCGCCTCCGAAGCAGCGGCCGCTATTGTCAACGCTCGACTCTATGGCGAAGCCATCCGCGGAGCCAGAATGCAGCGAGAGCTTCGCCTCGCCGGAGCCGTCCAGCGGAGGATGATACCACGCCGCCCGCCGAATATCCCAGAGTTGGACATCGGTATGGTATACGTGCCCTGCTTCGAACTGGCCGGTGACTTCTTCGACTTCATCCCGCTCGGCGAGAACAATCTGGGGATCGCGGTCTGCGACGTCGTGGGCAAGGGCGTCCGCGCGTCGCTGCTGATGGCCTCGATCCGGGCGTCGCTACGCGCGCACGCTTCGTACGTCTACGAGCTTTCCGACGTGGTTGCACGCGTAAACCGCGATCTCTGCACCGACAGTGTCTCCAGCGATTTTGCGACCCTCTTCTACGGGGTGATCGATACCGCCTCGGGCAAGTTCACGTACGTAAACGCCGGGCACATGCCCGCGCTGCTCGTACGTGACGGTAAGTGTACTGATCTGGACACAACTGGTGGTATCATCGGCCTGGACGAGGAGGCCCGGTGGGAACATCGATCGGTTCAGTTTGACCGCGGCGACACGTTGATGTGCTATTCCGACGGGCTAAGTGATGCGATGAACTTTCAGGACGAATCGTTCGGCCGGCCGAGAATCAACACCGCCCTCCTGAATGCCGTCGACGAACACGACGACGCCGAGACGATCACCGCTCACATCTTATGGGAAATGCGCCGTTTCGCGGGCCTCCAAAAACGCTTCGACGACCTGACAATAGTAACGGTGAAACGACGATAAGACCGCCATTTATCGTTAGGTTAAATCCCATCCCGATGTACCCCGATGTGCTTCGGACAGGCATTGGGACCAAATCAATCGTCCTGAATCGAAGAAAAGTCCTTTGGAATATGGGGATCTGTGGTACAATCGAGCGTATACGGAGGTATGGTAGATTGCGCTATCTTGCGTTTTGCGCCTGAGTGTACCTCCTGTTTGATAGTGAGGTAGTTGTATTATATGGGTAGCTCTAAGACCAACCAAAGCGATGTACCGCTCCTTGAAACACTCGAACCGCGCCTGCTGCTTAGCGGATCGGTTGTGGTTTCGGAGTTCATGGCCTCCAATAACCTGACGATCGCCGATGGTGACGGCGGGTCGCCTGACTGGATTGAACTGCATAATCCCGGCGATGAGGAAGTGGACCTGGCTGGTTGGTTCCTGACCGATAACGAGAACAGCCTGGATAAGTGGCAGTTCCCCGACGATCCCGGAATAGACACCACGCTCAATCCGGGCGAGTATCGCATCGTGTTCGCTTCGGGTGTAGATTCCCCATATCCCTACGTTGACCCCCAGGGCTACCTGCACACGA
>CAZSLS010000188.1:0-13913 GCA_964607575.1 uncultured Planctomycetaceae bacterium | reverse complement strand
TTAGAGCATGGGATTCATAAGCCCAGGGTCACTGGTTCGAATCCAGTCGCCGCTAGTGAAGCCAACCGGTTAGAATTCGGAAGGTCCGCAGATTAACGCATGACGCCGTGGCCGACAAGCCGCGGCGTTTCGCGTTTACCGCAAGTATTCGCAAGAACTTGCGGTTGTTGCATCCGCCAAGGACTCTCCCCATCCCGCAGACAGACAGCGCGTTTGCCGACGCCCAGCCGCATTGACTACAACAAGTCCGGGCGAGCATGATTGAAGCATCGTCATCAATGGAGATTTGCCTGCTCTGTACTTGGTCAGTAACTCTCGCATACTCATGTCTACCATTACCCATCTCTCAGATATCAACGATGCCGGCCTAATGTCGGAATCCTACTCCAACCTTGGAGGGGTCGAAACCTGGGGTGTTCTGTTTCCAATAACACACGTTTTCGCCCATTCTGCTGAGAATCGCGAATACTTCACAGCGCGTCGCTGACTGTTCAACAGTTGCCTGGCTAATTGCTGCATATCCTCAACCGGGTCGGTCTCGTCCACAATTTCCACGCCAAGCAGCGTTTCCAGCACGTCTTCGAGTGTCACGATGCCCGAACTGCCGCCATACTCGTCGACCACCAGGAACATCTGCTCCCGGCGTTGGATGAACTCCTCGAGCACCGCCGGCAACTTGCCCAACTCTGGAACGGCATGCAGCGGCCGAGCCAGCTCGCCCATCGTCGCTTCGTGCCGACCCTCGCCTAACGCTATGAACAACTGGAGGCGGTGTATCATACCTTTCGCTTCGTCAAGCGACGCACCGATGACTGGGATGCGTGCAAACCGAGGCGGTTTTCCTTGGGTCACCTCGCTCACCGTCTGATCGGCCCGAAGCGTGAACACAACGGTACGCGGCGTCATCACCTGCTCAACGGTAGCATCGCGCAGCGCAATAAAGTTGCGGATAACATAAGCCTCTTTGCGGTCGATAGCGCCTTCTTCCGCGGCAAGCCTGGTGAGGCTGAGTATCTCGTCGCGGCTGATTTTCGGTGCCGCATAGTTACTTCGCGACAACAGCTTTGATGTCCAGTTGCACGCGGCTACCAGCGGCCCCAATCAGAATCATGTTCGGAATGGTCCTCGCCACGAAGGATGCGAGAGCTTTTGCGTGCGCCACCCCGAGGGTCTTGGGAATGATCTCGGAGAAGATCAGGATCAGGATCGTTACGACAAAACCGACCGCCCCCACCCAGGCGTCTCCCCACAGCAGCGCCGCCTCCAGCAAGGAGCAGAGGAAGGAAATCGCCAAGGCTATCAACAGGAATATCAGGAAAAGAATCATTGATCGTTGCCCAAGTAGGAACACGCCGAGGCTGGTCGGTCACATTCGCACCGCAGTTCGAAAACTCCGTCATCAGGGCGTACAACAATCGTCCCATCTCGATCGAGGTAGACGGTTGGACGCAACGACATGTTCTTGTTACTGTTCATCATTAGTTGCCCCCGGCGGCGTCGCCTTGTTTGTCTCTCGGGCGTCCCGACAGGAGTACGATGTCACGGAGGTGCTCCACACCGGGAACGGTTATCCAACGTTTGAAGAATTCCGGCGCCCCGACCACGTGCGAGATAGCCATCAATGCCCGCAGGTGGAAGTTTCGCTCATCTTCCGATCCGATCGAGACGAAAGCCGCGTGAACGGGCACCTCATGTCCCGGGAAGCTCACACCGCCTTTGCAGCGGAGCAGCAGGATATCGAACAGGTTGCGGCCTTTCACGATAACGTGCGGAATGGCAAAGCCAGGCTGGATCACCGTGCTGGACTCGGCCTCACGGATATCGAGAAGTTGGAAGAGAAGCTGTTCGTCCATCCCCAGCCTCGGCGCAAGCAGTTTGACTGCTCGTTGGAACATGTCCGAAGAGCTGATGGGTTCGGGAATGTCCAGGATGGGACAGTCGGCGATGATTCGGTCAAATCGATCGCGGGTTACGTCATCGCGCTCAAGGGCGATGTCCAGGAGTTCTTTGTCAATATCCCCGTGACGGATTTCTTTAGCGACTACGTTCCCGACCCACTGCACCAGGGCGCTGACCCGAGTGATCCGTACCCGTACGTACACAATGTACCACGATGCGCCCGCCAGCATGAACCCTCCCAACACCAGTAACGGGATCCATCCCATTTCCGCGACCATGTCTGTGATGAGAAACAGGTAGACGGCTATCCCGGCCAGTTGAAGCCATGGATAGAAGGGGGACCTGTAGAGCGGTCTGTAGTTCTGGATCTTGCTGCCCCGCATGATGATTACAGCGACGTTGACCATGAGGAACAGCACGAGCATCATTGTGCTGGCGGCTTTGACGAGGTCGGCGACATCGAGAATCGCGATAACCGTGATCATGAAGACGCTGGTCAGGAGAATGCTCACGTAGGGCGTGCCAAACCGCTTGCTGACTCTCTGCATGACCTCCGGCAGCAGGCCGTCCCGGCTCATAGCCATGGGGTTGCGAGAGGCCGCGAGGATTCCGCCGTTGGCAGTGGTAATGAACGCCAACATGGCGGCAATCGAAAGCAAGATGACGCCCGGCTTGCCCATGAACTCCCCCGCAGCCAGGCTCAAGGGCGTGAGGCTGCCCGAAAATGTGTTTGCCTCAAGTACGCCCACGGTGACAAAGATCGCGGCTACGTACACTAGCGTCACAACGAATGCTGCGGCAAACATACCGGCAGGGATATTGCGGCCCGGGTTCCGGACCTCCCCAGCTACACTGGCAACCTTCGTGAGTCCGCCAAATGACACGAAAACCATCCCGACCGTGCCGAGGATGTGCATGAAGCCCTTGTCCATGAAACCCGCGAAAGGTCCGTTTTCGGAACCTGACGGCTTAAAGAGGGCTGGAAAGCCAAGGAAGATGAACACTGCAAGACAACCTAGTAGAACCACGACCAACAGGATCTGAGCCCATCCCGTTCCCTTGACGCTCAGGATGTTCAAGGCGGTGAAGATAAGACAGGAAGCAATCGCGATTGACTTGACCTGCCATACGGACAACCAGGGCCAGATAAGCCAAGCGAACGCACCGATGCCCACCAGGGCGAATGCACTCTTCAAGGCGATAGAGAACCAATTGGCCAGGCCCGCGAAGGTTCCCGGCAGCGCCCCCATGGTGCGTTCAATGAAGAAGTAGGTTCCGCCGCTCTTTGGCATAGCGGTGCACAATTCGGCTTTGGACATCATGGCGGGAATGACGAGAAGGCCGGCCAGGGCATACGCAAGGACGACGGCCGGCCCGGCTTCTCGATAGACCAGCCCGGGCAACACAAACAGACCCGAACTGATCATCGCGCCGGAGGCGATGCAGAAGACGCTCCAGAACCCGAGCTTGCGATGTAGTTTCATGATATTTCTCCTTCTTACTGTCGATCATCTTTCTCTGTCACGGCCCATGCAGCCTCTTGTATATCTCCACGATGTCTATTCTTTTTGCTGTATATGAAATCTCCGAACGTTGGCAAGCCTGCCTCTACCCTTCCGGGCATGTCTTGCTTGTCAAGGCAAGGAGAATGACACCGACCCCGGAACATGGGTCGATGCTGAGCCTTGATCGTCGGACCTTCCGCCCGAGGATCTCTTGTATCTGGCCTTCGAGAATCGGCTTGATGACCGTGAACAGTTCGTTATAGAACCTCTCAAGAAGTTCGCGAGCATTCCTGTCTTGAGCGTATTCCCTTTCGGCCGGGCATGTCGCGCCGGACAGCGTCACCACCAGGTTGTCGGGATGAAAGTCAACCGTTAGTGACTCACACGTAACGGCCAACTGATCCTTTTGGAAGCGGCTTACGGCCTCGACAATCTGCTGCTTCAATTGGTCTTGCTTGTTCATCGATATCTCCACGGCCTTCAATGGCCTGCGAACTCCCGAAGCCACAACTTTGAACGCTCTGGCCGGCGACCTTTTCCGAAGGCAACAGTCAGCCAAACAAAAAGGGCCACGGCGCCCGATCCGGGATGTCCGTCGACCGCGGGGAGACGGTCGACATGTCCCTATCAGGGCGCTCACTGGCCCGCATTTCGTCCAGCCACCCTCACAGGGGTCGCCGCCGACTCATTTGCCGTTGGGTGCAGGCAAACAAAAAACCGGCAGCAGTTCCGAACATCGGGTCTGCTTGCCGGCCTATTTCAGGCGGGTAGCCGTTAGCTACCTCCCATCAGTCTGCCTGCAGTGGCTCGCTTTCTATTCATTATACCGCGTGTAGGCTGCCGAATCAATAATCCTTTTGCGATAGCGATTGGAATTCGGATGGCAATACCCCCCAAGAGTCGCCCCGAGCCGGAAAAGTCAATCGATTTGATCGATGAAGTTCGGAACTTCATCCAGGGCAAAGATGATTACCCGCTCGCCCGTGACGGTGCTGATGTCTGTGTGAAGACTCACGACTTTCTGTCCGATGACGTCGTGAATGATCGTCTCCAACAGCATTCTGGCCTTTTCCAGAAGTTGGATACGGACCTGCTTTATCAGGGCCTTGCCCTCTACATAGTCGTCGGTATTGGCGAGTTGCTTCTCTGCCGGTGTGAGCACATTCCGAAGGCGGATCAAGATCATGTCATCGATGATGTAGCTCTTGGTCTCATCAGGACCTCGCCCCATGTATTCCTTCTCAAATTTGATGATGGCCTCGCTGATCTCGGCCTCAAGTTGTCCTTTTGTTTTCCTCATCGGGTAATTCCTCGACTGCGGCCCAACGGGGCAAAGAGTACCACTCTCTCGTGGGGCTACCATGCCCGGCGAAAGCGGCGGTTCCTTCACCTCAGGGGATTATACCCCTTGGGCCAAGACGATGGAAGCCTCCTGCAACCCTGTAATCGCCCCGAGGATTGTGGTGGTGGTTCCGGCAGTGCCCAGTCAGATGATCTCCTTCGCTGCTGACTTATTGGGAAAGCGATTTCAGTGTGATAACCTGAGCCGCGTTCCCTCCACAAACATCCGAGTTATGGGTTTCGGGCTTATTCTGATTTGCGTTGCGATCGTGACGCCGCGGTTACGAAGTTCTGCAGGAGAATGAATACCAGGACAAGCGCGCCGACGATGATTCGCGTCCACCATGCGCTCAAGTTGCCCTGGAAGTTGATCAGTGTCTGGATCAGGGCGAAGATCAACACGCCGATCAGCGTACCGGCGAGGAATCCCACGCCGCCGGACAGCAGTGTCCCGCCGATGACGACCGAGGCGATCGCGTCGAGTTCCAGCCCGACGCCAGCTCCGGCGGAGTCGCCTTTGGCCATGTAGAACGTGTAAGCCACGCCCGCCAGCGACGAGCAGAAGCCCGCGAAACTGTAGACCATGATCCTGGTCCTGGCTACCGGAAGGCCCATGAGATTCGCCGACTCCTCGCTACCGCCGATGGCGTAGACATTTCGCCCGAACCGCCTGAAGTGTGCCAGGTAGAGCGCAATGGCGAAGAGGCCCACGAAGCAGAACACGATCAGAGGAATCTGGACCCCGGGCATCGGGGACCAGTTGAGTTCCTTGGTGATCGTCTTGGTGTAGAAGGGGTGTTTTATGCTCAGCGATTCGATCCGGATCATGAACGCCAGACCGCGAGCCAGGAACATCCCGCCGAGTGTCACCAGGAACGCGGGCAGCTTGAAGAAGTGGATCAGGCATCCCATAGCCGTCCCGAACATCGTGCCCAACACGATAGCGATTGCAATGGCTACCAGGGGATGCAACGGCAACCACGCCGCGGGGAGCAGTTGGCTGACCTCGCCCACCTGGCGCGGGTCGAGCGCCGGATCGAAACAGAGGGTCGCGATCAGTATGCTCGTGAAGGCCACCATCGAACCGACCGACAGGTCGATCCCGCCCGAGAGAATCACGAATGTCGCCCCGATCGCGGCGATACCCAGAAACGCGTTTTCGCTGAACAGTTTTGCAACTACCCCCGGGCTGATGAACCCGCGCTGTCCGAACGCGACACACCCCGCGGCGTAGAGCCCCACGAGCACCGCCGCACTGGCCAGAAGCGGAATGTACTTCGAGTCAATCCGGAGTTTCATCCCGCTGCCCTCCGTCGCCCGGTGCGTCCCAGCAGGCCTTGTATCTTGCGGTGGAACTCGGGCGCCTGCAACAGGCACACCGCCACCACCACCAGCGCTTTGGGCACGAGGGCCTGATCGCTGCTGAGTCCGTGGATCAACATCGTGGTAGTCAGCGCCTGGATCAGCAGGGCCCCGACAGTCGAGCCCAGCAGCGAGAATCGCCCGCCGGTCAGCGCCGTACCGCCGATAACGACGGCCATAATCGCGTCCAGTTCGAGATAGAGCCCCGTCTTGGACGGATCGCCCGTTCGTATGTTGGACGTGTAGATCAACCCCGCGATACCCGCACACAGACCCGCGAACGTGTAGACCATCAGCTTGACCGCCCGCGCGTTTACGCCGGAGTATCGGCTGGCGGTGTCGTTGTCGCCCACCGATTCGATGAACATACCCAGCGCCGTCTTGCGGGTCAGCAGGGCGGTCAGCGCGAACATGACCGCGACGATCGTCACCGCAAACGGCAGCGCAAGGAAGAACCCGTTACCGACATACACGAACTCTTCGTACGCGTGGTACTGCCTGGTGATCGTCGGGCGGAATCCTTCGGTGATGAGCATCGCCACGCCCCGTCCGGCCACCATAAGCACCAGTGTCGCCACCAGCGGTTGGATCTTGAATATCGCCACGAGCAGCCCGTTCCACAAACCCGCCAGCAGGGCTATCGCAATCGGTACTGTCAACACCACCATCAGCGGCGCCTCATGCTCCCTGATAAGGACCGCGGCGGCCGCTCCGGAAATCGCCATCACCGCTCCGACAGACAGATCCACTCCGCCGGTGGCGATTACCAGCGTCATGCCCAGCGCAAGGAGCATGACGTACGAACCGTTCTTGAGGATATCGATCGGTACGCCGAACAGGTGCGAGTCGAGCCACTTGAGTTCGAAGAAGTCCACGGTGAAAAATGCGTTGAACACCGCCAGGATCGCCAGCGCTATCAGCGGCCAGACCGCGGGAGTCTTCAGGCACCACGCCGCGGCGACCAGCGCGGTAATCACCGCCAGGAACCCTATCTCCGAGAACGTCAGGGAGATGTCAAATTGCAGTGCTGCCAACATCGTCGCCGGTCTCCTGGTGTTTGGCGATCATGTGCATAATCGCCGGCTCGGTGATCTGCTTGCCGCTTAGTTGCCCTATCTGCTCGCGGTCCCGCAGCACGACCACGCGCTGCGAATCCCGCACCACTTCTTCCAGTTCCGAACTGATGAATAGTATCGCCATGCCCTGCCGGCGCAGCGAGTCGATGAGTTTTTCGATCTCGGCTTTGGCGCCCACGTCGATACCGCGAGTCGGTTCGTCGAGGATCAGCAGCCTCGGTTCAGTCGCCAGCCATCTGGCCAGCAGCACCTTCTGTTGATTACCGCCGCTGAGGTTCTTGACCTGCTGCTCGGGTCCCGGCGTGCGGATGTTCAGGGCCTCGATGAACTTCTCCGCCAGCTCTTGCTGTGCCCTGCGCCCGATCGTTCGCCAGGCGCCGCGGCTGGCTTGCAGCGCCAGGACAATGTTCTCCCGCACGGACAGGTTGGGGATGATTCCCGCGTCTCGTCGGTCTTCGGGCGTAAACGCGAAGCCCAGGGCGATTGCCTGGTGTGGCGAATGGATTGATACCGGTTGCCCGTCAACGCGGATCTGCCCGGCGTCGGGTTTGTCGATTCCGAACAGCAGGCGCGCTACTTCCGTCCTGCCCGAGCCGAGCAGTCCGGCCAGGCCGACTACTTCGCCCCGGGAGATCGTCATGTCGATCGCGCCTACCGACCCGCGCCGCGCGAGCCGGTCAACCGAGACCAGTACATCGGCTGCCGGCAGCGGTGGCGGCGCATCGGATCGGACTTCCATCGCCGCGACGTCCTCTGTGTCCTTGCCGATCATCCGGGCAATCAGTTCGATGCGAGGGAGATCGGCGGTCAGATACTCCCCGACGAACCGCCCGTTGCGGAGCACGGTGATGCGATCGGCGATTTCGTAGGTCTGGTCGAGGAAGTGCGTGATGAAGATGATCCCGAGCCCCTCGTCCCTCAGGTTTCGGATCACCCCGAACAGTTCAGCTACTTCGTGTTCATCGAGGCTGGAGGTCGGTTCGTCGAGGACCAGCAGGCGCGCGTTGGTGTCCAGTGCGCGGGCGATCGCCACCATTTGCTGGATAGCGATCGAATAGCTCGATACCTCCCGCGTCACGTCGATATCGATCCCCAGGCGTCCCATCGCCTGCCGGGCGTGTTGTTTAATCGCTCCCCAGAGGATCGTACCCAGGATTGTCCGTTGGCGTCCGAGGCAGATATTCTCGGCCACCGACAAGTGAGGAATGAGGTTAATCTCCTGGTAGACCGTGGAGATGCCCAGGGATTCGGCGTGTTTGGTCGAACGCGGGTGAACCGGTGTCCCGCCAAGGCGGATCTCGCCGGTGTCGCGCGGATATACGCCGGTCAGCACTTTTATCAGCGTGCTCTTGCCCGCGCCGTTTTCGCCCATCAGCGCGTGAATCTCACCTGCGTGGAGCGTGAAATCCACGCCGTCCAGCGCCTGGACGCCGGGAAAGCCCTTGGAGATATCCCGCATCTCCAGGAGCGTGTTGTCGTCCGGTTCGTCCATCAATACTTTCGTGTGCCGATAACTTCTTTGGCGTTGGACTGGTCGAAGACGCCTTCTTGCACCATTACGCGCTTCTCGAAAGCGCCGTCGCTGAGCGCCTTGAGGACGTCGGGTTTGAGGAGTTTGTGTGTGGTCGCGTGGGCGGTGAGGGTCTTGGCGGCCAGTACGGCTTCTATGATGTCAAAGAGCTGCGGGCCCAACTGCGGATTGCATTCGACGGTGCAGTTCAATTCGCCGTCGATCATCGCTTCGAAAGCGGCTTTGACCGCGTCGACCGATACGATCTTGATATCTTTACCGGGCTTGAGCCCCGCTTCTTTCATCGCCTGGATCGCCCCGAGCGCCATGTCGTCGTTGTGTGCATACAGGGCGTTGAATTCCTTGCCTTCGGGGGTCTTGAGGAATGCTTCCATGACCTCCTTGCCCTTTCCGCGTTCGAAGTTACCGTCCTGGGATTTGAGAATCTTGATCCGCGGGTGGTCGGCGATAGTTTCTTGAAACCCGTTCTTCCGGTCGACCGCGCACGATGCTCCCGGCGTGCCGCGTAGTTCAAAGACCTTCAGGTCACCCTTGGTGTTCTCGATAAACCATTTCGCCGCCCGCCTTCCTTCTTCGGTGAAGTCCGACCCGATGAATGTCACGTACAGGGACTTGTCGGTCACATCCACGCCGCGGTCGGTCAGGATCACCGGGATACCGGCGGCCTTGATCTCATCCAGCACCGTCTGCCAACCGGTCTCAACCACCGGCGAGAAAGCGATGAGGTCCACCTTCTGATCGATAAAACTCCGCAGCGCCTTGATCTGGTTCTCCTGCTTCTGCTGGGCGTCGGCGAAACGCAGATCGAAGCCGCGTTTTGCGGCCTCGCCCTTGATCGAAAGCGTATTTGCCGCCCGCCAGTCGCTTTCCGAGCCGATCTGCGAGAAGCCGATTGTGATTTTTTTGGCGGCGGTTTCTTCGGCAGGTTTCTTGCACGAGGGCAGGATCATGCAACTGACCGCCAGTACCACGCACAGGATTGCAAACAGGATGTTCTTCATGGTATTACTCCAATCATGTTGGGATTTAGAATTCTCACGGTCATCCGGGCGTCAAGATACCCCAAACATCTGCCCACCGCAAGCGTTTGGAGGCGCGTCCGTCAATACTTTCGATCGCCGATTAGTTCCTTGGCGACGGACTGGTCGAAGACGCCTTCTTCCACTCTGATGCGTTTCTCGAAGATCTCGCCGCCGAGCGCCTCGAGGGCGTCGGGTTTGAGGAGTTTGTGTTTGGTCGCGTGGGCGTTGAGTTTTTTCGCGGCCAGTATCGCTTCGACGATGTCAAAGAGTTTCGGGCCCAGCAGCGGATTGCATTCTACGGTGCAGTTCAGTTCGCCGTCGATCATGGCTTCGAATGCGGCGCGGACCGCGTCGACCGAAATGATCTTGATATCTTTTCCGGGCTTGAGCCCGGCTTCCTTCATAGCCTGGATCGCGCCCAGTGCCATGTCGTCGTTGTGCGCGTACAAGGCGTTGAAGTTCTTGGCGTCGGGCGTCTTGAGGAACGCTTCCATGACTTCCTTGCCCCGACCGCGTTCGAAGTTTCCGTCCTGGCTCTTGACAACCGTTATTCGCGGATCGCCTTCGACTACTTCAGCGAAGCCCTTGTGCCGGTCGAACGCACAAGACGCACCGGGCGTTCCGCTCATCTCGAAGACCTTAATATCGCCTTCCATATTCTTCATGAGCCATCTCGCCGCCTGCCTGCCTTCTTCAACGAAGTCCGACCCGACAAACGTGACGTACAGCGACTTGTCGGTCACGTCGACCTCTCTAGCGCTCAAAATCACCGGGATGCCCGCGGCTTTGATCTCCTCCAGAACGCCCTGCCAACCGGTCTCCACCACCGGCGAAAATGCGATAAGGTCCACCTTCTGATCGATGAAGCTCCGCAGCGCCTTGATCTGGTTCTCCTGCTTCTGCTGACCGTCGGCGAAACGAAGGTCGATACCGCGCTTGGCGGCTTCGCCCTTGACCGAAAGCGAATTGGCCGCGCTCCAGTCGCTTTCCGAGCCGATCTGCGAGAAGCCGACGATGACCTTCCTGGCAGCGGTCTCGTCGGATGGCTTATTGCACGCCGGCAGGATCGCGCAGCACGCCGCCAGCACTACGGAGAGGATTGCAAACGGGATGTTGTTCATAGCATTACTCCAACTAACATTGTTAAGGTTACTGTTTTAGGGACACTGAATCCACCCTGCGGCCCAGAGGCACTCGCCGCAGCGCGGGAACTCATCGCCCGAGCAGTCGGCCTCGTTGGAATCTCGCAGATTGCAACCGCCGCAGTCCAGGCACGGTGAGAACTCGAATTTCGCCACGCGATCCCTGAAGCCTGCGTACTCCGGCGACTCCCAGATATCCTTGATGGTCGTCTTGTTGACGTTTCCCAGGTAGTATGCCCGGATGCGTCTGGCCCGCTTTCGGAAGTAGTATTGATGCGCATGCATCAGCGCCAGGCACGGGCTGAGTGACCCGTCGGAGCGAATCGCCAGGCGTCCTTCGTCGATGAAGCGGCATTTCGGACCGGCGCCCGAGACGTTTGCCCCGTTTACTTGCAGAAGTATCCCCGTGCGGATCATGCGACCGAGCGCTTCGTTCGCCGCCTCGGAGGGGTCCATAACCGGCATGTCGACCCGCGGTTGCCACGGCGAGGTCTCCTGCCCGCGCGAAACGGTGTTGCACGATCCGTAGAGAATTTCGTCGGCCAGTTCCCGCGTGTGCGGGATCAGGTTGGTGACCATGATCCGCGAGAACCCGAGCACCAGCGCCATTCGCCTGAGTTGCGGCAGCTCGTGGATGTTTCGTTTGGTGGCTACGAACTCGATGTCCACTTCCGGTCCCGCCGCACCGCGGAGCAGGCGGCGGCGGTAGAGTATCCGCAGCGATTCGGAAACCGAGGCGAACGAGCCGGAGTGCAGCATAACGCCGGTCGGCTCGCTCAGCGAGTCTATCGATACCACCAGGCGGTCGAGCGGCAGGTCGATGAGCTGGTCGATGGTCTCGGAGTCCAGGGACAGCCCGTTGGTAATCGCTTCGACTGTCAGGCCGGCCTGGTGGGCCCGGGCGGCGAACTCGAAGAATTTCGGATGGGTCATCGGTTCGCCGAACCCGCTGAAGTTCACCGTCCGGATCGAGGGCATCTCGCCAAGCTGGGTGAGGATCGCCTCGAACGTCTCGTCGGACATGGTACCGCCGGGTGCCTCCCACGAATGACGAATACACATCGGGCACGACATGTTGCAGTCGGTGGTCAGTTCGATGTAGAGCTTCCGGGGGAGCGTCGCGCCCCGCGCCGCGGCGCCAGGGCTCTCCTCGATACACTCGCCACCGCAGCGGCGGGTGCATAAGAAGTCATTTTCCGCCGCGGTCTGGTCGTCCCACGCCCGGTTACACTTCTGACAACGATACGCCATAGGTCTGCCTCCCACCGGTCGAAAGAGGGCCAAACAGTGATTGTTCCGGCCGGTGTGGTCTCTCTGATAGCGGCAGGGGGAGGCAATGTCAATGCTGCTTCGCTCGGCGAGGGTCTTTCCAGTGTTCAGGGGCTTCGAGCACGACTTTCGCCACCCACGAATGGAGTAGTTGGGATTCCGCTCTTGACGGTGGTGGGTTCCGTCGAGTATAAGGTGTATAGAGTAGGTAGAGTTCGGAGTTGTCCCTCAGAGTCAGGAGTATTCCATGCACAGGTTGTCCGCTGCTATCGTTACCATCACTGCTGTGATTTTATTCACAGCACTTTGCTCGGATATATTCGCCCAGCAAGCCGCCTCGCAGAGCGATACACAGAAGCGGATCGAAAGCCTTGAAAAACAGGTCGCCGAACTCATGCGCATCGTAAAAGTACAGGGCAAAGCCCTGGATGAAGCCCGGGTCGATCGAGAGCGATTCGTCAGCAAGGAGAAGTTCGATGCTGCGCGGGTGAGCATGTTGGACGATGCAGCCGCCCGATCGTCGAAACCAAAGGGTTTCAGCATCTGGTCGACCATAGATGTTCAGCTTTATGGAAAGATCAAGTTTGATGCGGCTTATGATTCGGCTCGCACGAACACCGGTAACTTCGCCCGCTGGGTGAGTCCCGGGGAAAAAGGGCGCGGTGACGGGCAGTTTAATGCGACGGCTAACGAGACCCGACTCGGTCTGAAGTTCACCGGTCCGCAGAGCGAGGATCTAAAGACCAGCGGTCTGGTGGAAGTCGACTTCTACGGTGTGGGCGCCGAGACCAGCCCCGAACCCCGCCTGCGCCATGCGTACATGAAGCTCGAATGGCCCGAGCAGCGGTTGAGCGTTCTAGCCGGACAGACCTGGGACGTTATCTCACCGCTTAACCCCAGCACAATAAACTACACCGTGCAGTGGTGGGGCGGTAACATCGGTATGCGACGCCCGCAGGTCCGCGTGACCAAGGGCGTCTCGCTTGGCGACGACGTTGACCTAACTCTGCAAGCCGCCCTGCTCAGGACCATGGGTCATAACAGCGGGTTCGACCCCGGTGACACCGGCGAGGACGCCGGATTCCCCAGCGGACAGGTCCGTGCGGCAGTTACGTTCCCGTGGTTCGGCAAGAAGAAGACGACTGTCGGCGTCTCGGGACACTACGGGCAGGAAGAATACGACCGCGACACGTCCGGGAACAACATCGACATCTACAGTTGGTCGGGTAACATCGACGCGTGTATTTCGATCAACGACTGGTTGACCCTCAAAGCCGAGGCGTTCACCGGGCAGAATCTCGACGCATACGCCGGCGGTATCGGCCAGGGCATCAACGTTGTCGGCAATGACGTGAGCGAACTGACCAGCAGCGGCGGTTGGTTCGCCGCCAGCCTCGGGCCCTGGGACAAGTGGTCCTTCAATGTCGGCGCAAACGGCGAGTTTATTACCGGCGGGGTCACCGTCGACGGGACCAGAGAGTCCAACAGCGCGATCTTCGGAAACGTGATATACAAGTTCAACGACAATGCATCGGTCGGTCTGGAGTTGTCGGACTGGCATACCGAATACAAAGGCGACAGCGACGGGAACGACATACGCGTCCAGGGCGCGTTTATCTATAAGTTCTAAGTGATTTCCACGAGTTGAACGGTGCGCAGTGCGAAAACCAGATGGGGATTACATGGATTTTCGGATTAGGGGATTAACGACTTTGTTTCACAGCCATCCCATAGCGGGATGAATCCTGGGATAGCTTTTGCTAAGT
>CAZSLS010000187.1:0-13944 GCA_964607575.1 uncultured Planctomycetaceae bacterium | reverse complement strand
CGATTGACTTCCACCGCGTGCGACCAAGAAAAACCATTCGTCACGGCTGACAACCCACTACCGCCCTTGACAACCATCCCTCCGGACATGTACGCTTGCGGGCGCTCCATTTCCATAATAGGATTCAAGTGCATGGGCGAAATAGTGTTGGCAATTACAGATGTCCCAAACCGAATCTTCAGCACCGCTGAAGGCGACAGGAGTCACTGAACATGCCGGAAAAACCATTGTCCGTTGCCGTAATCGGTCTCGGCGGTTTCGGGCGCCAGGGGCTCGAGGCTATGGCGTGCAGCGAATCGGTGCGACTGGTCGGCGTCGCCGACCGGGACCAGTCCGCCGCCGAGCAGGCGGCATCCGGCGCGGGAGGGGCGCCTGCCTACAGCGACTATCGATCATGCCTGGCGGAGACCAGGCCCGCGGCGATCTGCCTGGACGTTTCGCCCAAAGCGGCCGCCGACCTGATCCCCGCCTGCGCCCAGAGGGGTATCCATGTCTGGAAGAGCGTCCCGCTGGCGCGGAATCTCGAAGGGGCCGTCTCGATGGTCAAAACGATGTCCGAAGCGTCACTGGAACTGACCGTCGGAACCCGGCGGCGATTCGACGAATGCTACCGCAGGGCATGGAAGATGCAGAAGCAGATCGGCGAGGCGTTCCTGGCAAGGGCGCACTACCTGTTCAACTGGGGTCCGGAACTCGGATGGAGAGGCGATAAGGAATCCGCCGGCGGAGGGGCATTGCTGGAGTTGGGATACCATCCGGTGGATCTGCTGGTCTGGATGCTCGGACTGCCCGAGGAGGTTTACGGGCTGGCCGCCAAAGTCAACGTACCACCCGGCGACGAGCAACCGCAGGCAGTCTACGACACTGACGATACCGCCGCGGCCGTCCTGCGCTTCAAGACCGGATGCATGGCTTCTGTGATCACCACGCGGCGCAGCGGACCGGTGAGCGAGGCCCTCTGCCTGCACGGTCAGGGCGGATCGATGGAAGTAAGCGCCGACAGTTGCCTCGTTCGCGACCCGGACGGGAATGTCATAGACAGGACCGAAAGCTCGAGCCCCCCTCTGGACGCATCGGTAAGGCAGTTGGAAGCGTTCGTCGAGGCCATCGGCTCCGAGGCGCGGACCTACCCCTGCTCGGGATGGGAGAATCTGCTGACGATGGCCGTCATGGAAGCGATCTACCTCTCCGATCGCACCGGTCAGCCCGAGAGCCCCACGCGCCTGCTGGAAACCCACAATCTCGCACTCGAAGACTGCATGCAATGCACTCCTCCGGACATAGATGATATGGAAAACCTTCCCGACGGCGAATCGATCAAGGTGATAGACCAGTGATCACTGGTTACCGGTCACTTACTTCACGTCGCTCCAGTCTAGTTTGCCCAGTTCGTCCAGGCGGTCGTCCCTTGTCATGTCGATGCGCAGCGGCGTGACGGTGATGTTGCCTTCGCGGAGACAGACGACGTCGGAGTCCTCGTGGTGATCCGGTCCGTAAGAGTAATCGTCGGCCAGTCGCCACGTCTCCCGCCCGTCAAGCCTGTCGATCTAGTTAGCACGGAATTTGCGTTTCTAGACTTACGAGCGTTTTCGCAGTCGTACTCGCTCGTAAGTCCTTTGAATGTGTTCTGGTTCGTGACTAAATCGATGGTCCCTTAAAGCCCGCCCCCGCGTGACTTCGATCCCGCCGAAGCTATTCTCAAAGCAATTTTCTCACGACCTTGTACACATGGGTGCCTGTGGAATCTGGCCAACGCGCTCCAGGGGCTGAATCAAGTGCTTCTGCTTGCTCTATAGCGTTTCTAATGGACTCATGTGAGAAACGTTTTATATCGATAGTATTCTTTGTGTACTCCCCGAGTACTCCCTTGAGACGCTCCTTGACGGCGGCACAACGATCGAACTGCGTGGCGCCCTTCAGCGGGAGGACGTGCAGGAGAAGCCAGAATTCAAAACAAGGGTTGCTATGAGCAAGCTGGTAGCCCTTCTGCAATGCTTCTGTGCAGACCTGATTGAAGTTTCCGATGTGGCTGGGCTCTATCCAGTGGTCCGTGTCGAGCATGAGCCAAAATTCATCATCCTCCAGTAACTTAGACTCATCCAGGAATTTGTTCAGACGATCGAGGACGTCTTTGGGGGAAGAAAGTCCGCCTTGCGTCGGAAGCACGCGTGTATGGATTCGTGGATTCCTGAAAAGTCGAAAGTACCGCTGCGGCGCATAGGTATCCTCCGTGGCAATGACGATGATTCGTGCGTCTCTTGTCGGGCGATCTTGGCGCGACAACGGACGTGGTTTCTTGCGATGGAGGGTCATGGAGCCTCCCCCCTGTGCGTTTCCTCTTCAATAAAGTGGTCAATACCGCCCAGAAAAGGGATTGCCCCGAATCTACCCTGCAAGTAGCCTTTGTCTATCCGCAAGTCATTGCGCACGTTAAACTCAGCGAGAGAATAGATGTGCGTCGCCCCGGATTCATTTTTCTCCGTGAACCAGATTCCATCTCGACGAAGAATGTCGAGGTCGAGTAGTGTGGACTCGTGAGTCGTAAAGATGGCCTGACTATTTGTGTTGCGTGAACCCTTCAGGAAGAATTCGATGAATTTCCTTGCCAGAATCGGATGCATACTACGCTCGAGTTCATCAATAACAAACACACCGCCCTCAGACTTCAAACTGAAGAGGGCAGGCAAGAGATTGAGAAGGCGTTGGGAACCATCTGACTCTTCGTGGAGAGGCAGCGGCGTGATGCCCTGCCCCGTCTCGTGGAGGGCGGTAATCTGGCGAATCTTGACAACATCCTTATTTGAGCCTTCAACAAATAGTTCCTCCCCGTCAGCGCCTGGCAGTATTGCCACCTCGCCCTCCGCTAGTTCCTCGAAAACCTTCTCCCAAACTTCAGAAGGAACTTGGGAAGCTTTTGATCGGGCGACTTCCCTAGTCTGAACCTTGAGACCAGCGATTCCCGTACTCGCCTCATCGAGGAACTGACCAGCAAAATCTGCAAAAGCCTCATCCGTAGCGATTGTTTCAGCAAGCATCATGTATGAGGAGCCTGCCTCAATGATTGCCAAGGTCGAACTGAACCAGTTGATGACCTGTCGGCAGAGCGAACCCTGGGATTCGGCGTCGTCAAGGTTAACCACCTCCGTGAGAAAGAGCTGGTTCGGACGTGCGCCAACCTCCGCGAGGGATTTCAGTCGAGAGGGAGTACTTGCGTCGATGGGTGGGGGACCAAGCTCTACCTTGACCGCTCCCTCCGGGGAAGATGTCCTGGAAAACACCGAACGTTCTTTCTTCCTCTCATAGAAACTGAGCCACTCCTCGTGAATACGATCACCATCACAGCAAAACCCGTAGCGAAAAATACGACCTTGCTCCAGGATCTGAAGTTCAAAGCAACTGGGTCTGCTCTGCGTTTCCTGGTCAAGCAGAAACGGTTCGTAGGAAATCCTCGTGCGAGGAGGGGTCCCACGAAGAATCAAGCGCTTCAGAAGAATGAGGGCTCGAACGAGATTGGTCTTGCCTGCGCCGTTTGCACCATAGACAGCGGCAAGGCGCAGAGCGGATTCATCTGTACCGGGCACCTTGATACACTCCGGCGAGTGACCGGATGTGCCTAGCCTCTTGGAGGCAATGAGGCTAAGCGTCTGTTCATCTTTGAACGAACGGAAGTTTTCAACAGAGAAAGACAGTAACATGACAGTGACCTTTCTGTGAAGTTTTCGCAATTATGAGGTATATTCTAACCAAATACAATATCAATAATAGACACAACCGTGTTTTTTTCTCGATTGGCGTCATCGGGGTCAGCCCGAGAGCCTGGGGCGCCTGCTGGAAACCCACAATCTCGCACTCGAAGACTGCATGCAATGCACGCCTCCGGACATAGATGATATAGAAAATCTTCCCGACGGCGAATCGATCAAGGTGATAGACCAGTGATCACTGGTTACCGGTCACTTACTTCACGTCGCTCCAGTCTAGTTTGCCCAGTTCGTCCAGGCGGTCGTCCCTTGTCATGTCGATGCGCAGCGGCGTGACGGTGATGTTGCCTTCGCGGAGACAGACGACGTCGGAGTCCTCGTGGTGATCCGGTCCGTAAGAGTAATCGTCGGCCAGTCGCCACGTCTCCCGCCCGTCAAGCCCTACTTCATGAATGTAGGTGTCGTGGATTTCCCCGTCTGACTGATGGACAACGCTCAAGCCGATTGGATTCTCCGGATTGTGGAGGTCGGGAATGTTGACGTTTATCAGGTCACCCGACGACATCCCCGCGGTAAGCAGGTGGTCCAGTACTCTGCGACAAAGAATCGATGCGTGAGCGAAATCAGGTGGCCTGTCTTTGGCGGCGGCGGAAAACGCGACCGCCGGTATTCCCATCATTGCGGCCTCGGCGGCGGCGGCTACCGTTCCGGAGTAAAACAGGTTCACGCCGACATTCGAGTTGTCGTTGATTCCGGTCAGCACGAGGTCCGGACGGTGGTCGAGCAGCTCGCGAATCGCCAAGCGTACGCAGTCGGCCGGGCGACCGTCAACACTGATACCCGTGAATTCCGAAAGTTCGACGTGCCCCACAGCCATCGCGGTGCGCAAAGTTATCGCGTGCGCGGACGCCGATTGAGGACCGTGAGGCGCAACAACCGATATCTCGCCCATGTCCGCCACAACCGCACGAAGCGCCGCCAACCCCGGGGCCAGTATACCGTCGTCATTACTGATCAGAATTCGCATAGTCGCCTTTGCGAGGTCGCCCTCGAGTCTCCGGGATGCTCACTTGGTGGTCTTGGTGGCGGGCCTGGCGGGTTTCCTGGTAGAACTCCCGCTGGGGCGCTTTCTACTACTTGATCTGGACCTATATCTCGATGATCTTGAACTGGTGGCTTTGCGCTGTTCTTCGGTCAGGATCTTCTCGGAGACTTCCTTGCGGATCTTGCGGTAGTAATCGCTTGTGTTGTATTTGTACATTGACTTCCTGACAGCGTCGCGGTCCTTGTCGAGCTGTTTGTACTGGGCGTAAAGCTCGGACTTGCGTTTGGAGGCCTTGTCGCACAGTTCGCGGATCTGAGCTTTCTGGTTGTCGGTAAGTTTGACTCGGTAGAACGCTCGAACGGTACTGTCATTAAGGTACTTGGCTTCACCTGCCTGGCGAACTTCGGGGGTAGTGAGTTTTGAAACAACGCTATGCATTTCTTTGCGCACCGTGGATAAGACCGCGTCGGACTTTTCGGGGCCGGCCTGAATAACTTTCAATGCCGCAGCTTCGAATTGCTCATTCAGGTCGGCCTGCTGGGCCTTGGAGAACCCACCCCAATAACGATAGGCGGTATACTGCCTGAGGTACTTGGCTATGCTGGCGACTCTCTGCTGCTCGGAGAACACGTTGTCGAGTTCGGCCTTGTGATCGAGGAGCAGTTCGGCGCGGGCCGTCGAATAACCCGCCTTCTGCTTCTTGAGCGTCGCGACTTCCGCCTGCAGTGCGGCGACCTTGTCGGCAATTCCCTTCTGCAATGCGGCGACCTTCTCATTCACCGCGGCGATCTTTTCATCCACGGTCTTTATCTTCGGGGTGTGGATCTTGTCGTGATCCATGAGGTCCTTGTACTGGGCGATCAGGACCTTCTCGAGCTTGGCTTTCTGGTCGGCGGCGGGCTTGTATTGGTAGGTGTACTTTGAGAGTGTCCGTGCTATCGCAGCCTTGGCTCGGGTCCGCCAGTCGCCTGTATCTGTTTTTGCGGTGGTCTTTACGCGGACCGGCGCCCGAGCCTGACCCGGGGCGAGCGTCGCGCAGAAAGCCGTGCTGACAACGAGTGCGACCGCGATTAGTTTTGTCTTCGTGATAATCCCGTTCATGGTAGTACTCCCAAATCTCCGGAGACACGGCGCACTGGCAAACCGGGCCATCCCGGTCTGACCGAATGCTGATGCCCACCGTTATATTATCCCCTTACAGCCCGGTTGGTGCAATATCCGGGTTAATTCCTGCTGGACTTCGATGACTTCCTCTTGTATCCGGCCTGTTTGAGCTGGGCGTCGGTCAACACATTCTCGATCACATCCGTACGAATCTTGTAGTAATAGGAGCTTGAAGACATTCCGCTCATTGCACGCCTGATGGCATCGCGGTCCTTCGTGAGCTGTGCGTATTGGGCGTAAATCTTGATCTTGCGTGCGGCGGCCTTTTCGCACATACCGCGAATCGTGTCCTGTTGGGTTTCGGTGAGCTTGAGCCTGGCAAACTTCCGCATCGTGCTGTCCATGAGGTATTTCGCGTCGCCGGCCTTGCGAACCTCCGGGGTCACTACCTTCCCCGCCGTAGTGCGGATCTTCCTGTACGCCGCACGAACGGCATCCTCGTCTTCGCTCTTGCCCGCCTCGATCAGTCCCAGTGCAAGCGTATTGCTCTGCTCGACCAGCGAGTCCCGGGTCGCTTTTGGCAGGACAGCCAGGTGTTGATAATTGATCGCACGGCTCCTGATGTAGCTCGACAGGCGAGCGATTCTCTGCTCCGGCGTGAACACGTTGTTGATCTCGGCTTTGTGGTCGAGCAGCAGTTCGGCGCGCGCCTTGGCGTGCGGGGCCTTGCGCTTCTCGATAGCCTCGACCTCTTTTTCCAGTTCGGCGATTTTCTTCTTTACCGCCGCGATCTCATCGTCCAGGGCCTTGATCTTCGGGGCGCGGATCTTGTCGTTGTCCGTAAGGTCCTTGTACTGGGCGATCAGGACTTCCTTGAGTTTGGTTTTCTGGTCGGCTGTGGGTTTGTAGTATGAAATGAGCTGCCCCAGTCTATATTGAGTCGCCGCCTCGGCTTTCGCCTTGAAGTCATCGATCTTGGGTTTGGCGGTCTGGGCCAGCGCGAAGGTCCCGCAGAAAACGGCGATTAAAACGAGGGTAATTGCAGTTCGATGTGTGTTTTTCATGTCTCTTATACCTCAGGTGTTTATTGTTCGTATTCCCGAGCCTCATCCAGTAGTACGATTATATCCGTTAAACGATCAGGGAGCAAAAAGATTGCAATCGCCCGATCACGACTCCTGCCGTTTGACGAGGTCATCGTGGTAAATTTTCATTATCCAGTCCACCGCCCTCGGCCAGAGCGCCGACAGCACCACCAGGAACTTACCGCCCACAGAGAATACCAGTTCCGGTTTGGACTTGCCTATTGTCGCGGCGATTCTTCGTCCGACCTTTGAAGCGGGCATCATCTTGCTCTCGGATTCGTATTTCGAGTGGGCTCGCGGTTCCATCCGCGAATGATCGAAAAACTCGGTAGCCGTCAGCGTCGGGCAGACACTGGTGACGTTGACGCCGTAGGGCTTCATTTCGACGCGCATCGAATCGGTCAGCCCGCACACCGCGAACTTCGTGGCGCAGTACGCCCCGTGAAACGGCGTGCCGCGCTTTCCGATTACCGATGAGACATTGAAAATATGCCCGCTCCGCCGGGCTATCATGATCGGCGCGACGGCCTGGCATCCGTGGAGGACGCCGTAGAAGTTCACCTCGAAGAGTTCCCGCACGTCGGTCTCGGAAAGCTCGTGTACCCGTCCGAACATCCCGCTACCGGCGTTATTGACCATCACGTCGACGCGCTCGAATTTCGCGACCGCCCCGCCGACCAGACTCTCGACCGCGGAGCGATCGCTGACATCGGTAACAACCACTTCGACCGCGGCGTCGGTGTCGATCTCGCGACACCGATCGGCCACCTGCTCGAGCCGATCTTCCCGCCGGGCTGCCAGCACAACCGCATACCCGCGCCGCACCAGCGCAAAAGCAGTTTCCATACCGATACCACTGGACGCCCCGGTAACTATCGCAACTTCCCGTTCAGCTTTCATTCTCGGATACAATAGCCTGCGCCGGGGCGCATAGACAAAAGTTTTTTCGACGCCGAGGCCGGAGGGGATATCTTCAAACACGATCCCTGAGCAGGATCCCCGTTACAGGAGGGCGACGGGATTCAGGCTGAAGTGCTCAGCCAAAATGCGGATGTGCGCCTTGCTCACTTCACGCTCGCCGCTCAGGATTCGATGACCGAGGCTGCGATCACCGAGCAGGCGACCCAGGTCCGATTCGGTCATACCATGCTCGCTCACCAGGCTTCGGAGCAATTCCACAGGCGTCATCTTCTCGTTGGCGATGGCGTGATGCTCGGCCTCGTGTTTCTCCACGAACGTAACGATGGCCTCGAAGTAATCTTCCTGGTCGGCGTTCATCTCGAAGCCGGCCATAGCGTCCAATATGACCAACGCATTACGGTAGTCCACGTCGTCGTGCAGCGGACGGGGCATGAGCAGGTCTACCAACTCGGCGTAGCTGTCAGGGATGTCATCGTGTGTCAGGGTCCTGGTTTTCATAGCTGCTCCTTCCAGGCGTTGCGATCATATTCCTTGTGGGTCAGGATCTTCAACGTGTAGACAATTCGCGTATTGTAGTGGATCGCCGCGATCAACCGGTACCGATTGTGAGCGATGTTGAACACCACCACCGACCGACCGCTGGCGACCTTCACCAGATCGGCGCCGGGGATTGTCTTTCGCACCTGAACGAAGTTCGACCACTCAGCCGCCTGAGTCTGCTGCACCCATGTTCGCAACGACGCCTCAGCCTGGCGATGGGAGCCCCAGAACTCTCTCAACATGCTCGTCTTGATGATCCGCATCTATAACCATTATCGACAAGCGCTGACAAAATGTCAACCGAATTTAAGCAGGTTTCGGATATTCCAGGCCTCACACGCAACGAGTGCTGACAGGAGGGCAACGAATCCGGCCGTTGCAGGAGCCCCGATGCTGACACCACTAACGGCTAACGGCGCTCTGACCCCATGTCTCCGCCCTCCGGATACGAACCGGGAATAGGAAAACGGCGAATCTCGCTGTCTTCCCTACTTCTTCTTCCGGGGCTTCTTCAAAGGCGGCAGACCTCGCCTAGCCCGACTCTTCTGCAACGCCTCCTCATCCTGCGGTAACCACCCGCGAGTACCCATCCGCTGCTTGGCAGTCATTTTCTCCAAGTCCGAAAACAGCTTGAAACCACCGTTCTCCTTGTCGTTGGTCATTATTCCAAGCACAGGTTTCGGGACAGGCCCGGGCTGCTCGGCGAGTACCTGCATACCGCTGATGATCGGCGCCGCGATCCCTTTCATGTCCTTGGCACGCGAGACCAACTCGAGCTTGATTTCATTAAGCGCCATGATCCCTTTGAATTCCTTGACGACGGCCTTGTTCCCGGCGCCCGCCGCGGCGACGATATCAAAGTCCTTCAGCACCACTTTGCCCTGCAGCTTCACGTCGAAGACACGCTTTCCGGGAGCGGTGTTCTCCAGATCGGCAAAATGCAGCCACACGCTGTAGGGCCTGGGAGCGGCGCTGCGCGTCGACAGATGCACATTCTTCATCGACCTCACATTGGGCTGCTTCAGATACTTGACGTTCACCCTGCGATGAACCGACGCCTGAAGTTCATTTCGGTTGATTCCCAGGGCGGCGAGCGTCTTCCACGGCACGGCCACTTCGATGATAAACGCACGATCTTTCACCGAAACGGCGGATTGCCAGTCGCCTTTCCACGACACGTCAGGCTCGCTGGTCTTCATTCTCCTGCCGGCGCCTGTCGTGGCGATCAACGCGTCGTATGTGGCTCCTGACGGGGAAACGCCAAGGTGAACCACTTTCCCGCCCGACCCCTTGAGGAGCAGATCGAAGTGGGCGATCTTACATTTCTTCACGTAGTGCGATGGCGGCTTGATATTCTTCAACGCTTTCCGAACGTTCTGGCGATAAGCCACATAGAGGTTGTCCTTGTCATGTCGCATCCAGGCCGACTCGCCGGGATTGGGCATCTGGTGCATGTATACGGGCCTGTTCCGGGCCTCCGTATGGACCAGGAACACCTCGCCGGCGGCGTCCCAACAAGCGTCCGTCAGTTTACCGTCGATCTTCGGCGCGGTCGCACAGGGCAACACAACGTACTGCTTGTCCCACTGATAGTAATCCAGGCCTAGGGCCAGGCTCTTCAACCCGCGATACCCCGACGCATATACCCAGGGCTGATCCGTGCCGCCAATCGCCAGGCGATCGGCGTTACGTCGGTAAGACCGGCTGCCGCCATAATAATCGTGCTGCCCCTTGCGCAGGTCACCCTGCGTACCGTCATAAAACTCAACCAGGTAGGGCAAGTGTATTCCCAGCCATCGGCCCACAGGACGAGGGGCCGACAGCCAGAGCTTCTTGTCAGTGTGACGCCGGTCTCCCGGCGCGCCGAAGTTCATGTTTACATGCCGCACCGGACCTGCTGTCAATTCCGGCTTCGGATCGGAAAATGTCGCCCAGTCTTCATTACGCTGCTTTTTCACCGGCGCCATGGCCAGCGCGCCCAGGAAGCTGAAGCGGCAATCGCAACCGCTACCGTAGTCCTCTTTGTTGGGCACGCCGACGGCGTTGGCCCCCTGCCCGTCGGCGACCAGCAGCAGACCCAACTCCCCGGTCTTGCTTGGATGGCAGGCCGGACGCAGACCGGCGAGATTACGCACGCCGCTGTCATCTTCAAAGTCATAATTCGAGAATGACCCCGAACGGAAGAAGTCCATAGCCGCTGACAACTGGGCCCCCACGCATCCGTGTGACTTACCGAAACCCTTGCTGACCAAACCACCGGTTAGCGGATGGATTCGTGTGCCCAGATACCGGACCACGTCCTCATGGCTGCGCCTGGCCCCCTTATAGCGCCCCAGAGTCGCGGGGGCAGTAACACCTTTGACTCTCTTGCCGGTCTTCACATCCAGAGTTAACGGCGTAGATTTTCTCCGGCGATCCGTCTTCAGAGTTAATGAGGTATACAGGTACCTGGCATCCACGTTAACGTGGCCCCTGTTTGTTCCTTCGGGATGCTTCCAGCGCCATAGTACGGTTCCGTTGTAGGCATCGACGGCGACTATCCCCTTACTTACATACAGGGCAATGCCGTTGACCGGAATCGGAGGACCGCTCCCTTTGCCCCGGGTGTTCATGGGGCCCGGTTCTCCGAACCACAGCATCTCCAGGGGCCATTTCACACGTTGATCGCACGTGACCTTGGAATCCCAGTCAAATGCGCCGGGCAGTTTGCCTCGAACATCAACCTTTCCGCCCGCGATGACGATACCGCCGCAGGGTCGCTGCACTCGCCTGATCTCACCGGCGGGAAATCCCGCCGCCTTTCCATTGACCACTATCACATTCGCGAAGTATTGAGGGTAAGGAAGCTTCTTAGTGTCCGCCAGATGATCCACCGTGACTTCCAAGCCATAGATATCGGTTGTATCGCGCAACCGAATCCGCTCGGAGGCCACCTTGTCCTTATCGCCAAGTACACAAATAACCTGCAGGTCCGTGTTCGCCGCCAACGCTTCTGCCAACTTCGCGTCCGTCTCGCCGAGCACCAATGCGTAGCCCTTTGATATCCCATGGGCTTTGCACTTGGCAAGAACGTCGGCTGCCGGGCCCGGCGCCGGTTTGGCCCACTTCTTCGTCCCTGGACCGACGGCTAGGGCGTTACCGCCCTTGCCTGACTTGAAACAGTGAATAACGCCGTCGGTAGTGCTTACCACCAGCATCCCGTTAGCGACAGCCAGGCCCATTATCGTGCCCGTGATCGTATGTTCCCATACGACCCGGTTGTCAGCAGGACTACCCCTCCTGGCCATGATCCGGTTCTTCCCACACATGATCACCGTGTCGCCGGCAACCGCCCAGTTCTGCTGGATCGTCGCCTGTGTCTTGACACCGTGGCCGGTCTCGATCGTCCCGTCTTCGCGTATCACCTGGACCGAAGCATCGCCGCGTCCCCCCCTCCTTATCTCGCTGCGCGTGTCGATGTGCCCGGTCTCTACTCCTGTCCGGCGATCGTAGATATAACACCCCGCCTGCCCGTTGTGGAAAACGAGCTGATTCTTCGCCGCCAGAGCATACCCCTGCGGCTTGTTGCCCGCAAAATTCTGCCCGTTGTGCGGTCCGTTTCTATACTTCAGACTCGTATCGTTCACCCATAACTGTTTCCCGGTCTTGGCATCCAGTGCGTATGCGTACACACCCTCGCTCGCCCACATGCCCACCGCAAAATTGACCATCCCGTCATCGGCGACCACGCCGCTGCGGATCAGCCAGCGCGAGGCCATACGCTGATTGGCGATGAAGCGGCTGTCGTAGAGACCGCCATAGAACTTCCAAATCAACTTGCCGCTCGCCGCGTCCAGGCAATACGCGTAGCCATCGTCGGACACCACGTAGGCTTTGCCTTCCCAGATCGCCGGCGCGAAACGGACGGGGGCGCCCATGGTGAACCCCCATTTGGTCTTCCCCGTAGCCGCATCAAGCGCCCAGAGCGTGTTATCGCTCGTCGACCCGAAGTACATCGCCTCGCCGACGATCACGACCTGCGGTGCGTAGTCGAAGTCGCACCCGGCGACCTCGGCCATAAACTTATCCGGCCAGGCCGGTAGTGGCTTGCGTTTCGGCACATACTTCCATACCTCTTTCAACGGATACGTCAGTTTCTCCGACGTCGTCGCGGTCCGCGCACTATTGCCCCGATACGCCGGCCAGTCAGCGGCGCCGAGCGAGTTTGGGAGCAATGTCACGAATGCAACCAGACTCAACACCATATTTCTCGCTGATGATTGCATCAGAAACTCCTTTGGCAGTTTCCAGGAACAGCGGAGGTTCCCGGTCAATGCGGAACGGTGAGACAGGTGTTACCTTCGTACAGTAATTGTATCCGATCCGGCGTGTTGGGCAAGCCGAATCGGGGTCAAATGGGGTCAGAGCGCATTTAGCCGTTAAGAGGTCAAACAGTAGAATGGGGGCAGAGCGCAGTTGTCCCTTAACGGCTAAATGCGCTCTGACCCCATTCGTTCCCACATCCCTGCGGCGCAATTGCCCGAGAAAACGCTTGGTGATCCCCATAATCATGATATAATGGTATAATCGTTAAGAAGGGCCGCACGTTCGACAAGGAGATACAAATGATGACCAGACATCTGGCTACCGTTCTGGCGGCTGTGGGCTTGTGTACCGTCGTCACGACCGCCGGCGCGGATATCGTAATCCGCAACGGCGGGTTTGAGACCAATTGGTTATCTAACAACAATTGGAACAACGCCGCCCCGGACGAGTGGAGCGTCTACGACGGCGGGTATCAGAACGCCCCGTCAGGTTGGATCACGCCGGAGGCGATCGACGGCGAGATGTCGGCGTTCATCGACGGGGCCCCCAGCGGCGACCCATCGCCGTGGATCGCTCAGGAACTTCAGCACGATAACGGTTCGGCCGTTCTTAGCGCCGAGGGGTTGCTGGTGAACCTGTCGTTCCACGTGGGTCGAAAGGTCGCCCCGGCCGGCAACTTCGCGCCAGTGGTGGAGGCGATTCTCGAGTGCCAAAGCGGTGGCGTATGGCAGACCTTCGCCACCTTCACCTACGACGCCGGCGACGCCGGGCTGCAGAAAGGATCATGGGATTCTGTCCACGCCCCGCTGACCATGACGGGCCTGACGAGCGGATACGTCGGTCAGCCGGTCAGGCTGACGATCTTCAATCGCACGATCGCCAGCCCTGACTGGTACGGCCAGGCCAGCCTCGACGTCGTCACCATCATCCCCGAGCCAATGACGATAGGCCTGCTGGGTCTCGGCGCGGCCGCGCTGCTGAGGCGGCGAAGGAACAACAGCTAACGGCGGTTTTTCTTACAACCTGATCCGTGGTATAAGAAAGAAGGAAATAGGGGATATTTCGGTGGTATTGTCCAGTGTCTATCGGATGGGGGCGAGCTTAAAAGACCAGCAATTACCGCCCACCCGCGACGAACGGGCAGAATGGGGTCAGAGCGCATTTGCTCCCTATTGTTACCGCATGTTGGCCGCGCCGCTCGCCGTTAACGTAGAAGCGGCTTCCAGCCGCGTGATTCAAAGCG
>CAZSLS010000186.1:0-14126 GCA_964607575.1 uncultured Planctomycetaceae bacterium | reverse complement strand
CCTAGCCCCATCGCATGCCACCGGATCCCATCGGCAGGCAGACCCTTGCCGTAGATGAAATAGTCGGGCGATATCGATGAGGTTATCAAGTCAGTCAACGAACCAAAAACAGCGGCAGCACATCCGGCAAGCAGGATGAAGAGATACTCCTTCCATCGCGTCGACCGCCCGCGGCGATACCACAGGTCCACACCCGCCACGACCGCCATCAACACAACCAGCGCCGCAATGCGAACCCAGAATGGTATGTTCGGCATGTCTATTCCACCAGCGGGCGTTTGATCTCGCCGCCTGGACGCCTACTTGCAGGCAACTCCGAGGGCATCGAGCACCAGGGAGGCGAGGAATTCGTTGCCCTTCTTGTTAAGGTGGACGGTGTCCGCGGTCAGCACGCCTTTTACCGCGTTGGCGGTGTTATTCTTTTTGAGATAAGCCAGGAATCCCTTCCGCAGATCGAGCATTTGGGAGTTGGTCGTAGCGGCCACCTTGCGGCTGATGTCGGAGTATTCGTCCAGCAGTTTGTCGAACTTGTTCGAACCATCGGTCTTCTCACCGATAACCGTCGGCGTGCATAGAATCACGCGCGCCCCGACGGCGTTAATACGCTTGATCATGTCGTTCAGCCCGGACTCGAAATCCTCCTTCTTCGTGCCCCTGGCCCCATGCCACACATCGTTGATACCGATGTAAATCACCACGATCGTCGGTTTCTTCTTCAGCACATCGCGTTCGAGGCGTTTCTGGCAGTTGGGGACCTTGTGCCCGCCTATCCCGGCGCCGATGATCTTGATATTCAACGCAGGATGCGCTTTTTCGATCGCCTTTGCGGTCAGCGTTACGTATCCGTTCGGCCTGACCCCCGCGGCAGTGATCGAATCGCCGAGAAAGATGATTCGGTCATCCTTCTTCAGCGGCGGTCGGGTCGCCGCCCGGGCACCGAGCGCCTTGAGCATAAGACCCGCGAGAAACTCATTGCCCTTCTTGTTGAGATGGACGGTATCTCCGGTCAGTATGCCCCTGGGGGCATTGGCGGTGTTGTTGGTCTTGAGGTAAGCCAGGAACTCCTTCCGCAAATCGAGCATTTGGGACTTGGTATCTCTAGCCACCTTGCGGCTGATGTCCGAATACTCGTCGAGCATCTTGTCGAACTTGTTTGTACCGTCGGTCTTCTCGCCGATAACCGTCGGCGTACACATGATCACCCGCGCCCCGACACCGTTGATCCGCTTGATCAGGTCGTGCAGCCCGGATTCGAAATCCTCTTTCTTCGTACCCCTGTTTCTGTTCCAGTGCCACACATCGTTTATACCGATATAGATTACCACGATCGTGGGCTTCTTCTTCAGCACGTCGCGCTCGAGGCGTTTCTGGCAGTCGGGGACTTTGTGCCCGCTTATCCCGGCGCCGATGACCTCGATATCCAGCGAGGCATGGGTCTTCTTGAGCGCTTGTCCGGTCAGCGTTACGTAACCGCCCCGCCGGGCGCCGGCAGCGGTGATCGAATCGCCAAGGAAGACGATGCGGTCGTTCTTCTTCAAGGCGGGAAATTCGCCGGCGGCGCACGTAGCCGCGATGGAACATAGGATTCCGACAACGACAATTCTTCTTAACATACGTTCGTTCATTTCATACTCCTGTGGGTTAGTTTCTCTTCCCTGCATTTTTGCGGTTTCATCGCGGAGTCATTGTATCGACCCGACCGCTATCGCTCAAGCTTGCAGACAACTCGGAAGCCCGCGTTATGCACCCGCTGCCAGATCGGATATGCCAGGCGGAAGCCCGACCTGCAGCGTTTGGGCCTGTCAACCCACGACCCGCCGCGAAGGACCTTCCGTCCCGCCACAGCGGGGGCGTTGCGATCGTCGGCCTTGGTCGAATATGGTCGATATGTCGTCCGCGTCCATTCCGCGGCGTTACCGTGCATATCGAACAACCACCACGCATTTGGTTTGTACCGCCCCACCGGCGAGGTCGCGACGGACCTGTCGTTAAAGTTCGGATCGCAGATGATGTCTCCACCGCCGGCGGAAGTAAGATTGGACTGCAGACCTCCGGTGGGAGCAGGTCGTCCGCCCAAGGCCTTGTCGGCGAGGTTCGCGCAGGCCGAGAAATCCGCATCGATCGCACCATACGAAAACGCCTCCGCCGATCCGGCCCGGCAGGCGTATTCCCACTGGGCCTCGGTAGGCAGCGTAAACGCCATCGATGTTTTCTTCGACAGCCACTTGCAGAACTCGTCGGCCTGCTTCCACGATACACGCACCGCGGGAAACTTCGCGCCGTCAAGCGACAACCCCGGACCGTCCGTGCCCACAAACCGCTTGGTGAAACGACCCGAATTGTGCTTTGTATCGAAGCGACGAAACTGCTCGTTGGTAACCTCGAAGACACCCATCCAAAAGTCCCGGGCGATCTTGCGGCGCAACTGCGGACGCTCGTCGAGCTGGCCTGTCGAATCGCCCATGACAAACTCCCCTGCCGGTATTCTCGCGAGTTTCATCGTCACACCACCGCCGAGGTCAACGGTTCTCTCGAACGCGCCCTTGACCTTCTGGCGGCGACGTGCTTCTATGGCATCGAAGGGCCAACCGGGGACTTCCGGCGGGGCCGGGGGAAGTTCGTCGATCTCCTCGGGCTCGATCGGCTTGATCTTTGCCCGGGCGATAGGGGGCACTTTCTCAGGATCGACCTTCGGCCCGCCATACAGTTTGCTCAGTTCGTATCGCCGCCGGTCCGCACCATCCGGAATCGCCCCCAAGTCGCCCCACGTCCCATGACAAGGTCCGTTCAGGTCGATCCACGTGATAAAACGATCCCACGCCTCCCTGTCGAGCCGTACTTTGTGATGCCCCTTGCGGAGTATCTGGATGAGTTCGCTGGTGTCGGCGTGGTACTGGCCCGGGGTAAGCATCTCCACGTCGTCCTCGACGTTAACCCGGCGGATATACGGTACTAACGCCTCGTAGGCCGGCGTGTAGCGAACGAAAGTTCCGCCCCATGCCTTCCGCAGCGACGGATGCAGCCGACTCGCGGCAAGCCCCGTCAGCGGGCGACCGCGATAACCCTTCACCAAACGCTCGGAGCGAAGGTCGAGGATTTTGCGACCGTCCTCACGCTCGGAGCCGTCGTGGCAGGCTACGCAATACTTGTCGATTGCGGGCTGAACGTCCCTCTCGAAATCCAGGCCGCGAGGCGGACCGTACCACTGCTTGATCTCCACGGGGGTCTTTTTCGAGGCGATATCGCGACGCGGAACCGGAGCCTCTTTTGAACGTTCGTGGCATCCGACGCAAGATACGACCTCTCCGGGCATCGCGGCAAACCAGCTTCGCATGAGTTGGACTGCCTTGCCTTCGGCGTCCAGCGGCTGGACGCATAGCGGCGTTCCGGCCGGAATCTTGAATGACGCTGAACCGTCTGCATAGACAGGGACCGTGCCCAGTATCCGCATAACCTCCCAGGGTCCGCCACTGCCAATCTTATCCGGGCCGGCCAGACCGGGATAACCGTAATGGTACGCCACAATTCTCAGCCGCTCGACCGTCCCCCGGGGCACGCCGCCCAGACCGCCTCCCGCGTAAATATCCTGCACGTAGCACACCGCGTCATCTCTCGTCAGGTCAACCTTGTCGGGAATCGCGGGAGGAAGTGCAGTCTTGCGGAGCGGTATCGGCTCGAACACGTCGAATCCCCGCGGGGCGAAGAGGGGGATGATGTTGTCGAACACGTCGACGAGATATATGCTCCACGGGCCCTTCGAATACCTCTGACCGGCGACCAGGAAATACTTGTCGCTCAGCGGATACGGATGCAGAAACTTCGGCCAGGACTTCTCGACGAGTTTGTCGCGGATAATCGGTTTGATCGCCTTGCCCCGTCCCGGAATCCGCTGGACCACGCCTTCGGCCCGGCGAGTGCCCTTCGTCAGGTCAAGCAGAACGAGTTCACCCATCCGGGGAACGCCGTGATAACCCGAAACGATCGCCACGATCTTGTTTGGCGACCCGGGAATGCCCCGCGGAAAGTACAGCGAGTTAGGCCAGTACGAATTGCTGCCGTACAGCGCCCGCTGGCCCGTACCGTCGGGGTTCATCACCATCAGCGGACGGAGATACATGTGCATCGGGCCGGTGTAGTCCCAGCGGCTGAATACTACCTGCCCGCTGGGCAGCACCGCCGGATGCAGATCGAGATCCTGGTCGAAACACAACTGCCGAACCGCGCTGCCGTCGGCTTTCATCTGGTACAACGCGCAGGCACGCTGCTGCCCGTGCCAGCACGGTACGGCGTGCCACGAAGCCGTCGAAGCAAACACAATCCGCCCGTCGGGCAGGTAGCAGGCGTCGAAGCTGTCGACGCCCGCGTTCTTGCCTCGCGATACCTGCCGCAGCCCGCCGCCGCTTGACTTGATCTCAAACACCTGCCACGCCCTCCCCGTCGGCATCGTAAACAGCAGCTTCTCAGCGCTGAAGTGAAGGTCGATCTCGCCGACAAATTCCCCGCCCTTTGGGCGGTAGAGCGTCTTGAGCTTGCCGGACGGGGCAACCGGCGAGAGAACGGCGATCTCGTTGTCGTAACCGCCGGACTTGAGTCCCGAATTGCACTTGTGATTCACCGGCAGAGCGAGTTGACCGCGGCGACGCTTCAGTAGCATGAGTTTGTCGAAATCCAGCAATGGATTGCCCAGCAGCGCCTCGCGCCGGGCTCGCCGAAGACTCGCCAGCATATCCGCCGCCACCGCTCTGATCGGTGGGCTGTTCGGCTTCAGCATCGCACTCCTGGCCGCGGCGAGTTTGTCCAGGCCGGCGAGATATTGGCTGCCATTGGGGTATTTCACGCCGGACGTCGCGGTCATGTCCTTGACGGCGAGACGGACGGCCTCGATATCGAAACTCCGCAACGCCTTAATCGGATCGACCCGCGAGGCTGGTGCAGCCGTACTCTGCCCGCACGTCGCCGCAATTGACATCACCACAGCGACGAACCAACCCCAGCCCGCATTCTTCGCCATATTCTCCACAGGGTCCTCTCCCAAGCAGCATTGTAGCGCATTGACAGACCCGAGTCCATGACAGGAAGCGGCGGTAGGAGAAATGTCCGGATGTTCCGGCCCGGCAGATGCTCGATCAAACCGCTGATGATTCAGCAAGCACGTCAACCAGCAGCTCATCCGTATCGAGTACGGCATCAAGACCATCGCCCGACATCGAGTCATCTTCCCCCAGTAACGCATCATCAGAAGTTATGGGCTCAGGAATGGGCTCCGGCGCAGGATGTCCGATGGGGGCAGTCAGATCAATCGTGGCGACCTCAACCGATACCGGAGGCCCGACTTGGGCATATCCACCGACACTTACATCTCCTTCATCCGACAGCACTGACTCTGCAAGAATATCCACATTCGGATCAGAGGCGGTCGCCGCGGCGAGGGCTGCAGGTGCGGCCGCTGGAGGCGGAGCTGCCGCGGGCAGGGTTGGCATGCCCACAGAATTGCCTAAGTTGCTTCGCATGATTGCGAAGTCCATCAGACCTACCCACCCGTCAGCGTTCAAGTCGGCGGTATGAGTGCCTATCCCGCCGCGCAGCCCGAATTCCGCAACGAACGCGGCGAGGTCACCACCATTAACCACCCCGTCATCGTTGGTCTCGCCGACAACATTACCCAAGTAGAATACATCGGCGCCGCCAAGCACCGTCACCTCGACCCACTGATTGAGAATAGCACCATCGGCCCATACCAGCGTAACGCGATCGGATCCCCCGACGCCTTCGCCCGGACGGACGGTCACGCTTTCAGGCGCCGGACCGGCTGACCACGTGTCGGGATTGGACGCCTCGTTGACCCGGACGCCAAAATCACCGGCTCCGGGCGCCACTGTCAGACCGTTGATATCCACCATGATCCCGTTGATACCGCGCCAGTAGTTGGTGTAGTTGTCGGACGAAGCGATGCCCCCCTGCAGCAGCGCGCTGATGTCCGGAGCAATTGCTGCATCGTCGTCGCCACCGGCGTCCCATGCGGAGTTGTTATAGAAAACGTGGCGCCCGACGACTTCGGGAGGTATGTTGTCGCTCCACGGACTTAGGCGGTTACCCGGGATCGGTCCTTCAAACGTCGCGTCCGGCAGTTGCCATGCCACCGCAAAGTTGTCGCCGCCGTTGCCCTCCTTCTGCAAGGCCTCGATATAGTACCTCTGTCCGGCCACAAGGTACATCTCCCCGGATTCCTGCTGTGCGAACTTGTTCCAATCCCGAGGACCCGCCCAACCGGGCACCGAGGCAATAAGCTGCCTGTTTGCGGGATCCTCATCGGTCGACAGCCACAACTCGCCGTTGTCGTCAGTAGCGATCCAGAACACGTAGTTTCCGGTAACCGGCGGATGCACGTATCCTCGCATGCGGGTCCCGTAGCTATCAGCCCATCCCGTCGGACCCTCGAAAATGGTCAGTTCTTCGGACCCGGTGGGATTGTCCGGGTAGTTGGGGCTTGTGGTGAGGTTCGAGATCGGATTACCGCCGATACCCGTCCACCATTCTCTGAGAATCGTGCCAGAACCCTCGAGACGGAAGATGAAGGATTCCTGGAGGTCGGCGGGCATCGTACTGCCCGAGACCGTTTCGACCCCGTTGACGGTCAACAGGTAGCCCTGCCCGCCCTGCAACTGCGAGGTTTCAAGTGTGACCGTCACGTTATCCAGCGCGAGGGTGGCCGACACGATCATGGCGCCGCTCAGGACATAGTTTCCTTCGTCCTCGGCCGAAGCCCCCGTCAGCGGTTCGCTGAAGGTGATCTTGAGGGAAGTTTCGCTGGCGGTCTCGAGCAACGAGATGCCCGGAATAGCGATGAACTTCTGGTCGGACAGGTCGCTTTCGTATCCGTCGCGATTGACCGCAGAAACACGGTACGAATATGGCGTGGTTACCTCAACGTTCGAATCACTGTAGTTCGACGTCGCAGTCGTGTCTATCTGAACGCTGTTGCGGTAGACGACGTAGTGGTCCACGTGGCTCTGCAGATCGCTGGAGTCATCCCAGTCCAGATCGATGCGGGTTCCGTCGACGTTGTCGCCCGTCAGATTCGCGGGAACTGTGGGAGGAGTGGTGTCCAGGTAGACATTCTCCACACCGGGCGTACCACCGGTGGTGCCCGTTCCCCAGTTGCCCGGATCGTTCCCGTAGGCGGTAGCGGACATACGGCTGAGGGACGCCCCCTGCCCGTCAGACTCCTCAGGCCAGGGAAGACTGTCGCCGTAGTTGACATAATCCGTCCGGTAATAAGGTATGTATCCGCTTACTTGCTCAGGGGTCCCGGCCTTGCGAATCTTCACTTTTTCGCCATCGTTCGCGAGCCTTCCAGTGTACGTGCCCGCTATGTTTCCACCGACACCGTAACGCTCGTCGAAGGCGGCGCGATTGCTGACCAGCAGGACATACTGCCCCGGGGCCAGGGACGTCACGTCGCACGCATCGGCCGTGAAATCGCCCGAAGCGTTGTCCACCGTCACCGTCGGCCCGCCGCCCGTGTCGACAAACCTGACCTGATCTGCGATGGTCCAACGGCCCGGATCGTCGGCACCGCGGGTCAGTTGAACGGTCGCGGCGCCATCGAAAGGGTGCTCTCCCAGGAGGACCCATCCGTCGGGGTCGGGGTTGATATTCTGATCGAGCGTAACAAACTCGGACCCGCCGTCATACGTGATGTCGTATCTGGCGGCCGAATCAAGCGAGCGTTGGTTCGACTCGCCATCGATGATGTCCCAGCGTGCGTAGACTTTGTAGGTCCCTGGATCGAGTACCGCCTGCCACCGGGCCGTCATTCCCGCCTGTAGGGTCCATATTTCGTTGCCCCAGCGGTCTGCATCATACCACCCGAAAGTGAAGCCCACGCCCTCGCCCAGGTAATACTGCGTAAGGTCGATCGTCGCGGCGCCACGGTTGTATAACTCGACGAACTCGAAGTCATCGGCGTTGACGAAGCCCGCGAGGATCTCCTCCGGCGTCGCGGCGGACGGGTGGTACATCACTTCGTTGATTACGATATCACCGATAAAGGGCGGAGCGTTGACGTGATCCTGGTCATCCGGACCGAAGGTAGGTGCGCCGAGCAGCGAAAAGTCACTACCGCCGGTAGTCTTGAAATGCAGGCCGAGCGTCATACCGTTGGGCGATGCGCCAAAGTCGACGTGCTCGCGATATCCGCCCGGTATGACAGTCGGGAGACCGTCTATTTCGACATCCGCGTACGAGGACAACCAGACGTCGTCGCCAAATTCGCTGAGAGCAAACGTCTGGGCCGAGCCCGGATCGCCGCTGCCTGCGCCGAAGTTATCGTCCTGGGTGAACAGAATGTATCCTCCGGCGGGAATCACCGTGCCGGCGGCGATGCGATACTTCATCAGGTCGGCGGCGGTATCGTTGGAATCACTGAGGAACCACCCGCCGATGTCTATGTCGGAACCGGTGGTATTGTGCAGTTCGATAATGTCGTTGGGGTATGCGTCGGAGTGCGTGAGGACCTCGTTGATGACCACGGATCCCGGCAAGACACCGCCGCTTACGCTTCCGGGGCTACCGTCGACCAGGCCGCTGGCGCCCCAGTTGGACTTGTTGTCCCATTCGTCGCGATCGGCAAGTTCGTCGGCTATGGTCAATGAAAATCCGCCCCCATCGGTGGGCTCGTACCATCCGTTGTTGTACCTGAATTCCTGTATAACTCCGTCGACCAGGTCGGACAGAGCGATCCTCTCTCCGCCGTTGGCCAGCTTGTCGGGATATCCGCCGACCAGGTTCATACCGTCCGTCTCGTAGCGAGATTCGAACGCGGTGAGGTTCTTCGCGACGACGACGAACTCGCCCGGGGCGAGGCTGGTGACACCGCTTGCGGCGAACGAGAACGTGATCCCGTTGGTGAAACTCACGCCGGAGATGTCCAGCGTCTGGGCGCCAACGTTGCGAAGTTCGACAAACTCGAACTCGTCGTGATCGTAGGCGCCCCCGGGCGGAGAATCGGCCGGGTTGTACATAATCTCGGTGACGCGAAGCGATTGCGTCAGGTCGGTCTCGTTCGACTCGCCCGTGACGATTTGGATCGGATCGGACCAGTGGCTCCATCGCCCGGTCGAATCTTTCATGCGGACGCGCACCCGGTAAGCGTGGCCGACCTCGAGCACGTCAGGCGGGACGGTGGTCTGATCGTCGAATATGCCCAGTTCGCCGCTGCTCCAGACGTCCGTGATCTCGTGGTAGATCGGTGCGTTCGGATCGTACGCCGGCGCGCCGGGATCGGTGACCTCACCAACTCGCCACTCCATATCCGTGAACGTCGCTCCGGCGGGACTGCTGAATGCCGAAGACTGGAACGTCAGGCGGTTCATCGGATAGCCCGCCTGGCCGACGTAAGCGATCGTGGGTGTCTCGGGCAGGTCCGGATCGGTGGTGTCGGTATCGAACGAGCGGTTGTTCCCGGTCACGTAGTTCTTCATGAGTTGGACCATTCCGGGAAAATCTTTGGTCACGCCCTGTTGGTAGAATCGCCCGTATCCGGCTTTTCCGGAGTTGACGTATCCGGAGCCCATGATGGGGTTGTAGTCCCACATCGCACGATCGGCGTCAACGAGAGACGGCCCGCCGGCGGGATCGTCGATAAACGATGCCAACTCGTCCAGCAGCGCATACATCTGGTCGGAGTTGTAGAGCAGGTCGTCGATCTCGCGGAGTCGGTTCTCAAACTCGATATCGAGGGCGGGATTGCTCAGAATCGCGCCTTGGTTTCGGAAGGGGTCCTCCCCGTTTCCGTACATGTTATTGGCCCATGTGAGGTCCAGATCCCACGGTAGCATCGACCAGAGCCCCGTCACCGGATCGATGTAGTAGAAGTAGTTCTTACCGTAGGCGATGTCGCCATGGTGAATGCCCTCGACGATGGCACGGTAGGAATAGTACTTCTCAAGTTCCACGTTGTCTCGCCACCACTGCTCGGTGGGATTAGTACCGCCATAAAGGACGTTTTTGAACGCGGTATGGTCCGACCTGTCGGCCACAGCGGTGGGACCCTGGTTGTTCTTGGGGAGTTGGGCATTGCCTCCTTCAATCTTGTATAGGTTCCCGTCGGGCAGGTCGTGCTCGTCGAGGAACCGCCCATCCATCTGTTCGATCGCCAGATAGAGTCCCTGGAAGTCGCCGCTGTACTGGTCCGGGCCGCTCTCGTCGGCACCCTCGACGATGCGGAAATGGAGCCAGTTGGTCCTGGGCGCCTCGACGCCGACCAGGTTGAACATCTCGAAACCGGCGGCCTCGAACAGGCCCTGCTCGCCGCGGTGCAGATAGTTGCCCTGCTGAATGATCGCCGAGAAGTTGAGCTTGTCCCACGTGGTATCGTACAAATTTCCGTAATCGTCGCGGGCCTGGAAGGAATGCCCGCGGTTGAAGTCGAACTTCCACATGTTCTTGCCCATGGAGTAGCGCCACACACCGCCTCGGGCCCGGTAGTGAATATTGTCGTAGACTACTCCGTCGTAAATCAGCGTCCCCTGCCACAAGTAATTACTGCCCCCGTAAGTGCCCGTAGTTGGCAGTTCCTGGTCGATCTCACCGTCGCGGTACGGAACGTGTTGCGAATTGAGATGGTCCTGGCGTTTGGTGATCAGCGTATAGACAGGAACGCTCGTGAGTACTTGGGAACTGTAGACCACAGGATCGGCGCCCGGTTGGTCCGCCCCCGTCCAATCCGGGACGCCGTCGTACACGTAGTAGGCGAAGTTGCCAGCCATATCATCGTCATACGGGCCGGTGCGAGACAGGCTCGCAACCGAGGCGTCAGTAGCCGTAATGCGATATCGCACCAGGCGGCGGTTTGTCTGTAGAGCCCCGGGTATCACGGCGGTGTAGACGTCGTCACCGGCATCGACATCGCCGCCGGTACCGTCGTCAACCATCTGCAGATCGGTCCAGGTGGTCTGGTACACCGCATCGTCGTAAGCAATATAGCTCCCCGGATCCACCAACTGGTAATGAAGTGTCACGTCAGCAACACCGTGAACGTCGGTGACCTTGACGGTAATGGTAACATCCTGACCGCTGAGTGGCTGGTCCGGTCCATGCTCGACCTGGCGCATGTGAGGGGCAACGTTGCGGTCGGCGACATATACGGAATTCTGCGCGCCCGGAGTCGGCCCGGACACGGCCGGCCGCCAACTGCCGCCAAGATCGTTGTCGATAGACGGATTAACCAGTTCGATAGACTTCCCCGGCGAATCGCCAACGATCGGCCAGGGGAAGCCCCGCTTATACTCCACACGGTCTACCCTCGCGCCGGCAGCGTTGCGGAGGACTGCCCGCTCACCTTCGCCATTCAGATTCCCCACGTACGGACCCAGCACGCCGGAGATACCGAACTTGCTTTCTATCTGGCCCGGGTCCTGTCCGATGACGAGATACCCGCCTTCGACGATTTCAGTATCCGGGGCGAACGTGAAGTTCACGCCGTCGGAGAAGTACCAGCCAGAGAGGTCCACGGGATCGGACCCGCCATTATACAGTTCGATGAACTCGACCAGGTCCGTCCGCACGTCCGGATCATAGTGGATCTCGTTGATTACGATTCCCGGAAACCCGCCGCCCGCAAGGTTAACGCTGCGGGGCGACGGAGTCGTGAACCAACTCGCCTCGGGATCGTAGACGGCGCTGCTGATGACCAGTTCGGCGGCGATCAGAAAGTCCGCGTCGGCGTTATCGACATTCAAGCCGTGAATCGACAGCACATTGGTTCCCGCGACCAGTTCGTCCAGGTGGCCGGAGATGTTGATGTCCTCGAAGATGACAGCCTGGGCGTCATCATGCGGGGCGGATGCGGTGGTATCCCAGGCAAGCGGATTGTCGGCGTTCCTGCGAGCTACTTCCATACCGTTAATGTATGCAATGAACCCGTCATCGTACTTCATTCGCAACGTCAGCGTGTTATAGCTCGACACGTCGCCGCCTGTAAACTCTATCCGCGTCCAGATCGAAGCGTTGACGCCTTCCATCTCGGCTCGGACGTCGCTGGCGATAATGTCGTCGAAGCTCTGCTGACCGTTGCTGAAACCAATGCCCGCAATTGTATCGATGACTTGACCGAACGGGACCGCTATATCCGGATTCTGCAAACCTTCGGTGGGCTCGTTGCTTCGCACGAAATCACCGGCCGAGTTGGCATCCGTATCACCGCGGCGTACGAGGGCCTCGCGCGGGCCGAACACGGCGCTGAATGATACATCATCAACGGCCATCGGGCTGTCATCGACATTGTCGTTTATATCGTGCCAGGTGATGTAGAATGTCTCGCCGTGGACGATCGGGCTTAGCGGCGTGTAGCTTGAACTGATAATCTCACGATTGGCCGGATCGTTCCCGTCCAGCTTGATGTTAGCACCGTTTTGCTTTGGAGCGACGAAATCAAACTGTGCGCCCATCGAAACAAAGCCCGATCCAGGATCCGTGCTAAACCACAGGCTAAGCTGCTGGGGAGAACTTGCGCCACTCCGCCAATCGCGCCACTGCTCACCGGTATAGCCCAGCGTGAACGACTCGAGCGGAGAACCGGTATCGTTGGTAATCGCCAGTTGCAGTGCGCGATCGCCGCTTCCCGTGGTCGGCAAGTGGCCAATCGCGCGGTCCGGGGCGCCGGTCGTACCATAATTATAGCTGCGCCCCTTGCTGGTCGAGGCTCCGTCATCGGCATAAAGCGCTTCATTATTCGGCTGGCTGCTGGGCAGTTGGCGGTTCTGAGTGCTGGAATACTTACCGGCAACCCAGCCGGATGGTGCGGCAGTATTTCCTGTGCCGATCGAATCAAAGTTCTCGGTGTATGTACCACCGGAGTAGTTAATCCCCGCACCTCCGCCACCGCCTCCCCCCCCACCGCTGCCGGCGGCGCCGGCGTCGGCGCCGTCACCAGTCCAGTGAGCACCTGGGGTAATGCCCGCAAAGATACCGTAGTCAACACTCATACCGGCGATCTCGATCTCGGTATAACCCCAAGGAACGAAATCGATGATCACCCCGAGGTCATCGAGGATCATCGCCCAGCCGTTATCGTCGATTTCCCAGGCGATATCGCTTCCCCATGTCAAATCATTTCTCGACAGGACTTCTCCAACACTCATCGTGCCGGTCAGATCCCATGCCGTGCTGTTGACCGCATTCGTACCAACCGCGGGATCGTTGACCAGCACCATCCAGCCATCAACGTCCACCGGATCGTGCGAAGCGTTCTGTATCTCGACAAAATCTGTATCGCCAGTATTAATCTCCGTGATGATAACGTCGGCGGCTCCGATGATCTGCGAATCGGTCCAGGCCGAATCGTCGAAACCGACCGCAGTCCAGCCCTCGCTGACACCTGGCTCGGGTACGTCGCCGGCGTCGCCGGGCGACGGCAGGTGATACGTAATGGCATGGTCGGAAGCAACGAGCGTATCCTGCCCCGTGGTGACGCCTGTCAGACCGTAAGAGACGTCGGGCAGTTGCTCCGGATAATCGATAAAAGCATGGGCGACACTCGCGCCGTCGGGCTTGACCAGTACCACGCTTTCACCGTCTGCATCGAGGGCGAAGTTCGTGTGCAGGTTTCCAGCACCGTCCACGTAGTCGCCAACGGGCTGATCGGAAGCAAATACGACCAGGTATTCCCCCGGATCGATCGTTACCGCCGGAAACTGCCATTTGATACCGACGGCCTGGTCATCGGTAAGATACCACCCGTCCAGGTCGATCGGCGAACCGCCGGGATTGTGTATCTCGATCCAATCAGAGAACTGACCATCCCCGTCGGGCAGGGTCGTCACATTGTCGGCCATGAACTCGGAGATCACCGCCGCTCCCGTCAACAGCAGGCGCGGTTCCAGCGGCTCCATCAGCGGTGCCTGGGTATGCGAGTCTCGTTGATCCCTGCTCATGCGCCCTCCACGACAGCGCTTATACGTCACTTCCAAGTCGAACATCCATCCGGCCGGACTCGAGCTTCAACTTCGGTCGACCAAGACCTCCAGCCACAAAAACAATTCTCCATTGTTCGGCTCCTCCACAGCGCATTTGTCCCGGCAGGACGAAAGCGGGAGAGCCTTTCTGAAATATTTGACTACTAATTT
>CAZSLS010000185.1:0-14141 GCA_964607575.1 uncultured Planctomycetaceae bacterium | reverse complement strand
TCTACCAAACAGCCTTCTTATCCCTCTGGTAACGATTCCGATGACACAACTGAGCATATAGAATGGATCGTATTTCTTCGGGTCTTGGCATCTCTTGTAAGGTCTCCCAAGTACATAAGCATCTCCAAGGATCATCATAAGAGTCCACCAGTTCCCCGAATTCATTCTGTCAACTGTGATGTCCCTCCAGTCTATCATTCCCTTCACCCATACCTCGTACGTTGTAATCTGACCGAGATCAAAGAAATCCAGAAAAACAGACCTCGCAACAAGTGCGGCCGTATGTGGATCACTTCCGCATTCGATAATGAGCCCGTACGGGTTTCGCGCAAAGCCTCCCAACCCATAATCGAATGAGAAGTCATTTTCTTGGAGAATAGAGCGTAATCTCCGTTGCCCGGCTTCGTGGTCCACCTGTTCAGGGCTTTCGGTGGTAGTCAGACGTAGCGTTATGCCACCGTTATAGGGATCTATCGTTTTCCTAAGCCGAACCGATTCTGTGGTTCCCTCAGCTACAACGACCATCCATGCTCCGGAATATCCTCTCCGGGCAAACTCGTTGAAATGATCTTCTAATTCAGAAAGCTGCACTCCCGTGTACTTGAAAGGCCAAAGAGCTTCACAGAGTCTGGCCCAGTTACCCGTAAACACCATGAAAACCACGAAACCGATAATCAGCCAAACTATTACCATAGTCTATCCACCTGACAAGGCCTTGCACGTCCCGTTGGTGACATTGTCGACTGTCGATTGGATGAGGGCAAGGGGAAACGGCGTGGCAATTGGAAAAGACTGGCAACTGGCGACGGCACGAAAACGACAAAGACCAGCGGGCAGATGGGACCCCGACTCCGTCACGATGTCACAATCCAGGCAGGTGTGACATATGCGAATACTATCGCAGACGCATCTACCATCTTGCATCTGTACGTCCTAAACATTCATATCCACGGCCGTTAGGCGATATCTGTTTCTCTGTTTACCCGCGTCATCACCCATCACGGTGCGCCGGGGGGCCTGGGAACTGTGTACCAGATGTGACATAGCAGTTTGCCCGTTTGGCCCGGCTGATCGGCGGGCGCCTCGCGGTGCTGGACTGTCGCGGGGCGTTGGTCTATAGTATTGGCGTACTCTAGTTTCGGATTTCGGGGCGGCGGGATAGCCAATGGATAAGTTTGTAATACGCGGCGGAGACAGGTTGACCGGTTCGGTTCGGATCAGCGGGTCGAAGAATGCTTCCCTGCCGCTGATGGCGGCGTGCCTGCTGACCGAAGGACCGAGCGTCTTCAGCGACGTGCCCAATCTGGCGGACATCGAGTCCATGTCGCTCCTGATGGGCCAACTCGGGGCGGAAGTCGCGCGGGATGACCAGGGGCGGTTGAGCGTCCGCGTTACCGATGAATCCGAAAGTGTCGCCGACTATGAAATCGTTCGCAAGATGCGGGCGAGTATCTGCGTGCTCGGTCCGCTGCTCGCCAAGCGCAAGAAAGCCCGCGTCTCGATGCCCGGCGGGTGCTCGTTTGGTCTCAGGCCGGTGGACCTGCACGTGCGCGGTCTAAGGGCGCTGGGGGCGGAGATCGAACTGGATGACGGATATATTGTGGCGACCGCCGAACGCCTCCGCGGCGCGGAGATTTTCCTGGGCGGCCCGTTCGGCTCGACCGTGCTGGGGACAGCCAACGTGATCATGGCGGCGACACTGGCCGAAGGGCGCACCATTATCGAATCGGCCGCCTGCGAACCGGAGATAGAAGACCTCGTAAAGTACCTCAATGCCGCCGGCGCCCAAATAACCGGCGAGGGCACGCCGCGGATAATCATCGACGGAGTCGAGAAACTCCAGGGCACAGAGCACCGCGTGATCCCCGATCGCATAGAGGCCGGTACGTTCATGGTGGCCGCGGCGATCACCAACGGCGACGTGACGCTCGAAAATGTCCAGTTGCGCCATTTGCTCGCGGTGGTCGACAAGCTCCGGGAGATCGGCGTGATAGTCAAGCCAAACGGTCAGGACCTGGAAGTCTCCTCGTCGCGCCACCTCGAGCCCGCCGACGTGACCACCCTTCCGTATCCGGGATTCCCCACCGACGTCCAGGCCCAACTGATCGCCCTGCTCTGCCTCTCGAACGGTAACAGCGTAATAACCGAGAAGATCTACCCCGAGCGATTCATGCACGTCGCCGAGCTGCTGCGAATGGGCGCCAACATCCGCAAGGAGGGACCTGTCGCCATCGTCACCGGTGTCAGGCATCTCCTCGGCGCGACCGTGATGGCCAGCGATTTGCGAGCGTCGGCCGCACTCGTACTCGCCGGACTGGTAGCAAGGGGCACAACTACCGTCAAACGCATCTACCACATCGATCGGGGATACGAACATATCGAAGACAAACTCAACGGTCTCGGCGCCAATATCCAACGCCTGCCCGAATAGCACCGCCGGCGAGGCGCACTTCGACACTTTTTTTGCACAAAATCGCCTATCGGGCCATCAGTACTCAAGCCCATACAAAGCCAAGTCGATACAAGTATTGGAAGAGGAAAAACGGAGGCCCTGATGGGTTCGTATAAGTATCGCTGTCCAAACCCCAAATGCCGCAAGAACCTGATGATCCCTTCAGAGATGCAGGGTAAAGAGGTCCGATGCGCCGGTTGCAAGGACTTGTTCGTGGCGCCCGTGCGGTTCGACGTGGCCGACACACTGGCGCGTGCAACCTCCCGTCTGCTCAAAGAGATCTGCTGAGACCGCCCGCATGCGTTTTCTAATACACAAATGCCCGAACCCACACTGCCGCAGAGAATTGCGAATACGCCGCCGCGCGCGATGGCACAAGGCCAATTGCAAGCACTGCGGTAAGACATTCTCTGCCCCGCCGACAACGGCTGGAGGGCCCGTTATACGCATATCGGCAGACGAAGCCCCTCGACAAACCACCTGATCCGCCCCCCGGGCAGGGGGCGGGAAGTTATCGCTGCCGGCCCATTATCCGCAGCAGAAGCAGGAACAAATTGATGAAGTCCAGATAAAGGTGCAGGGCGCCGATGACGGCGGCCTTCTGTGCTACTTCGGTGCCCGGTTGAACGCTCGACGCCATCCGTTTGATCTTCTGCATATCGTAGGCCGTCAAACCCACGAAAACGAACACGCCAATGTAGGTAATCCCCCAATACAACGCTGAACTGGCGACGAACACATTAACCACCGAGGCAATGATAACACCTATGAGTCCCATAATGCACAGGCTGCCCATACCGCTGAGGTCTCTCTTGGTGATCGCACCATATCCGCACATCACGCCGAAAATAGATGCGCAGACAAAGAACGTACTGGTTATCGAAGTGGCTGTGTAGATCAACATGATCATCGAAATCGTCAGTCCGTTGAGCGCCGAGTACACGATCAGCATAACGGCGGCCGTCGTCGCGGATATTCGATTGATACTGGCTATCAGAGCTATCACCAGAACGAGTTCGGCGATCAGCAAGCCGAAGAAGACTGCCTGATTACCGAAGATCAGGTTCCTCAGCGCCGGCGTGCGCACGGTCAACATCGCCACAATCGCAGTAATCGCCAGCGCCCCGGTCATCCACCCGAAGACGGCTGTGACAAAGGTGTTTGTCTGCGCTTTCGCCCCGGCGTATGTATCGTATCGCATATCCTGCATAATCCGACTCCTTGCCTGGTTATATATCGATGGCCCCGGCGAGCGGGGAGCTTTACCAACCCTGTCCGCTCTGGTCGCCCAGTCCGACTGCCCACGTTGACGGATCGCGGAAGTACTCTCTAAGCTGCATCGCCGCTACCACGCCGTCGGCGGTGGCGGTCGCCAGTTGCATCGCCGCCTGGCGGCGACAGTCACCGGCGGCGAACACACCGGGCATGGAAGTCTTCATCGTCAGCGGATCGGCATATATGTACCCGCCGTCATCGATTTCCAATACGCCCTTCAACCACGCGGTGTTGGGGTTCATCCCCACGAAAATAAACACGCCGTATGCGTCGATCTCTTCGATAGCGTCGGTCTCAACGTTTCGGATCTTGACGTGATCGATATCCTTTCCGTCATCCGTCGCCACGATAGCCACCGGCACGTAAGGCAGTTTGATGTCAATGTTGTGTTCGTCGGCGGCTGCAAAGAGTTCCTCGACGAGCACCGTTGCGGCGCGGAATTCGGTGCGGCGGTGGATCATCGTGACCTTCTCGGTAAACCGCGAGGCGAGGTAGACGGCATCCTCGGCGGCGGTATTGCCCCCGCCGATGACCAGCACGTGTTTGTCGCGGTAAAACGCCCCGTCGCACGTGGCGCAGTAACTGACACGGGTGGCCTGTCTCATCTCGGTCTCGCCGGGTATGTCCAGGTTGCGGTAGTCGCTTCCGGGACTGACAATGACCGACCGCGCAACGTAAGTCCGCTCGCCTTTGTTGACATCGATCTCCAGCATCCCGTCGTCGCGTCGCCTGATGCTGTCGGCGGCTTGGCTGGCGACTAATTCAGCGCCGAAATTCATCGCCTGAGTCTTCATCTGCTCGATCAGTTCGAATCCGGTTATCTTCTGGTAGCCCGGATAGTTCTCCACGTGCTCGGTAAGCATTATCTGCCCGCCGGGTAATCCGTTCTTTTCGAGGATCAGTGTGCTGTATCGATCCCTGGCGGTGTAGAGCGCCGCGGCCAGGCCCGCGGGCCCGCCACCGATGATGATTACGTCATACTCTTTATCTGATTGGGGCATCTGGTTGTTCTCTTCGTCGCGGGGTCGCCGGACGGGCAGTCTTACTGTCCCATGGCCTTGACGGTTTCCCTGGCGTTGGGGAATCGCCTGTGGACGGCCTTGTCCGAAGCGATCTCCATGATCAATCCGTCGGCCGTATTCATTATAAGTAGTTTCCCGTCCAAATCGACCCACATGTCGGCGGCTTGCGTTTCGGAAGTAAGCTGGTCGGTTACGCGGATCGCGCGGACTTTCCGCCCGCCGGCTTCGATTTCATCGGGGCCGATCACCGTGAACGTCCTCAGGTTGAATCGTCCGCTCCGCCCGTTGTAGGTCGCGAAGGCATACGGAGCGGGTTCCTTGAGGTCCACCATTCGTCGGAGCAGCCAGGCCATCGCACGGGGAAGATAATTATCCTTCGGTGCGCCGGCGGGCTTGTTCTTGATCGTTTTTGGACCCACGGTTATCCGGCAGTCGATTCGCGAATCGCTCTTGGTCCCCTTTTCTTCCATGACAACGCTCTTACCGGCGGATTCCACCCGCCCGGTCTCGAGCCACGTCTCGGCGGATCGGTCGGCGGTAGTGAACATTTCGCGGCGCAGTTTCAAGGCCCTTCCGTCGAATTTCAGCATTATCCAACTCTTGACCCGGCACCCGGACTTGCCTCCGGACTTCGAGCCCGCTTCCTTCTGGAGCATGAACCCGATCACCTTCTCGCCGCGGCGGTAAAGGAACCATTGCTCTTTGGTATCCAGGGCGGCGGTGAGCTTCTTGTCGGTAAACGCCTTCAGGAGTTCGGCGCCTCTCGTCAAGGCCCCCTTCCTCCGCACCTGGGCATTCTTCGGATCGGTGATCTTCAGGGTTTTCAGTACGGCCGTCGCGATTGCGTCGAGCTTCTCCCGGGCCGCGACCGGTCCGGATATGCGGACCTCCAGGAACTTAGCCGCTCGAAGATGAACCCAAACTCGCCGCTGCCAGAATTGCACCTTTCCCGCGGTCAGCCCGCGAAGGTTGACCGTCTTAGTACCGCCCAGCTCGATAACGCGCGGCGCTGGGGCCTTGAAACCTTCGATTTTCGCCAACTGTTTTGCCAACCCCTTGCCCCAAGCCAACAGATTGCCCCCGGGCTTGAAGGTTTCGTCGGTACGCCCGTAGACGCTGAGTTGCCAGAGGATCGGCGCCTTGGGACTCTTCCTCCTGGTCCAGACAACCAGTCGGTTTGCCGACGTCGCGCGCGATCGGACGGTGTCAACCGGCGGTCTCAGCGAGAACCCCCTGACCGGATCGATATACGGCGGGGCGAGTTTGATCTCGCCGGTCTCTTCACCCGACGCGCAGGCGGTCAGACACAGTATCGCGGCAGCAGATAGGATTACAGATTTCTTCATAGCCCGGTCTCCTTGTCCGGTCGCTGATTATACAGCGCACATACCGGTCTGTGAAATGCGTCTCTGTATTGTCGCCGCTCCAGTGGGACAGCCCACGCTGATTACCGCATGTAAACAGGGACGGTCCATAGGGTGATTGGAAATCGTCGAAAGGATTCGATCTCTTTGGACGGCGCTCGAAAAGTCCTACAATAATACTGGAATTAGGCAAGCCGGATCCGTAGAATACGTTAGATATTATGCTGTTGGCCGGTGGTTATCGCCCCGGCCGGTTGGTTTGCGGGCTGCGCGATGCGGCCCGCGTTCATCGAGTTTTCAACGGAAGCAGAGGTAATGGCTATGAAACGCAGAAGTAAAAGCATCGTTTCGTGTTGTCTTCTTGTCGCGGCAGTGTCCCTGGCGGTCGGTCTGACGACTGGCTCGGACGCGCTGGCCCGCGGACCGGCGGAGATTAAGTTCGCCGCTACGCACAAGGAGATGATCGAGAACGCCTGGACGCGCGACTTCGGAACGGACGTCGCCAAGGCCGTCGAACTTACCGAGAAGACCTTCAAGTTCGTCGGCGACAATCCGACGACCAAGAAGCTCCGGGCGAAGTTCGATGCTCTCAAGAAGGAAACCGGAAAGGATGCGTACCTCAAGATCCGCTGGCTGAGGCGGGAGGTGATACTTTCGCACCCGACGCTGAACTTCGACAAGCTCCTGATCAACAAGCGCGGACCGACGGGTTATTCGCACCAGTGCGACCAGTATCTCGGACGTCACGGACGCCCCGGCGCCGGCCTGACGGTCGTCAGCTCGTGGAAGACCGAGCCCAAAGCCAAGGAGATCCTCGTCGACAAGCTCCCGGTGGGCACCACCCTGCACCCTGACCTGTCGTACGACGGAAAGAAGATCCTGTTCGGTTACTGCGACGCGACGAATCCCAAAAGGAACGAACGCCGCTACTGGATCTACGAATGTGCGATCGACGGAAGCGGGCTCAGGCAGCTTACCGGGATCAAGAGCGACAAGCTCAAGACCTGGGGCGGCAGGCACACGGTGCTGGTCGAAGACTGGGACCCCTGCTACCTGCCCGAAGGCGGATTCGTGTTCATCTCGACCCGCGCCCAGGCGTTCGGACGATGCCACGGATCGCGCTACACGCCATCTTACCTGATGTACCGCGCCAATCCGGATGGTTCGAACATTCACCAGATTTCGTACGGCGAGGCCAACGAGTGGGACCCCTGCGTGATGTACGACGGGCGTATCGTCTACACGCGTTGGGACTACATCAACCGTCACGACGTGAAATACCAGAGCCTCTGGACCACACGCCCTGACGGTACGGACGTGAAGCATTATTACGGTAATTACACGGCCAATCCGCAACTGATCGTCGAAGCCCGCCCGATCCCCGGTACGAGTAAGGTTGTCTCCGTCGCCGCGGGTCACCACTCGTATACCGCGGGATCACTGATCGTCATCGACACCGCCAAGGGCGAAGACGGTCCCAAACCCCTGACGCGCATCACACCTGAAGCCAAGTTCACGGAGTCCGAGGGCTGGCCCAATCCGTTCACCGCGCCGTGGCCGCTGAACGAGCACCTGTACCTCGCGGCCCACACGCACCAGCGGCAGGCCCGTCAGGGACGCATAAACTCGATAAACGCTTACGGAATCTTCCTGGTCGACGACTTCGGCGGACGCGAGCTGATCTATCGCGACACGAAGATGTCCAGCTTCGCCCCGATCCCGATCCGAGCCCGGAAGCTGCCCCAAATCCTGCCTTCGGCGATCGACCCCAATAACAAGAACAGGACCGCGAAGATCATCGTGCAGGACGTCTACGAAACTCGCGTAAAGGGCATCGAGCGAGGAACCATCGCCGCGCTGCGAATCAACCAGATTCACGGGCAGCCGGCAAACTCGAAGACCAATCCTTCGATCGCCAACAACGAAATCCTCAAACACGTACTCGGAACCGTCCCGGTCCAGTCCGACGGTTCGGTCGCATTCACCGTCCCCGCCGGCGAGCCGATGCAACTGCAACTCGTCGACAAGAACGGTATGGCGGTCCTTACGATGCGGTCGCTGGTCTACTTCCAGCCCGGCGAGGCGTCAAGTTGCGTCGGTTGTCACGAAAATCGCGGAATGACCCCGCTGCCCAAGAAGCTTAAAGCAACCGGTTCGTTCCCCGTTCCCACGCCTCCGAAGTACACCACGCCCGACAACGGATTGGCGTTCATGCAGACCGTCCAGCCCGTGCTCGACAAGAACTGCATCAAGTGTCACGGACTCGGTAAGGAGATCAAGGGCAAGATGAACCTGCTCGGCAAGAAGAGCAGGAGATACGCCCAGAGCTACGAGTCGCTGACACAGAAGAAGGGCCTGATCGTGGTCGCATACCGTAACCGCGAAACCGCCGAGTCCAAGATCAAGGAATACTACGCTCACGCCGGTAAGCTGATCGCACATCTGATGAGCGAAAAGCACCAGAAGAACGTCAAGCTGTCCAAGGACGATCTCGCACGCATCATCGACTGGCTCGACCTCAACGTGCAGTTCTACGGCGACTACGAGCATGAAAAAGAAGAGAACCGCAGGATCAGCGCCGATAACGAAAAAGCCATCCGAGCGCTGATCAAAGCCGACTTCGGCGACAAGATCGCCGCCCAGCCGATCGAAGCGCTGGTCAACGTTGGTTATCCCAAGCAGTCCCGCATCCTGAACATGCCGCTGGCCGCTTCGGCGGGCGGATGGGGACAGACCAAAAAGTGGTCCAGCACAAACGACGCCGGCTACAAGAAACTCGCCGAACTGATCGACAAGTCGCTCCCGCCGGTCAAGAAACGCGATATCCATGTCTGGCGAAAGCTGAACACGCCCGGATACGAGACAGTCTCATCCAAGTAGCCTCCGTCAATGAAGGCTTAGTCGTACAAACGCCCGGGCATCACGCTCGGGCGTTTGCTTTGTCCGGAAGGATCAGGGCTTCAGCGCCTCGCCCAGCAGGGCAAACGCGCCCATCAGTTCTGCGCCGCGGAAGTAGAAGTCGCCGAATTCTTTCCCCTCGGCGGTCTTGCGCCGCCCGCCCGAATAAGCCTTCGGAAGCGGGCAGACGTCGTCCATGAACCGCCCATACGCAACGCGCCCCTGCCTGCGGGCGATGTCCAGATACGCCTTGTCATTGTACTTACGATACAACTTCACGTAGCGGACAATCTCGCGAGCGATTGCCCGCGACGTGCTCTTCTTCGACAGGTCGCGGAATACCGCTTGCGGTTTAGCGCGGTCCGGCTTTGGCTTCGCAGCGACCCCATGCAGTTTCGCCAGCGCCATCAACTTATCGGCGATGCCCGTGTCGGCGGCGCGCATCGTCGAAGATAACTCCGCCGCGTGATGCGCCAGGCGGATCGATTGGCCCGGCGCGGATTTGCCCGGACTCTTACCCTTGACGTCCACTTCGAACGTGAACGGTACGAAACCATATTTCCTGGCGCGGGCGATCTGGGCGTCGAGCACGGTGTTGAACACGGCGCCGATCTTCTTGCGGACACCGAGGTCCTTCGTCCTGAGATAAGCCGCCGCCCACACTCGCATGTACGCGCCGAGGTGCGCGGGGAAACCGAGCAGGCTGCCTTTGCGATCGTCGGCGCCCTGGTAGTCGCCGTGGCGGCAGTAGATCGCTCGGGACTTATCCCAGAAGTGCGATTCCCAGATGCCCAGGGCGTATTTCGTCAGCGACGCCTCGGGCATGATGTCCAGGAACGGGACGGTGTCTTTTATTTCGTGATAGCAGGCCGCATAGAGGTGCTTCGACGGACCAGCGAAGTAGGTGGGGCAATCGTAAATGAAATCCCATCCGAGATGCTCGCCCCAAGGGTACAGGCCCGAGGGTCCCTGGGTGTTGTCGAACCACCATTTGAGCGCTTTGACCGCTTCGGCTTTGAAACGCTTCTGCCCGGTGATTCGCGTAAGGTCGAAAAGCATGTAGTACAGTTGACGGTCTTCGTACGGGTCGCAGCCGTACAGTGTGACTTTGTGCGGTCCTTCGCCGCCGAGGGCTTTGGGATAGTTGAGAATCTTGTTGAAATCGAACTTGTGGAAGTAGTAGTACCCCGCCTTCGGACCGGACCACTGCTGACACCTCTTGGCCCACTCCGTCTTCTGCCTCGTGGACAGTTCGGTAAACAGCGGATACGGCGTTGTGCGGGGCTGCTTCTCGCGGGTCAGGATGTTCGAGAACAGCGGGCTGTGGGTCTTACCGTACCGGTCGCGCCCGTACTCGATCATGCAGTCGGCGAAATCGGTCGCGGCTTTGAGGAAGTCGATCTCGCCAGGCGCGGGCGACGCGACCAACGCCACGACCGCGACCAGCATAATACAAAAGCGTTCGGTTCGATTCATGTCACCCATTCTCAACGGTAAGCGAAAGCTCCCAGTAAACCACGCCGGCCAGCGGGTTGTCGTAGTACGGATCGGTTCGCCGGAAACCGAGCGACTCATACAGCGCCATCGCCTCGGCGAGCCTGTCGAGCGTGTCCAGGCGCATCGTTGTGTAGCCGGCCTCGGCGGCCTGGGCGATCATATCCTGTGCGAGCCGGCGCCCCAGACCCCGAGACCTGAACTCCGGACGGACGTAAAGCCTCTTCATCTCGCAAACGCCGGCGTCGAGTTTCCGGATCGCAATGCAACCGGCGGCCCGATCGCCCTCCATCGCCAATACGAGCCGCCCCTCCGGCGGCGCATACTTGCCCGGTAGCGATGCAAGCTCGGCCTCGAACTCCTGAAAGCAGAGGTCGACGCCGAGGGACTGCTCGTACCGCCCGAACAAGTCTCGCACGCAGGACAACTGTTCGGGCGTTTCAGCGGGAATGATTTCCACGGTTACTCCATCGGATATCGCTTGGAGAATTGCTCGGCGATCTGCCACAGTTCGTCGCTGAGATACTCCCTGACCTTGTCGCGAATGTCACCGGGAACCGGGCCGTAGTATGCTTCAGCAATCCCGCCGGTAATGCACGCCAGAGTATCGCTGTCACCGCCGAGCGAGACTGCGTTTCGAACGGCGTCCTCGTATGAATCCGAATCCAGAAACGCGATGATCGCCTCGGGCACCGTACCCTGGCATGAAATATCGAACGAATATGACGGGCGGATGTCGTCCACGGTGCGCTCGAGATCGTATCCGAACCGGTCGGTAATCTCGGAGCGGATCAGAGCTTTGTCTCGCGTGGTCCGGGCCAGAAAGCCCGCCAGCGCCGTCGCCTGGGCTCCCTTTATACCCTCGGGGTGATCGTGCGAAATCTCGGCCGTACGAGCGGCCTCGTGCAAAACAGTGTCGATGGTGTCAAAAGCGAAACCGACCGGGCTGACCCGCATCGCCGCCCCGTTACCCCAACTGTCGTACGGCTGGGGGTCCGCCGATCCCAACCAGTGATAAAACGACTCGCCATAGCCCGCCTGATGATACTCCCTACCAAGCTCCCAAACCGCCCGCCGGTAATCGCCATCGTCCATGATCGCTCGGGCAACTGCGATGGTGAGCACCGAATCGTCGGTGAAGCGACACTGCGGGCTGAAGAGGGGGAAGTCTTTCGTCTTGATCGGATAATGCTCGTAGAGAGATCCGATAATGTCGCCTGCGATTGCTCCGATCATGTTCGCTGTCCTTGGGCGTAGTCGGCGGCTTGTTGCATGAATTCGACGGCACGGTCGATGGCCGCAAGCCCTTCGAAACCGTACGACAGCCTGAGCTGCCTGCGCCCGATCTCGGCCAGTTCGCCGCCGCGGTTTACGCAGTGCTCCCCGGGTATGTAGATCACGCGCGGGTTTCGTGCGCCGGGCGATCCATCAATGTCGGCCCGGCCGGTGGTGCGCGTGAGGTACTTGAAAAAGTCCGACGCTTCGTGCGTTTCGATATCCTTGAACGTCAGGTAAAAATAGAAGCCCGCCTGCCCACCACTGATATTCTCCAACAGGCCGCCCAGACGCTCGTCAATCCAAGCGCCAACGGCCTGGGCCTTGTCGCGGTAACCGGCCCGGACGCTCTTGAGCTGGGCGACGATCTGGTGGTCCAGCAGCCAACTGGCCAGCGATTGTGTGATCTGCGGCGCACTGAAGCCGGCGTCGGAAGTCCGCTGGACCATCGCGCGCAGAAACGCCCCGCCGGCGCCGATCATGTATCCGATCCGCAGCGCCGGAGCGAGCACCTTCGAAAGCGTCCCGACCTCGTAGACTATTTCCCCGGCGTCGTCCGGTAAAACCGACTCACAGGCCTCGACCTGCGGATCGTGGATGAGATCCTCGTACGCCCGGTCGAATATCACGGGCACCTTCCGCCCGAGCCGCACCGAAAGTTCGCCGGCGATGGCGACCAGCTCCCGGCGGCGGGCGTTGCTGAGTATCACGCACGATGGATTGTTGACCGTAACAACATAGAACATGCGTATGTCATCGGCCCGCGAACCCAAAGCCGCAATCTTGTCAACCAGCAGATCGGTCTGCAGCCCGTCAGCATCCTCGGGTACGGTCAACAGCTCAAATCCATTTCGCTCCAGGAAACTGGTGTAAATATAGTACATCGGGTCAGCCGTGATCACGATCCCTTTCGGCAGGACGTACGCCAGCGATTCCAACAGGCTCGAAGCGCCGTTCGGCCCGATGATGATCTCCTTGTCGGCGAGCGTCTGCTGATCCAGGCCGCCGACTGCATTATCGATCAGGAAGCAGCGGATCGAGTCGATCAGCACCGGCGAACCGGTCGGCCCGCCGTAGTTCAGCGTCTGGCGGTACGTGTCGGTCTTGTCGAGCACTTCCTCGAAGGCGATGCGAAAATGATCCGCGGGAATCGTATCTTCATTAACGTACCCCACACCGAGATTGATATCCACGCCGTCGCGAAAGTCCGAAGCGAAGCTAGCCATCATACGATTAACCGGCGCCGGCGTACTCGACGCGAGACCATAAGATGAAAGCGGAATATCGTTCATTGGCTTATCCTGCATTCAACAGTGAATTGTACCGATACTCAGCGGCGAGGGAACCATGAAACCTGGAAGACGGGATGGCGGGGCCTCACGGTTTCTTTCGGATGCGTTTGCCCAGAAGCATTTTGCGGAGGGAGAGTGGGGTTTTTAGTTTGAATTCTCCGTCGAATCTTACGCTTCGCCAGTCGGTTATGAGTTTGCTTGCGGCGCCGGCGAGTGCGGTAAGGCGGACGCGCACGGGGATTACGAGTTCTATAGTCTCGCCGTCGGGCAGGTCGGTGAGCTTGGTTTCCTGCAGTTCCAGTAACGGCTTGCCCGCGAGGCGCAGCGAACCTTTGACGCCCTCGAGCGATAAGTGGATGCCCGACGGATTGCGTATCTCGAACGTTACCAGGAACGCAGGGGCGAGCCCCTTCCGCAGCGAGATGCGTTTGAGTTTCCATTTCGGCGCCAGCATCGAGGGGATCTTTCCGCCGTGGCTGAACGACACGGGCAGCGATACCCCCAGCACGTTGAATACCGGGCGGCTGGTCAGTTTGTAGGGCACGGTCCGCCCGCGCCCGTACTCTTTAGCGGCTCCGGCCAGGTCGGGGAGGTTGATGGCAAACGCTATGGGAACATTGCGCCGCCCGCCGGCGGGTATGCTCGGTACGGGGGTCACCGCGCTGCCCGAGGCGATCGACTTTTCCGACGCCAGGAACTCGCAATTGAAGGATTTCAGATTGGCGCTGAACATGTTGGGGTTCTGCACGTCGAACGTGCAGACCAGTTCGAGCCGCCGAAAACTCATGGACGATATTTCGATATCACTGAGACTTACCTTCGGGGGCACGATACAACCGGTGACGTTGAACACGGTAAGAAGAATCGCCGCAACGAATAGAAAGGAAGCTGTTGGGTTCTGATTCATGCGGGATATTGTACGCAGGCGGCATGGCAGTTGGCAATTGGCTACGACAGACCAACGGCGAAAATCGTCCCGCCCGACCGCTACTGGTTGCTCTCGAGTTCGTCTTGTGTCTTCTTGGGTACCTGGCGGCGTTTGCGGAGGAGGAGGCGGATAGGAACCTCG
>CAZSLS010000184.1:0-14211 GCA_964607575.1 uncultured Planctomycetaceae bacterium | reverse complement strand
CAAAGCGGTAACCTGACTCTCATTCACAGTGGTACAGAAAATGGGGGCAGGTCAATCCCACGAGCCAGTCCGATCCGGACCGGCGAGCCGGGGAGTAACACCCATTGACACAGAACCCGACAAGCTCAGGGCGACAATCTCGGTATCGAAGGTGCCGGGGGCTCCGGGGGCGGGTGGGGCACCGGGAGGGTCAATCGAGAGTTCCGTGAAGACGTCAAAGAACGAGTCGACCTGAAACGTCTGCGTCGGCGGATCCGCGGCGACCGACAACTCCGTAAAGACGTCGAAGAACGAATCCACCTGGAAGCTGTTACCGCCGAATATGTATATGGAACTCCTCGGGGTAAGGCTCATGCTTAGGATTTCGGTGTCAATGGTTGCGGGGAGCGGATCGGGCAGTTCATAAACGCCCCGGACGGACTCAGCAGCCAGGGCAGCCGACGCATCCCGAGGGACGATCAGACAGCAGGCAGTTACGATTGTCATCAGTACTAATGTTGCGTTTTTCATGGTTTGGCTCCATTTCTTTTTTCGGTGGGCGAAACGCCCGGGTCATGATCCTCTGATAATTGAAATTGCATCTGCATCCTTCATACGTATCGATCGTGGTAACTACGCGCTCATGCCATAGGCTCCGCTCCTCTTTGTCTGTGCGGGAACCGGACCGGTCCCGCGGTCATAACGACGAACGGTTACCGCTGCCTTGATGCTCAGCAGCCAGATTGTCGATAGGAACTCGGCCGAGATGGCCTGGTACAGAAAAGGAAGCGCGCGAAAGAAAAAGAAACGCTTCTACCTCATTTCAGATTCGACCGGCTCAGGTCGAATGCAGCCCGCCGCTCCACATGGAACGGGCTGATAACTTATAAATCGTACCACCTTACTGGGATATTTTCAAAGAAAAACTCGGAAAACATACCCCTTTAATCGTCGTTTGTCCTAAACAGCGACCGCAGCAGAGCTTACCTAAGCACTTAAAATCACAAACCCACCCTCCCCCGCCGTTATAGCGCGCAATGGAACCCTGTCATCCCGGATTTCCTGATTTAGGTTTCGTTCCTGGATACAATAGAGCATGGTTCGACTGCATGAACAGAGGATTTCCTCAAGATCAAAGGAATTTTACATGTGCAGAACTGAATTTCCAAGTGCGGTAAGACGTATTATTTTGGGCTTGACCTTGGGCCTTTCCCTGGTTCTTGCGGCGTCCCCGGGATCGGCCGATATTACGGTCCAACAGCAAGAACCAATGATCGATCCTGCTCGGATCACTGTGGCCAAGAAGCAAGCCGAACTGGGAACCGGAGTAGAGGATCTCTTTTCCTACGTGCGCGACCAAATCCGGTACGATTCCTACCCAGGGGTGCTTCGCGGCGCCAGGGGAGCCCTCCTTTCACAAGCGGCAAACTCCCTGGACCAGGCAATCTTACTTCACGAATTCCTGAAGAAGTCCGGCCATAAATCTCGTTTTGCGCACGGGACGCTGGATGAGGCCCACGCCAAGGCGCTGTTGAGGTCGATGCTCGATATCGAGACGCCTCCCGCCAAGCCGAAGGCCAAGGTCGATCCGAAGATTAAGGCTATGCTCGATTCGCTGCTGGCGGACGCAAAGAGCCAATACCAGTTGATCATCAAGGCGCTCACCGACGGTGGATTCGAGATACCGAAAGGACCGATCTTCTCCAACAAGAATATCCTCGATGAAATCAAAGATCACTACTGGGTTCAGTACCGTAACGGAAATCGCTGGGTCGATCTCGATCCGAGCGTACCCGGCGCCAAGATCGGACAGGTCTTCGCTAAAGCCAGGGAGACATCTGACGTGCTTCCCAAGGCGCTCGATCACCGCGTTGTCATCCGCGTTGTCCTGGAGGAAGAGAAACCCGCCGGACCTCGGAAGAGGACACTTCTCACCTATGAGGCCCGGGCTCGCGATATGTCGGGAGAGTCTCTCATCTTGTCCCACAGACCGGGGTCGTGGGAGCGACCGTCACCTTTCGGCGGCGTGGGGAATTTCTTCGGAGCCCTGCTTAAGAGAAAATCGTATTCGGACGATGCGCGGCCCGTGCTTGTGATGACCAGTGGGTATGAGGTCGGTAAGAAATTCGCCGTTCTGCACCCGCACAACGAAACCGGCCGGAAGTCGTCTCCGGGGAAAGGCCTATTCGGGGGCCGCGATCCGTTCTCCCCGGCCCCGAAGAAAAACAAACCGGTCAGGCAAACAGCCCTCGCCGAGTGGATCGAGTTCGAGTTTCACTCTCCCGACGGAAAGGTTGAAAAAGCCCAGCGGATGATATTCGACAGAGTCGGATTCGCGGCGAGGCAAAAGGGCGGCGGCAAGCCCGCCAAGACCGTCCTGGGCAATAAACACCCACTTCGCGCGCTTTTCTGTTTGTCCTTTTACACCGGGCCCCTGATGAATGAGGCCATGTTTCTGAAGAACAAAGCGCCCAAGACAACAAAGACGGTCAAGAGCAAAGCCAAGCTGTCGGCCACTGAGTTGGGCGGCATGCTCAAAGCCACCAATAACGGTATGTGCGCGCTTTCCGACGCCCTGGTGTTCCCCTCTCGCTCCGACGGCGGATTGGCGGTCTATTCCACTACGTCTCCTCGTCTTATTATTTCGAGCATTCGACCGTCAACCAAATCACTGGTTCTCTCTATCGATTTGAGACGGGTCCACTACAGGCCTGTCACCATGTCGGCCTCACTGTCGAAGAAGGCGTTCCGATTGCAAGTCCTGCGGGGCGTCGTGGACGGGGCAGTGGAGGCATTGGTGGTTGGTCCTCCTCCTGCGACCGCGACCGGAAAAGATCGAAGTCCCGCTCCGTACAGCACGGTGAGCGTCCTCCGGGAGAGCACACGCAAGGGCATCGACACACTACTCTTGAAAGAGAAAGGCGGAGAAAAAAAGTTGACCGCCTCCCCCGAAGCCACGTCAAGGATCTCAGCCGATATCGCCAAGGGCTATCTTCTTGTTCTCCCGAAAAAACCGGTCAGCCTTGCCGGCACGGATCGAATCGCCTGGTGGCGGATCGACAGAAAGACCGGACAGACCGTCGGGGTCACGGACAGCGGTTTGCATCAGGCGCAGTTCGAATACAGCGTCACTACCAACAAGGACGGAACATACACAGTTACTCTCTATCGAGTCCCCGGCCAGGCGGTACACACGCAGACTATAAGCGCCGATGCGATGATAGACCTCATGGCGGTTTATAGGAACCTTGGCTATACGCTAAGATTCTGGGGCCCGGCACTGTAGGAGATTATGCAACAAGCCTCCTGATTGTTGGAGGTGTCTTGCCCGAGATGCGTTGTCACTTTTGAGAGCGATCCCGGATTCAGCCTCTGGGGTGGAACTTCTTGTGGAGGGCCTTGAGGCGGGACGAATCCACGTGGGTGTAGATCTGGGTGGTCGAGATGTCGGCGTGACCGAGCATTTCCTGGACGCTTCGCAGGTCCGCGCCGCGAGCCAGCAGTTGCGTGGCGAAGCAGTGCCTCAGCGTGTGCGGGGAAACATTGCCCCTCAGCCCGACACGCCTTACGTACTTGCGAACGATGCGGAATATGTCCTCTCGCGCCAAGGGCTTGCCCGTTTGCGACAGGAATACCGGGGCGGTGGGTGTCGCCTCGCCGCGGACCTGGGCGCCGCGGGCGGTCTCGATATACGTGCGGGCGACGTCGAGCGCTTTGGCGGCGGCGGGTACGATCCGCTCCTTGTTGCCCTTACCGAGTACCCTGACCACGCCGAGGTTGAAATTAACGTCGCAGAGTTTCAGTCCGACAATTTCGGCGGCACGCATTCCGGTGGCGTACAGGAGGGAGAGAATCGCACGGTCGCGAAGTGCGAAGTGGTCTGAATCTTCCTGCGGGGCGGCGAGCAGTTCGTCAACGGCGCCGGCGTCGAGGACGGTCGGAAGGCGGTTCCATTTCTTCGGCGCCTCCATACCGGCGGAGATGTCCTGCTTCAGGACGCCCTGGATAACCAGATACTTGCAGAACGTCCTGACGGCGGCGAGCGCCCTGGCCGAAGACGATACCGCCAGGCCCGCGTCCCTGCAGTATTTCATGAATCCCTCGATCCGCCGGGGCGTGAGTTTTTCGAGCGGGGCCTTGTAGTATCCCAGGAACCTCGTGAGGTCGCGTCTGTACGCCTTTCGCGTATTGATCGACAGCCCGCATTCGACCTGGAGGTAGTCCAGAAACCCGTCCAGGTGGGCGCAGGCGGCACCGGTGAGTTCCGTGTCGGCGAGTGTTTTAGGGGCCGGTGGAGTCATTGGTCCAGTTTCGGTATCGACTCTCACCGAGAGCGAGCTTTAGGGAATCGCCCGAATAGTCACCCCGGTCGCAGCGGCAGGTGTCTCCGGGCGGATAATCCGCACGAGGCGCCAGTGCTTTCCCCAACCCTCGCCGCCGATGGTCTCGAACCTGTCGGACTCGGGATCCGCATCCGAATTGATGACGGCGTACCAGTTCTTGGCGCCTCGCCAGATCGTCACATGCTGCGGATCGATGGCGAAGAGGTATATCGCCTCGGCGTCGGCCTTTCCGCCCGACGAGCGGAGCATCTTCCGCAACTCTCCGGTGCGTTCGATCCACTCGGGCAGGTAGCCCGGGGCGAGGTAGAACACCCATCGCACGTCATCGCCGGCGATCATCGACCGTCTCGAGAGCATGCGGAATTCGGCGTCGTCGGCGATGAAGATATCGTCGACGTCCGTGTTTTCTCTTGCCCAGCGGGCGATGTTCTGCAGTTCGGCGCGGCGTTGGACTCTCCGCATTCGTTTCCTGATGCGGAGGGGTTTGTCCTGCTGGTCCATGAACGCGGTACCTACTTCGTATCCCCAATGTCGTACAACTCGCAGGTTGTCCGACGGCAGCATCCAGATCGCCGTCAGGGCGACACATCCCCACCTGAGCGTATGCCCCCTGCGCGAGAGGCGAAAGAGGTTCGCCAGCGTCTGTGCGCCGAAGGCGTACAGAGGCAGCATCGCCAGCGGTACGGCGCGGGCGAAATCGATGATGATCGGTCCGCGTCCGGTGAGGGCGGCCGAAAGTTGCGTGAGCCCCTGCCCCACGATAGTTACGGTCAGCGAGGCGATGAACATCACCAGCCAGAACCCCAGGTTCCTGGCCTTCAAGCGGTCCAGGCGGAAGAGTACGGCGATGGAGATAACTATGAGCAGCGAGCACGACAGCATCCAGTCGACCATATCTCCAGCCAGTTCGGGGAACATCATCCTGAGCCCCCCCTGTCTGAATGCCTCGAAGATGAGCGGAGCGGTCGGCGGGGGCTTGGTGAGCATCGAGTATCGCAGCGACAGGACATATGCGAACTGCGGGGAAGCGGCAGCAGCGGCCACCAGGAGACAGGCGCCCGCGACGGGCCAGGCCCGCAGCGCAAACCTTCGCCCCGCCAGATACACACACGCCAGGACCAGCGCGATGTTCATCGACATCCCCAACTCGATATTGCCCAGCAGCCCGACGCACAGAAAGACCACCAGCAGACACCACAGCCCGCGCCTGGCCTCACGGGCGGGACGCTTGTGATAGTTCCAGTTGCGCAGGAACGCGATCACCAGCAGCGGCAGGACCGCCAGACACACACCCGTAGGCGTGACCATCGCCACCGGTCCGATCCCCCAGGAAACCTGCCCCGGAGCGGAGGTGACCGTCGTACTCAGGATCGCTATGAAAACCGATACCGACCAGTTGAGGCACTGGCGGTATATCAGCGCGTACATACCCAGCAGGAACACCAGCGTCAACACCGGCGACATCACCCGAAAAGGCAGGGTCAGATCGCCGTACCCGCTGGGCGCTAACACGATTTTCATGGCGACCAGAAACAGCGGAGCATGCCCGCGCCACAGATCACTGTCGCCAAAAACCGGATCGTGCGAGTAAAGCGACGGGGCGTGGTCTTTCATCGCCACAGTCGCCAGGCGGACCTGAGAGGCGTCCAGACGGGTATCGTACATCGCCAGGTAACCGTAGCTCCCGGCCGCTACGGTCAGGATGATTACGGCGGCAAGGTGTCGCGGTTTGTGCAGTGGTTTCATCTGGCGCGTTTTCTCAGCACGTTCAAGGTGATAGTATATGGTACGCTCCGGCGCCTGCAACCCAAGGATATCGAATGAATGACAATCCGGTGAAAACCGACCCGCTCGTCGATGCGGTGGCAAGCTTCATCGACGCCCGCAAACTCATCCCGCCCGCGGCGCGCGTAGTGGTCGGCGTGTCGGGCGGGTGCGACTCGGTGGCCGCGCTGGCGATATTGCGACAACTGGCTTCCCGCGAGCAGAGGGCGTACCAGTTGACCGTCGCGCATCTCGATCACGCACTGCGCGCCGAATCGCCCGACGATGCGGCGTTCGTAGCCGAACTGGCAAAGCGCTGGGACCTGCCTCTGGTAGTCGAACGTATCGACATCGCGGCGGTCGCCGCCGAACGGTCGCTGGGCATCGAGACGGCAGGCAGGATGGCGCGATACGAGTTCCTTGAGCGAACGGCCGCCCGGACCGGCGGGCAATATGTCGCCGTAGCACACCACGCCGACGACAACGCCGAGACAATCTGCCATCGCATCTTCCGCGGTTCGCACCTGCGCGGGGCGGCGGGAATGCGAGCGTCACGGGCGCTGGGCGAGACAGAAACGCTGCTCGTCCGCCCGCTGCTGAACTGCCGCCGGGCCGACATCGAAGCATTCTGCGCCCGGATGAATCTCACATGGCGGACCGACCCGACAAACGCACAATGCAACTTCACCAGGAACTTCATCCGCAACGAACTCCTGCCGCTGATCAGGCAGCGGATCAATCCCGACGGCGACATGGCGCTCGTGCGACTGGGAAAAGCACTCGCCGAGGCAGAAGATTTCATCGCCGCACAAGCCAGCGGAGCGGCGTCCGAATGCATTCGCCGCGACCGCTCCGGGCGGATCGTTATCGACACGAACGCGCTGGCGGAACTGCACCGCGGCATCAGGGGCTGGATCTTCCGCGAGGCGGTGGAACGCTCCGGAGTCGCGCCGCGGAAACTGTCGGCCGGAAACCTGGAGGAACTTTCCGCCATGACGGACAACGAAATCCAAACTCTCAATTTGCCCGACGACTACGTTGCCCGCCGCCGCGGAGATACGATTGTCATCGCCCCGGCCGCGGCGGAAGACCTGCCGATCGACGAACCGGTAATCCTCTCCGTGCCCGGAGAAACCGCCCTGCCGTCGGGCGCCGTGGTGGTCTGCACTCGCCAGGAGTTCGACGGAGAGGCCTTCAAGGACCACTGCAGGGACCATCGTCGCGGCGTGGAACTACTGGACGCCGACAAGCTTAGCGGGCAGTTGATCTGCAGGCCCAGAGCACCCGGCGACCGGTTCGCCCCGCTGGGCCTGACCGGCAGCCAGACCGTAAGCGACTTCCTGACCAACGCCGCCCTCGACCCCGATTCGCGCGACGACGCCAGGTGCATCTGCGACGACGTGGGGATAGTCTACCTCGCCCCGCTGCGAATCGACCAACGTGTGAAGATCACACCCGCCACCTGCCGGCTGATTCGCATACAGGTTAATGACGCACCCGACGCAAGCGGAACTTGACCTGCGGACGCCGGGGCGCGACAATGCCCACGACCGTTATGAATATGATAGCTAATCTCGGACAGGCGACACTGCAGCAGATCGACCGATTCGGCGACTTCTGCAGATTCTCGGGCAGGGCATTCGCGTGGATTCCACCCGGGCTGACCGGTATGCGGAAACTCCGGCTGATAGCTCAGCAACTCTACGAGATCGGTACCAAGAGCATTCCGGTAGTCATGATCACCGGCGTTTTCGTTGGCATGGTGCTGGCGGTCCAGGTCGTCCAGCAGTTCAAGGCCGCCGGGCTCGAAGCGCACATGGGCGCGATAGTCAATCTCTCGGTCCTCAGAGAACTCGGGCCCGTGCTGGCGGGGATAATGCTGGCCGGAAGGGTCGGCGGCGGACTCACCGCCGAGTTGGGAACCATGAGGGTGACCGAACAGATAGACGCCCTGCGAGCAATGGGGGCAGACCCCATCCGCGTACTGGTAGTCCCACGCCTGATCGCCTGCGTCGTGATGATCCCGATACTCGTTCTCTACGCCGACTTCATGGGCATCTGGGGCGGATACCTCGTCAGCGTCCACGTCTACGGCGTCGACAGCACCGACTTCTGGCGATACGCCGAGCGAATGGTAACGATGTTTGACGTGTTCTTCGGACCGATAAAGTGCCTGTTCTTCGGTATGGCGATGAGCCTGATTTGCTGCTTCAAGGGATTCCGATGCGCCCCGGGCGCCGCGGGGGTGGGCAAAGCATGCACCGAGGCATTCGTAGCCAGCGCGATGGCCATCCTCTGCCTGAACTTCTTCCTCGGAATGCTCCTGACAACCATACAGCTTGGTATCTGGGGCTTCGTGTCAATCCTCTGATATTTCCCGCAAACAACCCACAGAAACTCCGGACGTAAACGATGAAACACTGGCTGAGAAACTGGATGATCCGCCACGAACACCAGGTCAGCGTCGCGCTGCACGTGATAGGTATACCCGCGTGCTTCGTCGCAGCGCCGATCCTCCTGGTGATGCAGATGTGGTTCTGGGCGGCCGCTGCATTCGTCGGCGGATACGCCCTGCAGTTCATCGGCCATGCCATCGAGGGAAACCGAAGTGGAGAGGAAATGCTGCTCCGCAGACTCCTGGGCAAACCCGCCGATCCGCCCAAGAGCGACGAGCCCTGAACCCGCCGCGCACCGGATGTCACACATGGTTCACACCCTTCGGGCGCCGGTTCCCCCGCCGCCGGACCGCCCTGACGCCACGCGGATCGCGCGAGACGCGATCGTAGCAACCTTATCGCCCAGGCAGTTAGCTATTAATCCTCCAATCTAAATCTATTTATCTCACATACCGTCCACCCTCCCACGCATGCAACACTGGCGGGAACTGTGAACCTCCGCCCGGACCGATATCCGCCCCCGGGCGACCCGTCGCCATGCTGTAACCACCTGCGCCGCATGCCGTTACGCAAGTTTCTAATTATCGCTTGTCAATCGCGAGCCTTCGCGATATGTCACAGGCAATTAACATGTTATATTTCACACAGTTATGTTCGCCGGTGCTGTCGAGACGATCTTGGTATTCTCGAGCCGCCAACCTGACGATCCGCCGGCGCCGACGCGGAACACATGGTGAAATATCCGGGCTGGAACCTCTTTCAGGAGAATTACGGATTCCGCGTTCGGTTTGCCCCGCCAGACCGCTCTGGGGAGTAGATCGAGAGAATCCACGAAACCCCGAACGAAAGGAAGAACCCATGAAAGAAACACAACACGATCGTAATCATGAACCTGGTCGAATAAACCCTAACACGCAGAGGAGTACGAACATGAACTCTAATCACAACAATCAGATGTCGAGTCGCATCGTCGGTGGTCGAAAGTTTCTTTTGATGTTGGCCCTGTTGGCCCTGGTACTAAGCGCCGCGGCGCCCGCGCAGGCAACGGCGAGGGCTAACCCCGGTGGGATCATCTCCACCGGGACAGTCGTCCTCAACAAGGCGCGTCGCCCGTACGCGATGATCTTTGATCCCTCGTCCGGGCCTCCCTGTTACTACATCCGCATCCGGCTGGGCGAGTTCCGGATCATGCATCTCCACTCCCCGCAGCCGAAGAACGGTAAGTTGGTGCTGAAATACACGCTATACAACACGATGGGGCGTCATCGGACGCCGTGGGGCCGCGCCGACGATATGCGTTCATGGATTCCAGAGAGCGCCGGTCTGTTCTACATAGATCACTCGACCCTTTCCAAGAACGGTATGACGTTCATGCGGGGCAGCGTCAGCGGCGTTTACGGGCAGACCCACCGGGCCTATCCCGCTGTCAGCGGGAAATGGCGCCGCGTTAATACCTCTTGGTGGAAGGTCAAGTTCTCCGCCCGCAAGCTGAATCAGAAGGTAATGCTGGATTGGCTCAGGTATGTCAAGAAGAAGAACTCCATCCAGAGTTGAAAGTCCCTGAAAGGATGTAACCGGAGATCGAGGGAAGGCGGCCGGCACGGACCGGCCGCCTCCTTCTTGCGCCGTTAAGATCACAAATCACTTATCCCAATTCCCAATTGGAATATCAAAAACCAGTTACCCCAAGTCCGTTTGCTGCCCTTCGGGCCGAATCGCGACGCATAGGATATGTCGGGCGACAACGCCTGGATAATGCAAACCGGTATCGTTCAAAATAGACGCCCACACAAGACAGCTACTCTCACCATTTGCTGTTTTAAGGACGGAACGCACCAGAAGCCGGCATTTTCTTCTTGGTGAAATCGAGAGTTCCGGGTATAATTTTCAGTGCTCTAGCTCGCTTGGCTTTTTGGGAGCGGCGGGGCTACTCTGAATCGAGGCAAGAGCGACCATCGCTCACTCGCACCTTCTTGTCTCCAGGCCGCACCGGCCAAGTTCCCACGACGCGAAGGCTCTATACGCAGACCGAGCCAGTCTGCCAGGGGTAGTGCTCTTCAGAATCCTCAGGATCGGACTGCACGCGCGCAGTCTTGCAAGGCAGGTTACTGCCGGCGCTGACAGTCAGGGAATATGCGGCCGGGCCGCTATAGAGAAAGGTGTGACAAATGCGGAAGAATCATACAGTTGGGTTCGTAGTGCTTCTAGCGGCGATGGCTTTTCCGCTAACGGTCGGGATCGGTGTCGCGGGAGCTGATGTGTATCTGACGCCGAATGATGAGGCGCTCGGTCAGGCTGTCAATGCCTATCGCGCTAGCCGTAATTTGCACTCTATACCGGTAACGGTCTCGCTGACCGAGGTGGCGCAGCTCCACGCGCGCGATCTTGCGATCTACCGCCCGCACGAACACATTGATCCAATATCAGGGCTGGGCTGTACATTGCGCAGCTGGTCGGACAATGGGATTTGGACGCCGGTGTGCTATGTCCCCGACCACCGAAACGCCGAAGGCATGTGGAACAAACCGCATGAGATTACCGTCTATACGGGCATCGGATTCGAGCTTGTGGCCGGTCCTTTCGTATCATCGCCCCCACAGGCGGTGAACCTTTGGAGCGGCAGTTCGCCCCATAATGACATGCTCCTCAATCAGGGCATCTGGGCAACAGCTACCTGGATGGCGATGGGTGTCGGTTTTTATGAAGGCTACGCATCTGTCTGGTTTGGTCAATCCTCAGACTCGCAAGGGCTGGCCACACTCCCCCCCGACCCGGCCACACAGATCACCGCGCCCGTGAAAGACCTCCAGGACGGACCTCCGTTGGAAATAATAACCATCAGCCCCGGCGGTGACGGTAAGGTTGGCGGTTTCTACGGAATCGTGCTGAGCGCCGACGGCATAGGCGGAGAACCCAACTATCGCTGGAGCATCAGCGGCGGACCGGAGGCCTTGCCCCTCACCATGCTGGTTGAACTGCCCGACACGGACCTTGACGGGATCGTGGATGACTATTTCCTTACGTTCGCCCACCTGGCCGAGGCCGGCGCCAGAGATCGTATCGCCATATCACCGTATACGCTGAGGCTCGAAGCACTGAACGGCGCCGGCGTTCCGATTGCGGGCAGCGAGTCGGAAATCCTGTTGATGGTTCCCGAACCGGGAACGATGTCTATCCTGCTGCTGCTGGCCGCGGGCCTGTCAAAACGTGGCGCACCGGCAAAGGTCCGCCGGAGGATTGGATGTTAATCCGCCGCCGTCCGCCGCCTGCGCTGCATAGCTCGAAGAGCGACGCAGGGACGGGTTTTCGCCGTTCGTCGTTACTGCTCACTGCTCACTGATTACTGCTCACTGGTCTTTACCACGGATGATACGGATGTAGTAACGGCGTCATTTTACGTTTCTTCTTACCACAGAGAGCACAGAGATCACAAAGAACGGCGCGAAGTATTGTCACGGCCACGGCCACGGGTTTTCGCCGTTCGTCGTTCACTTGAGAATTGGGCGTTTCTTGCTTCTGTTGCTGGAGCGAAGCGACAGTCCCGATCTTACATCGGGGTTGGATGTTGATCCGCCGACCGCCGTTGCCGTCCGCCGTTTCACCTGTTCACCTGATCAACCACTCACCTGTTCTGTGTGTGACCAGTCACACACTTTCCCCTTGCCATTTGCTTATCAAATCCGCATTGTTAAGCTATTAATAGACGTAGATTAGACGGGTTTGCGGGCGGGTTTAATGATTGAGTATTGTGATGTCTCTGAATTCAGCGATTTGCGGAGAAAGCGATTATGACATTTGCTGCGGCCATTGATGTTCTTGAGCGACTTGCAATCCCGATAGGCATTGCGATCGCTGTCCTGGCGTACCTGCTTGTCCCCTCGTTACGGAAGAACTTCATGGACAGCTACAACAAGGGCAAGAATATGCGGGAACGCATGACCGGGAAGACCCCCAAAGACAACGAAGAAGAGCCAACAAACCAAAAGTAACAACACCGTTCGCCGTAATTTGGAGTGTCCCGATGTACATCGGGAGCGCCGCTTTGACATGTCGCGGAGCGACGCCGTTGTCGTCGTTCCCGCCGTCGCCAGTTGCCACTTGCCAGCCGTTTGAACTGATAACTGCTCACTGGCCGTCCACTGATCACTGGTTTCTTCTTGCCTTCAGCCCAACAATCATCGACAATCATAATATCAAATAAGATCGTTTATGGTTCGGACGAAATACCGTACGCGGGTTCCAGGTTCCAGGTTCTTGGTGCTAGGCTTGAACCTAGAACCCAGAACCTGGAACCGAGCACCTGCCGTTCCCCCCTCTGACAGTCGTGGGTCGGGACGGGGAATTCGTAAGTCACATGTCGTACGATGACGTTTCTCGAATTAGAAGGAGTTCTTCGAGGATGACACATCAGATATACCCACGGTCGGAATTCAGCGAAATCTATGCAGCAATTATACGGGAAAACGCGTGGCGAGAGCGGGATTCCCTCTCCGAGTTAGCCTGTCGGAGTTGGAATGCTGTCAGGCGTCAAGAAGAGGCTATTCCCGATCGCCAGAACCTTCGAGCCGCATTTGCACATGACGCAGATCGAGTAATGCACTGTAGGGCATATTCCCGCTACATAGACAAAACACAGGTTTTCTTCTTACTTGAGAATGCTCACATAACCCGCCGCGTATTGCATGTTCAGTTCGTTTCTAAGATCGGGAGGACAATTGCCAGATGTCTGAAAGCCAACGAGGACCTAGTGGAGGCAATTGCCCTCGCTCATGATCTTGGGCATGCCCCTTTTGGCCATGCTGGAGAGGAATTCCTCGGACAAATGCTCCAAGATCGTGGTGGCGGGACTTTCATACATAATGCGCATTCGGTGAGAATACTGGATGTCTTGGAAAATGAAGGCCAAGGGCTCAATCTCACACTGCAGGTTCTAGATGGTGTTCTAGGACACAACGGTGAGATCGTAGACCAAGAATTGATCCCAAGTTCCGGGCTCGATTGGGAGACTTTGGATGGAAACTGTAACAGGTGCCTACTTGAGCCCGGGGCGGATCGCAGTGTATACCCCTCAACACTAGAAGGCTGTATTGTCCGAGTAGCAGATCTTATCTCCTACATTGGCAGAGATATCGAAGATGCTATCGAATTGTATGTGATCAAACGGGGCGATCTGCCCAAGGATGCAACTGATCTACTTGGAGATTCGAACCGCGATATCATACATAATCTTGTCATGGATGTAATTCACAACAGCTACCAAGAGGGCAAAATCGCATTCTCCGAGGAAGTCTTCACCGCACTTCAAGAATTGAAGAAGTTCAACTACGAGAGGATATATTTGTCAGACACAATCAAGGTCGAAAAGACAAAACTTCGGGAGGTGTTTTCTCGGATGTTCGACTTGTATATCGATGATCTAGTAAATGAGAACAGAGCATCCCTCATCTATACGGAACATGTCCGCTACTTGGGCGATGAGTACTTGTCCCAGAACGTTCCTGCTCGCGTGGCTACCGATTTCATAGCCTCCATGACGGATGACTTCTTGCTGGAGCAATTCCGAGTGAAATTCGTACCTCAAAATCTTGGATACAGATTACATCCTTCAAACGCCTCAGCCAAACCAATCCCGGTGACAGGCAGTATTGGACAAAAGGAAGATCCTGAAAGGACCTGTCAAGGGGCGGGCAAACTGTACCACTTGTGGGCGGGTCAAAGTGTACCACTTG
>CAZSLS010000183.1:0-14263 GCA_964607575.1 uncultured Planctomycetaceae bacterium | reverse complement strand
GGAAATCCATGTTGCTCATCGGGTTGAACGTTCGTACGCCTTCGGCGCCGAGAGTGGCGGCTGTGCTTTCCGATTCCAGCGACGCGCCTATCATTATTCCGTGCGCCCAGTCGTAGCTCTGCTGGACCGGTACGGACGTGTCGGAATCCCTGCCGCCGTATACGATCGCTCCGAGTTCGACGCCTTCGGAGGCGTCTGCGTTTACGTCGGCGTTGTCCAGCGAACTGATCCTGACTGTGTATCGAGCGTTCTTGTGGGAGGGGTTGACATCGGTCATGTCCGAGGTCCACTTGCCCTGGTAGTTTACTCCGTCGGCGGGGAGTTCGGAGCCCATGCCCAACCATGCCGGTACTCCGTCTTTGATCAGCACGTTACCGAAGATTACTTCGCCCGGGCTGGTCAGCACGTCGAAGATGACCGGGTCGTCATTGGGATTTACATCCGCGATAATACCGAATATCCCGGACTCGACGTTGACCGCTCGGGCCTTTCCGTCGACGGCGCGGAAATACGCCAGATCGTCGCCGACGATGGTTTCGCCCGGAAGCATCGCCGTTGACGTTTTACCGCACGCGCTGGGGAAGGCTCCGGCGATGTACGTCACGCGGTCGTTGGGTCCGTGGACGCCCATGATGAACATGTGCTCAGCCAGCCAGCCTTCGCGATCGGCTTTGCGGATCGCCAGGCGCAGCGAGAGCTTCTTCAGACCGACAGTATTGCCCGCGTACTGCGTGTTGGTGCTGTAGACGGTATTCTGCGTGTGGTCCATGTAGATGCGGCGTTTGTCGACGTCGATCGAGACGTCATTCTCCATCCTCCCGGCGGTGTGCAGGAAGCGGAAAAACTCGTCGTCATCGCCGAGGCGTTTGAACTGTTCGTAACCGGCGCGATAGAGCATGTCTTCGCTGTGGCAGACGTACGCCGAATCAGTGACCTGCAGGCATGAGGTGCTGAACTGGGAGTTGACCGGACCGAGGCAGAAGAAGCGGATGTACATCGTCTTTCCGATCATCGAATCTTCGAAAATCTCGCGCAGTTCGGCCAGACCGCCGTCGCGATCGGTACAGTTGAGCTTCTCGTCGAGATGCTCGCCTTCGGGAACGAGGTACTTTGTGACCTTCTTGTCGCGGGCCTGATCCTGAGGTCCGTCGAAATGGAAGGTGTGTCCTTCCATCGCCAGGGGCTTCTCTTCGCGGTTGTCGATGGACGCCTGGCGGATCATCGCGATATCGCCCGGGTCGTCGTTGCAGACCACGACCGCTTGCGGTTTGCACAACGCTACGGCGTCGGCGATAAATGCGTTTGCCTTGTCGTTGCCCAGCGCCTCAAGCTTTGCCAGAGACTCGGCGTCGATTGTACCTGTTAGTATGTCAGCGTGCTTCTGTTCCATTGGTCTTCCATTCTTGCTTTAGCATGGGTTCATCCGTGCGGCAGCATTTGTTGTGGCGAGTCCCTGTGTCTGAGGAGTCGGACACACAAGAGTTCGCTATTAGGGGCTCAGCTTTATACAATAATGCAAGTCCGGAGTCAAGGCGCTGTGTGAAACTCCCCCGGAGAACATGATGGCTGAGCGGATCGTACTGTTTGGCGGAACGTTTGATCCCGTACACAACGGGCACCTGATTGCCGCGCGGGCGGTGGCCGAGCAGCGCCAATACCGGCGCGTTACGCTGGTTCCATCCGCCAGGGGACCGCACAAAGGACCAGCGGCCGCCTCGGACGCCGACAGGCTGAAAATGTTGAACCTCGCCGTAGAAGGTGAGGGCATGTTCGAAGTGTCGCAAGCTGAACTCCAGCGCCCGGCCCCGAGTTACACGTTTGATACGCTGGAGGCGATTCATCAGGCCGGCGGCGACGACACGCAGATCGATCTGGTGATAGGCGCCGACATGCTGGCGGATCTGTGCAATTGGTACAGGGCGGACGACGTGGTGAAGTTGGCGCGGTTGGTGATAGCGGCTCGCCCTCCGTGGCACGAGAAGACCGGCGCGATATCTGCTCTTCTAGCCGAGCGTTTCGGTAAGCACGTGGCGGCTGATTTGCTGGTGGGGATATGTACAACGCCGCTGATCGATATTTCCTCTTCCGAGATTCGAGAGCGTCTTTCCGCCGGATTACCGATTCGATATATGGTTCCCGATGCGGTTGAGGAGTACATAAAATCGCGAGGTTTGTATCTCCCCGACGAATCGAACGATTCCGACGGCGGGGAAAAGACGGATAGTGATCGGTAAGGTTTGCTGTGCTCGATTGTTGCGGATTTGCGATTTGGTAGTGGGGGAAAATGGAAAAAGAGCAAAAAAAAATATTCTTTGCTTGACATATCGGGAAGTAGGTGGTTTAATGGTTAGTGGTAACTATGAGGCTCCTCGGTCATATTCCCTCTTGACCGAGTTTGAGGCGCCAGGCCCCCCTCTCCTGGCGCCTTGTTTTTTGCGCACGCCGTTCGTCGTTCGCCGTTGTCGTTCACTTGGAAAATGGACGTTTCTTGCTGGCTGTTGGATGTTCATCCGTCCCCGTCCGCCGTCGCCGTTCGTCATTCATTCATCCAGGGCGCTGTCGGGACCGGGCGTGTTGCGGCATGCTTTGAGGTGAGGCAGGACGGCGGGCGGAACCATTGCAGAAACGTCGCCGCCCATTCTTGCAATCTGCTTGATGAGGTTCGATGAAGTGAAGGCGTGTTCGGTGCTGGGGATTACGAAGACCGTTTCAATCCCAGCTACCACCCGGTTAGTCAACGCCAGGTCGTATTCGAAGTGGAGGTCGGCTGAGTCGCGGATACCGCGCAGTATCGCCGTAGCCGAGACGCTCGCGGCGAAGTCGACGGTCAGCCCGGAGAACATCTCGACTCGTACGCCTGGAATATCGGCGGTGGTCTGCCTGACGACTTCCACCCGCGTTTCGGCGTCCAGCATGGAGGCCTTTTCGGGATTATTACCGACCGCCACCACCAACTCGTCAAAGAGGCGCACGCCGCGCCTGATAATATCGATGTGCCCGTTAGTGATCGGGTCAAACGTGCCCGGGAAAACGGCCAGTCGGTTTGCTCTGCTCATGACTGTCGCTCCGATACCTGGTGTCTATGAGGCGGTCGCAGACTTTCGACCGGTTTCGCATTTGAAAGACCAGACAACAAAACCCGCCGACGCGGCGCCACTGGCGGCGTGTCGGAGGGTCTTGGAACAATCCGTCAAAGGGCGGATCGGATCAGTAACCCAGACGTTGATGGTACTGCGACAACGTGCAGTTCCTGTTGAGCAGCATGATGTAATCCCAGTCGTCGGCGAGCATGCGCTGATCCAATTTCCAGCCCTGGGCGATACGCCATGACCGCTCCTGGCCGGTTTCGACCGTATTGGGCCCGAAACACCCGGAGACAAACACCATCGCCAACAATACGAGTACCAGTGGGATGCAAAACTTATTCATGTCCATTAACCTCAGTGTGTACACGATCAATGAAGACCCGCTCCGTCACGGTCCACATTCTGAGAGAAATTGTAAAACCTGCCCGATGTGGTGTCAACGGCAAAACTTGCTTAATATCTTCAAAGCCGAAATCAATTCGACGTATACATAAGGAACATCGTACCGCTCGTGCAACCGGCGGATCCGCCGGTGATACGTTTCGTAAACGTCATTGTCCCGGATATCGGGGTTTTCGCGGCAGAAGAAGACTCGGCAGCCTAACGGGCGATTGAGTCTGGCCAGACATCTCGGGCCCTGCTGGTATGGGCATCTATTGCGTGCCATGCGCGAAGGATCGACCATTCGAGCCCGCTTCAGCAGGGCGAGCTCTCCGAGGGTTGCGTACAGGCGATGGTCAAACAGATCGAATCTGCAGCAGGCCCCGCCGCCCATGCAGAGCGTTTTCTCCCCTCCGGATGCCCGATCGAGGTCTTCGTAAACATCGAGTATCGCCTGCAGGAACGCAGTGTCGCGGCGGCAGTGCGTGAACCCTTGCGCCAGGTCGCTTCCGTCGGCGGGTTGGCGATCATTCTCGGGTGGCATTGCGGCGGGTCTCGATCTCTTCAAAGTCATGCATTTTCCCCCGGTTAATGCCCACGCACCGGGTCCCCGCCAGCGCCCAGTCGTCGGGGTCGCCGAGGTTGGACTGCCAGAACGGCCAGGTCCGACACTGTGTGGGGCGGAAGGTGTATATGCGGCATTGCCTCTGTCCGTCATGGGCGGTATCCAGGAAAATGCAGTCCATGGTCGGCGTTATTTCCCTGAGACTCATCCGCCTGCCGACCCGGCGAACATACCTGGTCATCATTTCCTGAGTGGGCATCCTCAGGTGTGCGGCGATGGCTTCAACTTCGTCCGGAGTTACCCATACATATCCTTCGTGCGGTCCGGCACAGCATCCGCCGCATCCCCGGCATTCGAACGCCAGACCGCCTGAGTACCACGGTGACTTGCGGGTAAAGATTTTCATGCTGAATTATTATCCAATGAAGTCGGGGCGGACGTACCGAAACGATCCTGCACTGATATTGTCTTGTGGACAGGCGTAGAAAACAGACTCTCGCGAGAAAGTTGTTGTTTCGAACAGGTGAACAGGTGAGCAGGAGACCGCAAGAGAGCGGTGTGTTTGGTGATCGTACTGATTTCTTAGTTTTTGTCCTTGCTGTTTCACCTGGTCTCCTGCTCGACTGCTCTCCTGCTCTCCTGCTCTCCTGCTCCGTGAACGACATTATTTTCGTCAGAAAATAATGTCGTTCACGCAGGCCCGCCGAATTGCACGTTTACTTGCCGCCCTCCTGGTGGAGTCTGCGATAGTACTGCTTGAGTACTTCTCTGAATTCCTCGGGCAGCGTACCTTTCATTGCGTCCGCGATGTCGTCGCGTATGTATTTTGGCATCGAGGCGGAGACGTCGGCCTGTACGTCGACGTTGCCCGAAAGCAGCATTGCGGTATCCTGTAGTGCTCCGACCACTTCCTTGCGGGCTCTCAGGGCATTGTGGTATCGGAACTTGTCCAGGTCGTCCTTGACGCGATTCATAAGGGTGATCGCATGGAACAGTCGCAGGTTTGAATGATCGGTCACCTTGAACCGGCCCCGGATTTGTTCGGCTTTGTTTATCAGGGCGGCCTGTTTTCCGGACAGGCGTTTGAGGCCTTTCTTGATTTCCGGAGGTACGGGCCCTTCGAGCCCCTCGGCGCCGCTACCGGAAATTTTTCCGCCGCCGGTCGAACCGCCTTCGGCTTCGGAACCCTTGTCATCGACCTCTCCCTTGGAGAAAGGTTCGGGCGTCAGGCGTGTCGGTGTGCGCCGCCCGCCTTTTCCGACGGCCTTGTCCTCGACGAATTCACCGGTGGATTTTCCCTGCCTGCCTTCGCCCGACCGTCCGGATATCTCAGAGGGATTGGGGAGTTGATTGCCCGTTACGCCCTTTGCGGCCATGCTCGATATCGGTCCGTCCAGCGCGTCCCATCCGAGTCCTTTCTCTCCGCTGTCGGTGGCTTTGGACGACACGTCGGCCATTTCCTCGAAAAGGTCTTCCTCTTCTTCCAGCAGATCGCCGACGAGATCTTCAAGCTCGTCGGGCAGATCGGGCATTTCGATGTTTTCCTGTCCGCCGGCAGGCGCCTCCATGGACCATTTCGCCCGATCGGGTTCGTCGGGCAGCCACTTCTCGAGGTTGTCCATTTCCTTTTCGGCTTTGGTTTTCGCAGAACCGGCGGCGGCGACGGCGATTTCGGCGGCCTTCTTGGACAGGGCGTCCTTGGCCATCGTCACGTCGCACTTGACCGACAGCAGTTCCTTGAGCATGGCGGGATTCGAGAAGTCTTGTTCCGCGAGTTTGGAGAAGTCCGCCATTGCTTCGTTGATGAACTTCTCCCAGTTATCTTCGGCGGCTTTGAGGTCGCTGAGGATTTTCTCCTCCTCTTCCTGGAAAGTATCGACCGGCGTTTTGGTCAATCTCTCCGCTGCTTCGATGACCTTCTTCTGGCCTTCGGCGAATTGTTCGAGCTTGGTCTTGAGTGCCGCGAGCTTCGCCTGCACATCGGGCGGAAGGTCGCCGGCGGCGGTGGCGGTCTTCTTGTCCTTCTTGCCGACCAGTTCGGGCATTATCGCGAGCATTGACTGGAGGGCCTCTATTATTTTGTGCTGAGAGACCGCCAGTTTGTTGCACGCCTCGTTCCGCCGGCTCATGGCGCCGAGAGTCACGAGGATCCGGGCCTGGTCGATTGCGGTCTTGGCTTCGTTGGTGAAAAGGCGTGCGAGTTCCTGCTGGATTACGAGCATATCCTGGTCGAACTTGTGCTTTGTCAGCAGCCAGAGCATACCGTCCCGCACGGCTTTCTGTCCGGCGAATATCTCCTCGCCCGTCTTGTTGATTTCCGGGAGCTTGGTGTGCTTTGTTTTGCAGATGGCGGTGTTGACGCGCTGGGAGAGTTGCATTCTGAGTATTTCCAGGAGCTTCTTTCGCAATTCCTGGTATCGTTTGGCGGATTGTTCGGCGAGTTTTTTGGCGTCCTGTACGGTTATCTTGAACGTCTTGGAAGCGGAAGTCTGCGGTGTGAGTTTGAGTTTTGGCAGATTGCGCTGATCGGTGGTCGTGGCGTTGTATCCGAGTACTACCGTCCCGTCATCGGGTAGATCCGCGGGGACCGTGTACTCGTATTCAATCAGTTCGTCCGCGGCGCCCTTGAGCCCGCGCGAGAGTACGCTGGCGGCCTGGCCGTCGGACTTGCCGACAAACAGTGTCACGTTCTCCAGACCGAACTTGTCGGTGACCTTGATCTTCATCCGCACCTTGGTCCCGGGGGCTACCGTAAGGTCGCGCCCGGGCAGGAGGAATGTAACTTTCGGAGGCGCGTCGGGAACGGCCCGGATGGGATAGTAGTCGTCCATGATCTTCCCGACGACCGGCGCCGCGGCGCCGGCGTGTCGTGCGGCCGGGTCGGGCAGACGGCGGATGGTGCGTCCCTGCTCGTCCTGCAGTGACATGCGATATCCGCCGTCGGCGTCGACGGGCAATGTCGCGGTGAACGTCTTTTGGTCATCTGACGACTGCATCTCCGTTGCGGCGGCGCCCTTGACCTCGAGTGCTATTTTCGGTACGGGATTCGACAGGACGATTTTCATGCGAACGGTCGATCCGATGGGGGCTTCTATTACCCCGCCGCTGTCGGCGACTTTCGTGGGCTCTTTTCGCGTGTAGGGGGGGAAGGTATATACCAAGAGGTGGCTTTTGACTTTGATGTCACGCATCACCTTGATGGTGTAATAGGGTTTGTCCTCCGGCCAGCGGTCCGTCCCGATAACGACGGCGTAGTGGAGGTCGCTCATTACGGCGTTCAGGTCGCGGGTGAACTTCCCGGCTGTCGGGTTGAGAAGTGGCAGGGGCGCCTCTCTTCCCGCAACGATCACCCTTGGCTTGAGCTTAAGAATCGCCGAGGCCAGTTCCGCCCGGTCCATTTGGCGATCGTCCAGGGCGGGGATGTCGGCGGTTATCTCGACGCGCTGACCGGCGAGAATGGTCGCGTCGCCCGGCGTTATGGTGACTCCGCCGATCTCGTTGACGCGAGGCACGTATTTCCAGGGCATCAGAGCGGCGGTAAGACCTCGCTGAAACGGTCCGGGTTGGAGTATCGCCAGTGCGCAGACCAGCATTCCCGCAAGCATTGCCCCCAACCCCCACAGCTGCAGCGCCCGATACGATATGCTCTCGGACAGGTCGGCGTTTTTGGCCACCGCGACCGTTTCGCTGATCGCCTGCTGAACCAGTTCGGGGCTGACCTGGTCGGTATCGCGGGCAAGGAGGATGGAGTTGATCAGGCTGTTCTTCAAGCTGCCGGAGGCTTCCTCGACGAATCGAGCGGTCTGCGCGGGTGTCTGTCGCCACAACAGACCACGGGTCACCAGCACCACCAGTGCGCCCGTCCAGAGCGTCAGGCAGGTGGCGGCAAGGGCCCAGCGAAGTACGCCTGGAGGCTGGTCCGACCAGTATCCTCCCGCAAGCGTGGTCAAGACCAGCGAAGCGGCAATTACCGTGAAAACCCCGGCGCCGAACGTCATTACTCGAATGATGTGGCGACGCACGTGAATGGTCTGCAAGCGCCGGATCACCTCGTTAACGCCGTAGTATCTTGGGAGCGTAGTCATGGCACTGTCATTATACCGGTCCGTTGTTACTTATCGGCAACTATCGGACCGCGGTTGCACAGTCTGCACTCTATATTTAGACGAACGCAAGGCGAGGGCAAATATGGCATGGTTCCGGTGGTTTCCGATCCGGGCGCTATCCGGTCGTCGACGAGAATCACTCCCCGACGAATGCGTCGGCGTACCACGCATGCATTTCGGAATCGCTTATTGCCGTAGTTCGATCGACTTCGTATTCCGCATCCACGCGTTCCTTTATCGCCAGGAGGCGCGCATCGTCCTTGGTAACTTTCAGACCGTAGTTGATATCGATCCAATGCTTGATTCCCGCGGCGCCGGACTTGTCGGTAATAGCTACAGCGATCGGGCGGTTGAGGATGTTCTGGGTATCGAAGCAACTGTAGATCTCTTCGCACTTGAGCAGTCCGTCGGCGTGAATGCCCGCACGGGTAGTGTTGAAGTCCCGCCCGACCAGTGGAAGGTTGCTGGGGATATCGTGCCCGATTTCATCGCGGAAGTACTCGGCGATCTCGGTTATCGTGGGATACTTGGTCTTCGAGTGCATACCGCGGAGCTGGGCGGCTTGGACTATCATGGCTTCCAGTGGCGTATTGCCCGTCCGCTCGCCGATTCCCAGAAGGCTCGCGTTGCAGGAGGCGCATCCGTACAACCATGCGGTTTCAGGATTGACCACGGACTTGTAGAAATCGTTGTGCCCGTGCCATTCCAGCAGCTTGCCCGGTACCCCGGCATCTTCGATAAGTCCCCGTACGAGTTTCGGGACGCTCCTTGGCAGGGTCGCCTGGGCCCACGGTACGCCGAAGCCCATCGTGTCGCACAGGCGTATCTTGATGTCGATACCGGACTCTTCGCGCAGCTTCATCAGCTCAATGGCGAACGGTACGACAAAGCCATAGAAATCCGCCCGGGTTATATCTTCGAAGTGGCATCGCGGGCGGATGTTCTGCTCCAATGATGCGCGGACAATGTCGAGGTACTGTTCTAGTACCTGCTTACGATTCTTCTTGAGTTTCAGGAAAATGTGGTAATCGCTGCAACTGGTCAGGATACCCGTTTCGGGCAACTCCATCGACTTGACCAGTTCGAAATCGTATTTCACCGCACGGATCCAGCCGGTGACCTCCGGGAATTTGTATCCGAGGGCCTGGCATTGTTCCACGGCCTGACGGTCTTTGTCCGAATAGAGGAAGAACTCGCTCTGGCGGATCAGCCCGGACCCGCCATCGAGCTTATGTACCAGTTTGAACAGGTTGACTATTTGCTCGGTGGTATAGGGCGGTCGAGCCTGCTGTCCGTCGCGGAAAGTGGTGTCGGTCACCCATATCTTCCCGGCGGGGTTCATCGGCGGGGCAGAATCCTCAAACGCCACCAGCGGGAGTTCCGTATACGGAAACACCTCGCGGTACAGGTTCGGTTCGTCCACGTTCTGGAGTTTGTGTTCGGCAATCTCAGTCAAAATGCAAATCCTTTTTGGTTGGTGAGCGGGTAATGATAGCAATTATCGCGAGAGAATACAACGAATCTTTGCTACCGTCGCGCGTGTCGTCGGGCGCCGCGCCGCGGCGCGGGCGGCGCCGTATCCAGAAAAACTTAACGGATCTACGAAAAGAACCGATTAGGGACAGGTAGGGTTCGGATAGACGAATGGCGGTTAAAAAGCGACCGAATGTGAGCGAGGCGCTATAATTCTTCAGATGTCGTTGGAGAATCGTGCATGGAAGAACACGTGATGTTAGTCGATGATGACCCCGCTATTCAGCGGGTGGTCAGTATTATATTGTCGGGAGCGGGGTATAACCTCACCATAGCCGGTTCCGGAGCCGAATGCCTCGAAGGAGTTCGCAACGGGTTCAAGGGTCTGATTCTCATGGACATCATGATGCCAGGCCTCGACGGTTGGGATACCATTGGCGCGATGGTCGACGAGGGCATTGTCGACGGGGTGGCGGTCTGCATGTTCTCGGCGCTGCACGACACGGTTTCCAGGAAACCGGAACTGGAGCGTTACGTGGTCGGGCGCCTGCCCAAACCGTTCACGTGCGACGAACTGCTCAATTCGGTCAGAGGGTGCCTGGGCTGCATGACGTAGCGAGCTACCGGGCTATTCGGACTACCTGCCCATCTATAGTGAGCCGGCCCGACGCAAAGAGCCTGATCGCTTCGGGGTACGCCTTGCACTCCTGAACGAAGACCCTGTCAGCCAGATCGTCGGGGCTGTCGGTGTCGCAAACCGGTACGCATTTCTGAACGATGATCGGTCCCGAATCGTACTCGTTGTCAACGAAGTGTACGGTGCATCCGCTGACTTTGCATCCGCGTTCGAGCACGGCCTGGTGGACGTGATGCCCGTACATGCCCTTGCCCCCGAATCTCGGAAGCAGTGCGGGGTGGATATTCATGACCCTGCCCGCGTAGTTCTGCGGTATCCGCCAAAGCGACAGGAAACCAGCCAGGATCACCAGGCCGACGCCGGCCTCGTCGAGGATCGCTGCTATCGTATCGGAGTACGCTCGGGTGTCGGGCATCTCCTTGAAGCTGACCAGATGCACCTCCATGCCCGCATCCCGGCAGCGCTCGATACCTTTGCATTGTCGCGATGCTATCACGACAACCAGTTCGGCATCCAGGCGTCCGGCGCTGATCTCTTCGGCGATATTCAGGACCGTCCGCCCGCCGCCGCTGATCAGCGCCGCTATCTTTATTCTTGCCATGACCTCACGATTAGAACCCCGCCGACCGCCAGAGTCAACGCCGCAATGGAGACCGGAGCCATTTATGATGCGCCCCGATGCGGCGATGTCACATATGGTTCACAGGTTCCCGCCGGAGTTCTCCGCCGCCGGGCGGGTATTCATGTCGCACAATCCGCAACCTCAACTCCCTGTAATACCGCCTGATAAACACCTTGAGCTATATCGGAGAAGGTTGATGCGACATGGTCGTCACTGGCGCCGCCGGGGCCGTGGACCGAAACTGTGAACCTGCCAATCGCTCCAGTATCCATCCATGTTCGTCATATTGAGTAATTGTAACAGATTCGTGCGAAAGCAGTTGCAGTAATTTGCCCTCCGAAACTCGCATATCGAAATTCCCCTTGACGTCGCGTTGTATGTCACAGGCGATTAACATCCTGTTCTACAATCCGTTACATCGCCGGCATGTAACAAAACGCATCCCGGCCAGAGCTTCTTCCGGGTCTGTCGAGGATCCGCCCCCGGCGCGATCAACCACTCACTTGCTCTGTGTTTGCCCAGTCACACACCGCCTGTCTACTTACAACTCTCTCTCTACCTCTCTACTTTCTCACGCAGCGCCGGGCTGAGCCCAGTTGCCTGACCCGGGTTGTCCTGGCGGGTGTCGACCGTTCGGATGATGTTCGCACGGTCGGCTTGGAGGGGGCGTCCCGGCCGCGATCGATCTTCACCGTCGCACCGCCCACCGGGCGACCAGACGTGTCGCGGACCTGGATGACGATGGGTTTCGAATGGCACGTCTTTGCCAGGTCGGCAATTGCCGACCCGTCGGTGAGTCCGCTGACAAACGTATTGTAGGGTTTCGGCTCGCGGGTGTCGTCGAAGCTACCAGCCGTCAGCTTGCCGGACTGGATATCATTTCGGTAGCCGCCTTTGGCATCGGCGGGGGGCGCCGCGGTGTCTGTCGGAGTCATGGGCGCCGCGGCCGTCCGTTCACCCCACGATACCGCTCCATCGCTCGCTCCGCCGCCTCAGCATCGCCAACCCGCCCAACGCCAGCAGCGACAGTGTCGCCGGTTCGGGGACCAGAATGAGCGTGCCCCTATCCTGATTGAAACGGTTGAACGTGATGGTCTCGGTCGAGCCGCTGAGGTAAGTCACGTCGATCGTTCCGGTGTTGCCGGTGACCAGGTACGGCAATGGTGTGGTCACGGGCACGCTATCGACCGAGAAGGCCGAGCCGTAGATCGTCGTCGTGCCGCCGCGAATGTTGACCGCGGCGTGGAAGACGCCGCCGTAGACGTCGAGCTGTCCGCCGCTAACGTCGAACGCTCCGCCGATGGAGCCCCCGGCGTAGAACGTGCCGCTGTAGACGGTAACGTTACCGCCGCGGATGTTCATCCCCGTGCCGGTGGAGCCCCCGCCGTAGAACGTGCCGCCGTTGACGGTGACGGTACCGGCGTCGATGTGCATCCCCGTGCCGGTGCCGATCGAGTTGGTTCCGCCGCGCAGTGTAGCCGAGCCGCCGATTGTCGCGGCGCCATCGCGAACATGCAGCCCGCTGCCCGTGCTGGTGCCCCCACCCAGGATACCGGCGGTCATATCGAAGCTGCCGCCAGTCATGTAGACGCCGGCCCCAGTGCCGCCCGCAGAACTGACGTCCCCGCCGGTCATCGTCAGCGTGCCCGGGTCGGTCACCTGCACGGCGAAGCCACCGTAGTCAATCACGTCGCCGGCGATGATCGTGTAGGACGTGCCGACATTGGATCCCGCGACGGTGATGTTCGCCAAGGCTGCCGGCGCCACGGCCAGCAGCACGCCGCAGAATAACCATACCGATGTTCCAGATAAACGCATGTCTTTTCTCCCAAACAGTCAGTCGTATTTCTTACTGGCGGATCCTCTCATTGACTTCTCGTCGGGCAGGCCGCACGGCTCAGCGGCGGATATGCCGCCTTCGGAAGCCTGGCGACCGTCAATTCTGAAACTTTTCAAATGCGGCTTGTCGCAGAGAGGGAAACGTGCGGTTGTAAACCGCTCCTGCCTCATTTCAGATTCGACCGGCTCGGGTCGAATTCAGCTCTACCGCTCCCCAAGCGGAATAGAGCTGTAATAGATATACCAACATTCCACGATTTTGGCAAGAAAGAAACAGAATGATAATGTCAGAATCGCGTGTTTACGTCGCTTTCGTCAGTAGAATGGTCCAAACGGACCGCCCTGACCTCTCTCGCTCGTCCTGCATAGCTCGAAGAGCGACGCATGGCGCAGCGTTGGCCTGACCCTGATGCCCTCGGGGAGCAAGAGGGGAGCTAGCCCCGCCTTGGGTGCCGCTACGGCGTCAGGCGAAGTTCGGGAGTACCCCTACCCCTGCCGTGGTGTCCTGCACCTGCTCGCATTCCTCCAGAATATCCAATGGATTCAGGCTCGATCCCTTGAGTTCCCTGACCACGTGGAGATAAACCATGGTGGTTTCCACGTTCTTATGTCCAAGCAATTCCTGAATCTCACGGATATCGGCTCCATTCAAGAGCATGTGCGTCGCGTAGCTGTGTCTCATCGTATGCAGCTTGACATGCTTTGCGATCCTGGCGCCTGCAACAGCCCTGTGGTACGCTCTGCTGAACGTATTCCTGTGTACGTGGTGTCTACGCACAACGCCGTTGTCGGGATCCACTGACAGGTTGTTAGCCGGCAACACGAACTGCCAGCCCCACTCCCTGCCAGCGATGGGGTATTTCCTCGCCAAGTGTGGGCAACGGCAACGGCACGAAACTAATTAACCACGAAAGAACACAAAAGAACACAAAGATCAAAGAACGAACTTTTTGATTTCAAATCTAAAGGACCCAAAATTGATAAGCAGGCCGTGGGCGATACCTGTGGCCTTCAGGTAATGAAGCAGTTGGGCCTTGTGTTCGTTTGTGATAGCCTTACAGGCTTTCAGTTCGACCAGAAGACAGTCGTTAATCATGATATCGGCGAAGTACTCACCAATGACATCGCCATCTTCGTCTTGAATAGTGATGGGGCATTGTTGCTTGACGCTGACGCCTGCTTTCCGCAAACGATTAACCAACGCGTTTTGATACACCTTTTCCAGATATCCGTTCCCATGATACACATGAATCGCGTATGCGGTGTCCCGAACCTGGTCACACAAAAGCATAATGTCATCTGTAGTCATACCCACGCCTTTCTATGAGTTCTTTCGTGTTCTTTCGTGGTGAATACACTGTCTCTGCTTGAACATCTCAATAACCGTCTCGAACTTGTAGCCGGTTTTGTCGCTGGCGAACCGGAGAAACTGCTTGACCCAGCGAACGAGGTACGGCACATGTTCGACTTTGGCTAATTTGCGGGACATTAGGTAGTTATGATACTCAGCCAGTACTTTTTCCAGCTTGTTCATGCTTCACCGTATACTGAAAC
>CAZSLS010000182.1:0-14274 GCA_964607575.1 uncultured Planctomycetaceae bacterium | reverse complement strand
GGCGACGCAAATGGCGACCAGATCGTTGACGCCGCGGACCTGACGCTCTTCGACGTCCAGTGGGGCGTTAGAGGCGCCGGGCTCAGTTGCGACTTCGACAACGACGGAGACGTCGACGCGGATGACTTCGCGATTATGCGAGGCAACTGGAACTTCGGCGTCGGCGGCGCTCCTCTACCGGGGATTCCGACCCCCGAACCGGCGACGATGAGCTTGTTGGCAATCGGTGGACTGCTTGTTCTACGAAGGCGTCGCAGGGAAAGGTAAGGATTCCACACAGAGACTCAGAGGCTCAGAGAATAGCAAACCTCTTTCTGTTACGGTAACAGAGCCGGCAGAGAAACAGAGAACGGCAACGGCGGAAGCGGCCAGTGATCAGTTCGTCGGTGAGCAGTGATCGGTAACGGCGGACGGCTTCAGGACAGGCCGCAACATGTCAAAGCGTCTTCGCCTTACGGCTCCGCCATCTCAAGAGCGGTGATCCGCCAGGCGGACCTGCACTCCAAAGTGCCCATGTTGTTCTCGTCGCCGTGACCATTTCTACGTCCGTGGTATCCGTGTCATCACCTTCGACTCGCTCCGCTCGCTCAGGGCAAGCCGTGGCAAGAAAGCCGTCGCCACCTTTCTATGTCGCACACTAGCGACGGTGGATAAAACGCTTTACGTTGACCCGCCCGGCGAAACGTGGTATTCGTACATAATAAACTCGTATCGCTGTGGCAGGGAAGTCGGATTCGGAGATACGATCTATCGTCCCCCCCAAAAGGAACCCACTATGCTACGACCACGTTTCTTCCTGATCTCGCCGGTCCTGTTTGTCTGTCTGCTGGCCGCATCGCCTCTGCACGCCGTTATCAATCCCAAACTCCAGCCCTCGCATCTGGCAGATCGCTATGTGAACGTCCTGTCATGCCGCGTGACGGCGGTCAACACCGCCGCGCTGAGAGTCTCCCTGGAGGTCCGGGGCATAAGTAAGGGAAAATTCGCCATCAAGAAAATAACGATGACGGCGGGTGACAAGGGTCTCGCCGAGGCCATCCTGTCTCTGCGGAAAGGCCAGACCATCGTCGCCTATGCGGGCAAAACACGACGCCGGCGCGAGAAGGACATCCTCTATTACATCGGTGGCGGACTCTGGTACATCGCGACGATGACCGACGCGCCGGGCAAGTGGACGATCCTGGCTAGCGCCGACAAGGGCAAGGATCCTTCCAGCAGCGAAATCATGTTCGGCACGTTCAACGGGAAGGTCGAGAGCCTGTGGGAGATGATGCGGGACACCGCGCGGGGCGCCGCGTACTACCCGGCAGTCCCGATCACGCGGTTCTCGACGAAGACCATCGCATCCTTCGGCAAGCCGGTTCGCGGCGTAGCCGTCTACGACGTGAACGCCGACGGGAAGTGCGATCTGTTTGCCTGTTCGACAGGGGGAAATCGCCTGTTCCTGCAGGACGCCAAGGGAGCGTTCGTTGACCGCACCGAGGCGTTCGGCCTGAAGGCTACTACCGGCGTCTCGTGCAGCTTTGCCGACGTGGACGCCGACGGCGACGCCGACCTGCTGCTCGATGGCGTTCTCTATCGCCAGGCGAAAGGCAAGTTCACCAGGAGTAAGGACGTTCCCGCCCAGGGCAAGTGCCTCAGCGCCGCCTTCGTGGAGTACAACGGTGACGGATATCCGGACGTCGTGGTCTCGCGCAAGGAAGAGGGGTTGGCGCTGTATGTTAACCCCGGCAAGAAAGGCGGCGCGTTTGTCGACAAGACCAAAGCCGCGGGCCTGATCGACGAAGCCGGCGGCGAGGGCTTCACCGGGTACTTCGAGGCCTGCGACTGGGACCTCGACGGGCGGACCGATCTGATCTGCGCCACGGGCCCGGGCAACCTGCTCTGGCAGAACGCCGACGGCATCTTCGAGTCGTCGGAGATCACCGAACGGGACGGCGGATTCGACGGTGGGACCGCGGCGTTCGGGACAGTCGCCCGACCGGACCGACCCAGCGTCTACATCGTTGGCGGCGAGCAGAAGAACCTGGTCTGCGACGATGAAGGAGAGATGTTGGACGTGACGGGGGCGGGTAACGAAATCCAGGATCCTGTTGCCGGTCTGAAGATGGCTTTGGCTGAGGACCTGAACGCCGACGGTACGGTCGACCTGTACGCCGCCGCCAGCCTCAGGGGTGTATCATCGTTCTACGTAGCCAATCGCGGATACGCATCGTTCATGATGCCGGAGAAATACAAAGCGGGCAAGGTGATTCCCCCGAGCGTGTACAACCGCCCGGCGTGGGGGCTGGCCGCAGGCGATGTCAACGGCGACGGTGCGATAGACGTGCTGGTCGGCGGGCTTAACGGCAAGCTGTCCCTGCTGGTGAACGAAACGTTAACCGACCGTCCAAAACAGGCCGACGTCAGTACGACCCACGACATTCGCAAGCAGATTCAGACCCGCATTGTGACCGTCAGGCCCGCCGGGGGTAAGGGCCTGACGGGCTGCCGATTGACCTTGCTCGACGCCAAGGGCAAGCCCGTGACGCATCGCTGGATCGGCACGAATATCGGCGTGGGCTGCTGCGGTCCGGCTCGGTTCACACTGGCGGTGCGCGAACCGGGCAGCTACACGCTGCAACTGCGAATGGGCGACGGCAGCGTGCGTAAGAAGGCCCTTACGATCGACAAGAAGACACCGAGGCACCAAGTACTGGTTATTAAGTGAGATCGCGTAATTCCAGTACCTTCAGTCCCAGGAGATTTGAGATGAACTGTTCGATGATTTCCAGAGTTCTGTTGATCGCCGCCGTTGTGCTTGTAGTCAATACCTGCGCTCTGGATGCAGCGGCGAAAGAGGCCTCCGGTATCGAGGTGCTGGTCGGGAAGAACTCGCCGCTGAGAAAGGGCGATGTGATCGCGTTCTTCGGCGATTCGATTACTGCCTTCGGCGCGGGCAGACGGAGTCGTTGGCAGGGGACCGGATACTGCCGGACGATTACCGATGCGATCGCCAAGCAGCATCCCGACTTAGGCGTCCGGCCGATCTTTGCGGGCATCAACGGCGACACCTCGCCGGGCTTGCTGAAGCGGGTGGATCGCGACGTGCTGTCCAAGGACCCGACCGTTGTTTTCATCTATGTCGGCATCAACGACTGCGGATGGGCCAAGGTGTCGAAGGAGCAGTTCGATACCGGGCTTCGCGGCCTGGTAAAGCGGCTTACCGACACCGGTATTACGGTCGTCCTGGCCACACTCAGCTCGGGCGGCAAAGGCGGCGAGAAGACCGGCGACCTCAGCCCCGATGAAGTGAAGGAGCAAGCGAATGTGGATGCCTACGCCGACATCAGCCGCAAGGTCGCCAGGGATACCGGCGTGATGCTGTGCGATCTGCGCACCGCGTTCAAGGAGAAGCTCAAAGAAATCAACACGGAGAACAAGAACAAAGGTCTGCTGACTCGCGACGGGTGCCACCTGAGCGCGGTCGGTAATGCGTTCGTCGCCGACCAGGCCGCCCGGTCGATCGCCGAGGCGCTGAAGAAACGCAACGCGGAAGCAGAACTGAGCATCAAGGAGTTCGCCGGTCGGCCCGTGAAGGGCAAGCCCCGCCTGTTGCTGAGGCTGGGACAGTACGGCGGCGACGAGGCGCGGAAAGTTGTCGTCGGCGCGGTGCAAGAAGAAAACGCGGAGATCCGCAAGGCCGCCCTGCGTGCGCTGGTCCGGTGGCCGGACATGGCATCGATGCGCCTGGCCCTGTCATGTCTCGACAACAACGACGTAGCTGACCGAGCCGGACGGACCGCTGTTGAGATCGAGCCCTTTGTGGCGGTCGATCACCACGACGAGGTGAAATCGGCAATGAGGAAGGTCATCAAGGCCGTCAAGGCGGAAGATGTCAAGCGCCTGGCCTCGTCAGCCCTCTCGAAAGGGCAGCCGGTATCCGTCGCCAAGGCGGCGCCGGGACTCTGGTATCAGTATTTACCTGGTCGCTATTGGAAAGTCGAGAATCTCGAGAAGGCGAAGACCGGTGGCGAAGGCGTGATTAACACGTTCGATGTCGTCCGCCTCTGCCAATGGCCTCGCGCGTTTGGCGCCAGGTTCCTCGGGTACGTAAAGGCGCCGAAAGACGGCGCGTACACCTTCTATGTTAAGGCGGATAACGGCGCCAGGCTGTGGTTCGGCCATCACGTTGTGGTCGACTGTGACCATGTAGAAGGCCCGCCCGAACAGTCTGGAAGCATTGTCCTGAAAGCCGGCCTGCATCCCATACGCCTTGACTATTACCAGAACGAGGGCAGGTATAGTCTAAACGTGAGCGTCAAGGGTCCGGGCATGGACAAGCAGCCGATTCCGGATAAGATGCTGTGGCATGAGAAGCGGAAGTCGGGAGATAAGAAGCGATGATCGGAAGTTCGTGATCAGTGAAAGCCGGAAGTTAATCCCCCGACTACAGCAGTGAGGTATCGGATATGAAACGCATTTTGAGTGCTTTGGCGATCGTGACTGTAATTTCAGCATGCGGCGGGCTGTATGCCGCCGAGGAAGCTTATGTAACGCAGGACTGGCCGAAGGGGCGCGTGTTGGTTTGGGCCAAGCCGGGGGTCAGTGGGTATACGTGGAACCGGATAAGAATACCGGGCAGCAGTGTCATGGTGTGGAACAACGGGCTGTGGACGGAGTACGATTCGCTGGGCGATTACCTTGCCAAGAAAGAAGGCCGGACCAACACCCAGCCGCCGGATAAGAACACCGACATTCTTCTGCCCGACGCGCCCGATGGAAAACCGTATGTCGTCAGCTACGCCGTCATGCCCCGCAAGCGGTTGGACGGGTTGTATGCGCCCCAGTGGACGTGTCGCCACGTTACTGTCGGCAAGGGCGCCGGGTTAGATGGCGGTAACAAGCGTGGTGTCATGTGGAACACGGGCGTGGAGATTTATGGCAACGTGACGGTGGAAGATGGCGGCTACATCTACGGGCCGCACTCTTTCCTCGGTGACGGGCACACGTTTATCAAACTCGCCAATAGTCCCGAGCCATTGTGTGTGTCCTGGACACTCCGCAAGGCAAAGGACGCCAGCGTCACGCTGGTGGGCAAAGAGTTCGACCTGGCCGAAGGCATCAAGATCGAGTCGGGCCGCCTGGTCGTTCCACCGAAATGCAAAATTCGTTTCCACGTGGGCCACCAGGCGCGAGTTGCCGCCAAGAAACTCCCAGAAAAGGATAGGATTAGTTTCCAGCGGCCGTACTACGTCTCCGTGCTCAAGGATGGCGCCCTGGAAATGGGCGCCGGTTCACGTATCGGCAGGGTCCTTGAACTCGACAAGCGCGTGGGCGATTTCCGGATCGACGGCCTGCTGCAGATCGGGCGGGCCGGCGACAAGAACGACCAACCGGCGGTGATCGAGTTGAGTATTTCCGAAGGCGACAGCGGTTTTCTGGCCCAGCCCGGAGGGTTGTATATCCGCTCCAATGCCCGGGTGAAGAACTTCGGCAAACTCGCGATAACCACGCACCAGAAAGACGCTGCAGCCGCCGCGAAGAAGGGCATATCGGTTTTCCTGGAGAATACCGTGGATTTGGGCGACGTGAGCTTTGACTACTTGCGCCCGGGCGGGATTGCGGCCAGGACCCTTCAGATGGGCAAAGGCGCCGTTGCCAAGGCGACATTCGGCGAGCACTGCGCCGCCAAAGGCGACAAGCTGTTTTCGACGTTCGATTTCATCGATTTCAAGGGCGGCGCCGGGACGGTTGAGTTTGTCGACGGCGTGAAAACCGACTGCAAAATCCTGTTCCCCCATGCCGGTCGCCTGGTAGTCAGAGGCAAGGGGAATCGCACGCTGCAGTCGTTCGACATCAAGAGCATCCGCGAGATCATGATCGGCGGTAAACGGACCGAGTTCAACGCAAAGCGCCCGCTCAACGACAAGGAGAAAGAACTTCGCAAGAAGAACGCCTTGTGGGGCGATGTGCCCGGAAAGGGCCAGTACGGAAAGTACGCCAGGCAGGAATGGCCCGATTGCCCGGTCATGATCTGGGCACGGCCCGGCGTATCGGGCTTGCGCTTCGAGGGCAGGAACTGGCTGGATGAAACCGGTGCGCCCTATTTCGAGACGCCGCTGGGTGCTGAGGGTCACACCATGACCGTCTATCCCGTGGTCGACATCCTGCTGCCCGCGGCCGACACACCTTACATAGCCGGCGGTCACTGTGCAGGCGGGAACGAATCCTCGCCGCCGAACCGGCACCTTACGGTCGAATACAACGCGACGTACGGAAATACCTACAATATCCAGGGCAACTGCTGGCTGAAACACGGCAGCGGGCTGATCGGACAGCACCGCGGTAACTTCCTCAACGACGGGCGCGGTCTTCACCGTTTCGTGCGATTTGACGGTTGGCGTATCAGTAGAAACGGCGGGAGCATGATAAAAGATGGCCTGGATTATACAATTGCGCAGTGGGGAAACTTCTCTTCCGGGGAGGACGGAACGCTCGAACTGATTGGCAGGATTCGGTGCGCGGCGGACCGGGCCGGTATCGGCGGGCGCGGTACGGTCATCATTTCCGAAGGTAGTGCGCTGTCCGATGGAGATAGGGCTGTTTTCGGGATCGGGGGCACAAGCACAGTCGCTCTGCTGCAGGATGCCCAGCTTGGATTCGAGGGCGTCATGCAGGCGGGAGGTTGTACACCCATCGGGGTCCACGGAACACTGATGATCGGCATGCCCGACAGGCCCATCCGCAAAGATATGGTCCTGCGACTCGCCGGTCTGAAAACCGAGCAAATCAACCGCCAAGCCGCCGGGAACTGGCGTGCTCCCGGGGTTTCACTCATGATATCCGAGCAGGGCCGTCTTGTGATTCACAGCGCTGATCCGAAGAAGGCACGCCTGATCCTCAAGATGCACGACAGCGAAAAGGCAAAAACGCGGTCTAAGCGCTGGGGGACACCCGACGGGCTCGTCTGCTACTTTGCCGGCCGGACCGACCTTAACGGCATGGTGTTCGACAACATCCTCGAGGGCGGAATCATCTCGACTCCCGCCGCTCGCGCAGGCTGGAAGAACGTGTCATTCGGCAAACGCAACGCGACCGGAACGGAGAAACTGTATTGGGACTTGAAGCTGGACAAGAAAACTGAACCGGCGGGTCGGGACGCGATAATGCGTGCTTCAAAGGCGTCGAGTGAGAGTTGTGGGGGCTGGCAGGAGGGAGCGTGGAGAGCTTTCGACGGTACTGCCATTTCAAGGTTCCGAACCAGGGGAGGTGCGGCATGGATTCAGTACCGTTTCAGCGGGGGCAGGAAGAAGGTAGAGACGTACGCCATAACGTCGGCCGATGACAAATCGGCACGAGACCCGAAGGATTGGACGTTGCAGGGATCCAAGGACGGTAAGAAATGGGACGTGCTCGACAAGCGCACGGGCGAGAAGTTCGCCCTGCGTCACCAGCGGCGCCAGTTCAAGGCGGCCAAGCCGGGCAACTACGTTTACTACCGGCTGGATATAACGAAGAACAATGGTGCAGATATGCTCCAGGTAGCGGAGATCGAGTTCTTGGCTGCCAATCCCGGTAACCGTATTTTGACTAACTAAAGGAGACTGTTATGAAGAATCGATTTTTCAGATGTGTTGTTGTACTGGCGTTTGTCGCGATGATCGCCTCCATGGCGACCGCCGTAAAAACCAAAGCCCCCGCTCCGGCGAAAGCCAAGAAGCCCGCGGCTGCTCCGAAGGACACGAAGGACAAGAAACCGGTGAAGGTGTTTCTTCTTGTCGGGCAGTCGAACATGCAGGGCAAGGGCTCGGCAAGCCATCTCAAGGAGTTGGTCAAATCGGATCCGAAGAAGTACGGGCACCTGATGAAGGATGGCGAGTGGGTCAAACGCGACGACATCTGGGGTTCCTTTCACGCGCGCCCGGGACAGCGGCTGGGCGTGGGTCAGTTTACCCGTCCTGGTGGGCGTGTGGGTCCCGAGGTCGGGTTCGGTAAGGTCGTGGGCGACGCGATAGATGAAGACGTTGTGCTCCTGAAGATCGCCTGGGGCGGGCAGTCTCTGGCGATTGATTTCCGTCCGCCGAGCGCCGGTAAGTGGGATCGCAAGTTCAACCGCGACGATGGCAAAAGCTACAAGCCGGCGACGGTCGGCTGGGCGTACAAGCAGGTCTTCAACGAAATGCACATGGCGTTGGACGACATAGGCAAGACGTTCCCCGAACTGGCCGGTCGCAAGCATGAGATCGTGGGATTCGTTTGGTTCCAGGCCTGGAATGACCTGATCAACAGCGGTCGCCGCAAGGAATACAAAGACAACATGGTCCTGTTCATTCGCGACATGCGAAAGCACCTTGGCGTCAAGAACCTTCCATTCGTTATCGGCGTGACCGGTCACGGCGGCGACAAGCCCAACCCAGCCGGCAAGGAACTGCGCGAAGCGCAGAGCGCCCCGGCGAAGATGAAGGAGTTCAAGGGCAACGTGGCGGCCGTCCCGACCGCACCGTATTGGGATCCGAAACCCCGCGGCGACGGCGGGTATCACTACAACGGTTCGGCGAGTTTCTTCTACGATGCGGGCGTGGCATTCGGCAAGGCCATGCTTAAGATGCTGAAGAAGAAGTAGCAACCAGTCCCGACACATCCGACCGACGGGTTCGCAAGACCCCGCCGGCAGGACTGCGCGGATTATCATTAGCGGGCGGGCCTGCCTGACAGGCCCGCCCACTTTTTTGCCCTGCCTGCCGTTGTCCTGGCCAGTTGCCAGTCGCCAGTTGCCAATTGCCAAGCCGTTTGTGGAAAACCCTTTTCACGCCGGGCGGATCGGTGTACTGTATGAGCGATGATCGCCAGAATATCAGGTAGATTGCAGGAGATGCGCGGGCATGCGGCCCTTGTCGATACGGGTGCGGGGTTGTGGTACGAGGTTATGCTCCCTGCCACCGACGCCGAACGCCTCGCTACCCGCGTCGGGCAGGATATCGCCCTGCACACAATCAACCATATCGAAGGCGACCCCACGCGCGGGGCGATGACGCCGAGACTCATCGGTTTCGACACGCCGGCTGACCGCGACTTTTTCCGCCTGTTCACTACCGTAAAAGGCATCGGCGTGCGCAAGGCGCTGCGGGCGTTGATCCGCCCGATGGGGGAGATCGCCGCCGCGATACAGGCCAAGGACGCCAAGTTCCTGATCGCCCTGCCGGAAATCGGAAAGCGTACGGCAGAGACGATAATCGCCGAGTTGCACGGTAAGGTTGAAGATTTCGCCGGCGAGTTGAGCACCGCCGCGGGCGAAGGACCGGAGATACCCGAAGCCGGGCAGGAAGCGGCGGCTGTGCTGATTCAACTCGGCGAGCGACGGGCCGACGCGCTGGCGCTGGTCGAGCGGGTGCTGGCTGTAGCTCCGGAACTTGATTCGCCCGAAGAGATCATTCAGCAGGTTTACAAACTCAAAGCGGGCGGCGGATGATATTCGATAGACAAGAACGATGGCTAGAGAGAAGATAATATCGCAGGAAGAACTCGGTCCCGAAGATGAGCGGTTCAACTCGGCGCTGCGTCCCGAATCGCTGGATGCGTGCATCGGGATGGACGACCTGCTCGAGAAACTGCAGATATCCATCACCGCCGCGTGCCAGCGAGGCGAGCCAATGGAACACGTCCTGCTCCACGGACCGCCGGGGCTGGGCAAGACGACCCTGGCGTACGTGATCGCAAACGAGATGGGCAGCACGATCCGCGTATCGTCCGGACCGGCGCTGACCCGCCCGAGCGACCTGATCGGAATCCTGACGAATCTCGAGGCGAGCGACGTGCTCTTCATCGACGAGATCCACCGGCTCTCGCCGGCCGTCGAGGAGTATATCTACCCGGCGATGGAAGACTACAAAGTGGACTTCATAGTCGATTCGGGCATGCACAGTCGCACCATCAACCTTCCGCTCAAACCGTTCACGTTGATCGGGGCCACCACGCGCAGCGGAATGCTCAGCCCGCCGCTTCGGACGCGGTTCGGGATCACGCACCACCTGGAATTCTGGACGCCCGAAGACCTGCTCAAGCGGTGCGTAATGTCGGCGGAGATGCTGAATCTCCAGTGCGACCCGGACGCCCTTTCGATGCTCGCCGATCGGGCGCGTGGCACGCCGCGAATCGCCAACCGCCTGCTTAGGCGCTGCCGCGACTACACGCAAGTTAAGGGTGACGGGCGACTTACCGTCCCGAGCGTCCAGGCCGCACTCAAACTCGAAGGCATCGACGAACTCGGTCTCGACGAGCTTGACCGCAGCTTCCTGCGAAGGATCATCGAGATATACAAGGGCGGACCGGTCGGTATCGAAGCGGTGGCGGCCACCCTCGGCGAGGAGACCGACACGCTGGTGGACGTCGTCGAACCGTTCCTGCTTCAAAACGGTCTTCTGGCTCGCACGCGCCGCGGGCGAATGGTCACCGCCAAGTCGTACAAACATCTGGGCGTTTCCGACATTCCTCCACAAGAGGAAGCGGGGCTGTTCGACGAGCAGTAACGCCCGCCGCCCGCAACACCAACAGGAGCATCTGAACCATGAGACACCTTCTCGCCGCGATATCCGTGCTGGCAGTAGTTTCAACGTTCGCGATGGCGGCAGACGACGCCAAGGAACTTGCGTGGATACGATTCGACAACGGCGCCAAGGCGTATGCAGGCGTGAAATACTTCTGGCTGGGCGATGGGAACATCGCGCTGACGATCGACGTGAAACCGGCCGGCGGGCACGTGCTGGAACTGCTCTGGGGCTCCAAGGGCAACTCCCGCACCGCCGTGGCGAGCATCGGGGGCAAGGATATATCCATCAGCGGCGGCGGTTATGACGGTTTCCGCTGGCTGGCGGTAGCGATACCCGACAAGGTAGCCGGCGAGAAGTACCAGATCGTCTTGAAGCGCGCGAGCGGGACGCCGGGTTTTCTAGCGGCCGCTCGACTGGTCGCCAAAGACACCGCCGGATCGAAAGCACCTGCGAAAAAGGGCGCCCACAAGATAACGTGCAAAGCTACCGCCGCAGCCCGCCCCGCCGCCGGAGCAAGAGGCCCGGTATTCCCGGAGATGCAGAAGGTATGGGACACCCCCGCGACCCCGCCTGCAAAACCGCATCCGGACAAAGCAATCGAAGCCGCTTTCCGCGAGGCCGAACTGCACGGACGCCAGGCCAACGAGCAATTCTTCCGCTGCCGCAAGTTCGTCGAGGGCTGGTTGAACCTGGCCGACAAGAAGACCGGTCTGATCCCGCGGAACCTCGGTCGCCATCGCGATATATGGAACGCCAAGGACTCGGCGGCAGATAATTATCCGTACATGGTTCTGACGGCCGCACTGACCGACCGTAAACTCTTCGACGGGCGGATGCTCGACATGCTCCGCACGGAAACGAAACTCACCAGCCGCATCGGGCGCCTGCCTGATACCTGGTCGTTCTCGAAGCAGGCGTTCGCATCAAGCACGCCCCACCTCGATTCGATCATCTTCGGCGGCTCGGAGTACGTCAAAGACGGGCTGCTCCCGCTTACCGAATGGCTGGGCACGAGCCCGTGGTCGAAGCGGATGATTGGTATCGTCGACGACATATTCGCCAACGCGAAGATCGACACGCCCTTCGGTAAGATCCCGTCGAAGAACATCGAGGTCAATGGCGAGATGCTCCAGTCGCTGTCTCGCATCTACTGGATGACCGGCGACAAGAAGTACCTTAACTGGGCGATTATCCTGGGCGACTACTATCTGCTGGGCGATCATCACCCGACGAAGAATCTGAAATCGCTGCGTCTCCGCGACCACGGCTGCGAGATAACCGACGGCCTGGCTGAGCTTTACGTGACCGTGAGTGTCGCAAGGCCCGACAAGGCGAAGGCCTACCGCGCCCCTATACACGCGATGTTCGATCGGATTCTGGAGGCCGGTACGAACTCTCACGGGATGATGTACGACACGTTGAATCCAAAGACGGGCACGCACTCCCGCGGTCTGTGCGACACGTGGGGGTACAACTACAACGGTATCTACGCGGTGTACATGGTAGACAAGACCGCCGAATACCGCGTCGCGGTGCGTAAAGTGCTGTCTAACCTGAACCCGCACTACAAGAACCACCCGTGGCGCGGCGCTGATTCATACGCCGACAGCATCGAGGGCGCAATCTGCCTGTTCAATCGCGAGCGCATCGCGACGGTCGAAGACTGGCTCGACAGCGAGATCAAGGATATGTGGCGTCCTCAGCGGGCCGACGGCGTGGTCGAGGGGTGGCATGGCGACGGTAACAGTGCCCGGACGTCTATCATGTACGCCCTCTTCAAGACCCAGGGTATGCATCTGCGTCCCTGGCGGAAGGATGTCCGTATCGGCGCGGTCATGCAGGACAATGGCAAAAGACTCTGCATCAGCCTTATCGCCGGCGAGGCGTGGTCGGGCAAGATCATTTTCGACCGCCCGCGCCACAAGGTGCAGATGCACCTGCCGATCGATTATCCGCGGATCAACCAGTTCCCCGAGTGGTTCGCCCCGGGCGCAAAGACCCGCTGGGTGGTCTCGGGCATGGCGGCGGGTGCAAAGAAGCCATTCACCGGCGCGCAGTTGCAGACCGGTATCGCCGTCGAACTCAAAGGCGGCACTGAGATGCGCCTGATCGTATCGCCGGGCTAGAGACCCCAGGCTTTGGCGAATGCGGCGAAGCTGCGGTCGTAGGTCCGCTCGGCTTCGGGCGGGAAGCAGCATCCGGGCAACTGTTTGCTCTGGAGATGATACTGAATGCAATCGCAGCAGGCGCCCTGACGCTCGCAAGAGGTATACGTGCACGTGCAGAATTCGAGGTTCTTATCTTTCTTCGGACAATCAGCCATAGGTACGTTCCTTGTCTCTTTTCGCTGTTAGCTTTCAACTGTCAGTTGCTGAAACTCGTTATCGTTTTATCATCGTCCTGATCTTCTGGGCATCCTTGGTCTGTCCGGCCGTCTCCAGCAGGGTAGCCAGGCGGCGGCCCAGAATGTAGTAGGATGTCTGACCGGTGAATACGCTGGAGGATCTGCGGGGTTTCCTGGCGGCTTTGAAAAGCCTGGTGTACATCGCTATGGCGGGCTTGGTATGCCCGGCGTCGACGAGCAGTGTTTCGGCTTTCCCCGATGCGACGGTGACGATATCGGCCAGTTCGACATTTCGCAGGGCGGCGGTCTCGTAGAATTTCAGGGCGCTCGCGGGCTTGCTCCGCTCGGCGTAATCGTCGCCGCAGGCTATCATGATCCGTCCCTGTAGGTCGGGGCGGGAGGCATATACGCCCAGTGCCTTCTGGTAGACCTTCATCCTGCCCTTGGGCTCGGGTAGTGAGGGCACTATGCGCAGGACCATTTCGCAACTGTAGTCCGGGTACATCTTGGCGGTCTTGGACGTCAGAACGTCGAAGAACTTACCGAGATGCGAGACTTCCAGCATGTCTCGACTCTTCCGCAGTTCGATGATGAATTCCCATGCTCGCCTGTGCGCCAGGTTGTAGCTAAGCGCCGCGGCGAGGAATTCTTCGACGATCGTCATGTCGATTTTGACCGTTGCCTTCGTCGATGCATCGAGAGGCGCCGTGCCAAACCGCTTCTTGTGCAGCGCCGCAAGCGCCTGCAGATCTTTCAGGTCGGCCAGTTCGGCGGCGTTGGCGACGTCGGCTGCCAACACGGCCAGCGACGTAGCTGTATCCGCATCCTCTCGCCTGGCGAGGGGCAGTAACGCCGCTGCGCCTTCCAGCATAAGTTCGCAATCGAGCAACTTCATACCGTTCGAGGGATTCTGCACATCTCCCACGTAGTATTTCTGTTCGGGGTATCGCCCGGTGGTTGAGTCCCAGGCGGCCGATCGGCTCGACCGCTTCTTGACGAAACACATCATCCACGCATGGTGTATGCCTTCGCCGCTCCTCCCGCTGACGATCTTAGCCGGTATGCCCAGGGCCTTGCATACCTCCGCGGAATAGTAAGCCTGCTCGATGCACACCCCGCCAACTTTCCGCAAGTTCGCCAGGGTGAACTCTAACTTGGATATTTTTTTCGGATCGCCTTTTACGAAGTGAGCGGTGTCGTACCTCAGGTCGAAATAGGCCTTGGCCGGGTTGGGATACCTGCTGTACTTACCGCTGGCCCAGAGTCGCTCCTTGATGCTCAGATTCGTATCGGCGAGGTAACGCGACAACTCGTAAGGCATGGTCTTCAGATCGTAGCGCATCTTCCGGGTCGTATAGTACTTGAATGATTCTGCAAGCGACGCCGGATTGGGCTGTTCTT
>CAZSLS010000181.1:0-14385 GCA_964607575.1 uncultured Planctomycetaceae bacterium | reverse complement strand
ACCAAGGACTATGGGCAGGAGGAACACGGAATCGAGGTCCAGTGCCCGATCCAGAGCATGGACGATTTCTTGGCGTGGTCGCCGCCCGATCCGCACGCACCGGGGCGATACGACACTATCGACAAAACCGTGGCTGAGTGGAAGGGAAAGATGGCCATCGGGGTGCATCTCAACGACGTGTTTTCCATCCCCCGCTCGCTTATGTCCATGAGTTCGATCCTGATGGCGATCGCAGCCGATCCGCCCCTTGTCTCGGCGCTGGTCAGAATGTCAGTCGAAGTCAATATCGAGATGGCCCAGGAAGTCGCCAGACGCGGTGTGGATTTCGTATGGACCGGAGACGATTACGCATTCAATACGGGCCCGTTCATGTCGCCGGACTCTTTCGCCGAACTGTTCAATCCCGGACTGTGCGAAGTGGCCGCCGGCTTCAAAGCCGCCGGACTGCCATTCATCAAACACTGCGACGGGAACATCTGGCCGATCATTGACATGATGGTCGACGCCGGAATAACCGCCATCGACCCGATCGATCCTCAGGGCGGCATGGACCTCGGCGAAGTCAAAGCCAAGTTCGGCCATCGCGTCGCGATCAAGGGCAATGTCGACTGCGCCGAGACCATGACCAACGGTACGATCGAAGACATGGTCGTCGCCACCAAGGCCGCCCTCAAGACCGGAATGCCCGGCGGTGGATACATCTGCTCGTCAAGCAACTCGATCCACTCAGCCGTCAAACCCGAAAACTACAAAGCCATGATGGACACAATCAAAGAGTTCGGAACCTACCCGTGCAGTCTCTAACGTTGGGTTTCGCCGTGACGAGCATTAGGGAGTAGACGATGAGCAGGAAGGCAGTACCGTTCGGGATAATCGGGTGTGGCCTGATGGGACGGGAGTTCGCCAGCGTGGCTGCCCGCTGGTGCAGTTTGACCGGCGTGTCCCTCCGGCCTGAAATCGTCGCGGTCTGCGACAACGACCCGGACCGGATGACGTGGTTCAGAGACTCCATCCCCAGTGTGACCGCGTTCACGTCCGACTACCGTGAACTGTTGGCGATCGACGGGTTGGCGGGCGTGTACTGCGCGGTTCCGCACAATCTCCACGAGCAACTCTACGTCGACATACTCAAAGCCGGAAAACACCTCCTGGGAGAGAAGCCCTTCGGTATCGACAGATCGGCCAACAGCGCTATCCTGCGTGAAATCTCACAGCATCCGGAACTGATCGTTCGATGTTCTTCGGAGTACCCGTTCTTCCCGCCGGTCCAGCGTATCGTCCAGGCGTCCCGCGGCGGCGAGTTCGGTGAGATCATCCAGGTCGACGTTGGATACCTGCATTCGAGCGACCTCAATCCCGACAAGCCGATCAACTGGAAGCGGATCATCGCGCTCAACGGCGAGTACGGGTGTCTCGGGGATTTGGGGTTGCATACCATGCACGTCCCAATGCGCCTGGGCTGGAAGCCCGAGTCGCTCTACGCGCAACTGTCCACTATCGTCGAGGATCGCCCGGGCGGACGGGGCGGGCGCGTACCGTGCGAGACATGGGACAATGCGACGCTGAACTGTCAAGTGAAGGCCCCCGACGACAACTTTCCCATGACGGTCAAGGCCTGGCGAATCGATCCCGGCGAGGTCAACACATGGTACATCAGCGTCAAGGGCACGAAAAACTCCTTGCGTTTTTCGACGGCTGAACCAAACACGCTGTGGTCCATGCCGTACCTCAGCGGACAACCGCAGACTTGGCGAAGAGAGGGCGTCAACTACGATGCGACGTACCCGACGATCACTGGCGGGATCTTCGAGTTCGGTTTTGCCGACTCGTTCCTGCAGATGTGGGCGGCGTTCATGGACGAGGTCGCCGGGGAAACCCCTCGCTTTGGTTGCGCCACACCCGCCGAGACCGCCGACTGCCACGCCGTGTTCACCGCCGCGTTGGAATCGCAGAAGACCAATCAGGTGGTAACCGTGCGCTACGATTAACCGCGCTCCCTGAAAGGGCGCAACAATACGCATAGATTCACCAGACCAAACACAGGAGACACCGATGGATTATTTGATGGGTATCGATTTGGGCTCCACGAGCTTGAAGGCTATCGTTTACGATCTGGACGGGAAGTTAATCGCTTCGGCTTCGCGACCTACTACGGTGCATCATGATGATCCCGACAATCCCGACTGGGCGGTCTGGCTACCCGAGCAGATATGGGGCGACACAGCCGCGGCGACCAAAGAGGCTGTCGGTAAGCTCGACGACCCTGGCGACGTGAAAGCGGTGGCTGTTACGGGCATGGGCATGGACGGCGTGCCGATGGACGCCGAGGGGAACTGGCTTTATCCGTTCATCAGTTGGCATTGTCCGCGGACCGGGCCCCAGCATGAATGGTGGACCGAGAACATCGGCCCGGAAAAACAGTTCGCGATCACCGGCAACCAGATTTGGGGAATCAATTCGGCGTTGCGGATCCTCTGGATGCGCGAGCACCACCCCGACATTCTCGAAAAAACGGACAAATGGCTGCTGATCGAGGATTTTCTGAACTTCATGCTCTCCGGTGAAATCGCCACCGACTACTCGATGGCCTCCAACACGCTCCTGTTCGACCAGACGACCAAGGACTACTCCGACGAGCTGCTGGAGGCCTCCGGGATAGATCGGAGCATCCTGGCCGACCCGAAGCCCTCAGGAACCCTCCTGGGCAAGATCCATGCAGCCGCCTCAGAGGCTACCGGTCTGCCCGAGGGCACGCCGGTTGTCCTGGGCGGACACGATTTCCTCTGCGCGTGCCTGCCGGTTGGCGCTTTCAAGCCCGGTGTGGTCCAGGACGTCGTGGGCACGTGGGAAATTGTCGTAGCCGCCATCGACGAACCCGTCCTGACTAACGATGTGCTTAATATGGGCTGGTGGGTCGATTCGCATGTCGCACGCGGCGCGACAGCGGCTATGGGATCCGCCGTCGCCGCGGACATGCTCGAATGGTTCCGCAGCCAGTTCGGTCAGGTCGAAGCACAGAAAGCCGAGACCGAAGGCGGCGTGGACTGGGACTACCTGATGGCGATGGCGGCCGACTCGCCGCCCGGTGCAAACGGCGTGATGTTCCTGCCCCACTTCTCGGGTAGCACGATACCTGTTCCCGACGGTAATTCCCGCGGGGTATTCGTCGGTCTGCGGAACACCACCACTCGCGGCGATATGCTGCGGGCCGTCATCGAGGGGCTCAATTTCCAGTTCCTCGAGATTCTCCAGGGCGTGGAGACTGCGTTGAAGGTCACCCCCGAGAAATTCGTAGCCGTGGGCGGAGGCGCCCAGAACGCCTTCTGGATGCAGAACAAAGCCGATATGGTCGGACGCCCCATCGAGACGCCAGATATCGAGGAAGCCACCCCGCTCGGAGCGGCGATACTGGCGGGGATCGGCGTGGGACTATACGCCGATGAGGACGAGGCCCTGGCGAGAGTCTACCGCCCGGGCAAAGTCTACGAGCCCAACACCGAACTGACCCCCATGTACGCCGAGCGTTTCGAGGTCTACAAACAGTTGTATCCAGCCACAAAACCGATCAACCACAAACTCGCCTGACGCCCTGCGAGGCAATGGCGCTCGGTAATCAGTGGTTGATAAAGGGCAATTAACACTTGCAACCGGCCTGACATATGGTCATTATTGTTCAAAACCCGCTCGTGACGGGCGCGAGCAGGAACGCTTTGGATCCCAATTAAGGAGCTATCTATGATGGCAGAGAACGAACCTACCTCCCTACAACCCATCTCCTTCGGTATCAGGGCCAAGCTAAGTGCGATGATGTTCCTGCAATTCATGCTCTTTGCAGTGTTCTGGGTCCAACTACCGGTTTATCTCGACAAGATCGGCGTCGCCGGTTTTCAAAAATCGCTGATTATGGCTTCAATGGGCATCGGCTGCCTGATGTCGCCGATTATCGGCATGATCGCCGACAGGCATTTCGCTTCGCAGAAAGTACTGTTTGCACTAAACGCCTTTAGTGCGGTTCTGCTTCTCATAGCAGGATATACGTCTACGCCCATGTTGCTGTTCCTTGTCGTGCTGGTCTTCATGTTGATTTACATGCCCACCTGGGGCCTGACCAACGCCATCGCAATGACGCATGCTCCCGCCGAGAAGCTGCCCCAGATTCGCGTATTCGGATCGATCGGATGGTTTGCCTCACGCTTCTTCACGGACGGAGCGAAGTACATCTTCAAGATGGACGGCATCGACGGCACGGTTGGTCCGAATATTCCGTTAATCATTGCCGCTATTGTTTGCGCCATAGGCGCCCTGGTGGCCCTTACAATCCCGAACACGCCCCCGCCGGCCAAGGGCAAACCAGCCTCAATCGTCGACGCACTTGGGCTTCGCGCCGCAGGGCTATTGAAGGATGCGAACTTCGCCTTCTTCATCTTGGCATCGATTCTCGTCATGTTCCCGTTCGCTCTGTATTGGTCGTTCTTCGGATCATTCCTCGGCGCCAAGGGATTCGGCGACGTCGCAACCGCCCTGGCCAACTGGGGACAGTTTGCCGAAATGTTCCTCATGCTGCTAATACCGATCGCAATTGCCAAGTTCGGTATCAAGTGGACTATGGCGCTTGGTATGCTGGCGCTGGCGGTCCGATTCGGCGCATTCTCAATAGCCGATGCCTACGGCGGCGACATCTGGATTTACATCGGCATTCTCGTCCACGGTCTGATATTCGGCTTCTTCTTCGTCGGCGGACAAATCTACGTAGACAAGAAGGCGCCCGAGGAAATACGCGGTCAGGCCCAAGGCTTCATATTCCTGACTACGTTCGGTGTCGGCCTGGTCGCAGGAACGTTGGTTTACGGAAAAGTCATCGAGGTCTTTGGATGGGGCGGAGCAATGCAGAGTGCCGGGATAATCTCGGTGATCGGATTAGTTCTGTTCGCGCTGATATTCAAGAATGAATTCGGCGGTAAACAGGCCGAGGCCGCGCTGGCGGGAGCACCTCCCGAGCTACCGGACGAAGAGGCACCGGCATCGGCTGAGGAACCCGCCGATGAGGCCCCTGCTGCTGACGATTCGTCTGATGACGATGCAGCCGCCGCGGCTGACGAGGCCCAGGGCGACGATGACGAGTAGTTCGACTCTGAAGACAACCGCCGGCACGCTGGTAGTCGGTGAGTAGATTCGCGCAGCCCGGCCTCGCTGCTTCACGCGGCGTGGCCGGGCTGTAGTTTTTTTACGCAACTGAGACACACAAGGAGTTACTCATGGCGAAATATCTGCTTGGAATCGACAACGGGGGCACGATGGCCAAAGCCGCCCTCTTCACCCCCGACGGTCGGGAAGTCGCCGTCGCATCGCACAAGAGCGAAATGCTCGACGTCAAGCCCGGATGGGCCGAGTTCGACATGAACCAGGTCTGGGCGAACACCACCGGATCTATCAAGGAAGTACTCGAGACGTCCGGAATCGATCCGGCAGAGGTCGTCGCAGTCGCTTGCAGCGGGCATGGGAACGGTCTGTATCTCGTCGACGAGAACTTCCAACCGGTCTACAACGCTATCTATTCCTCCGACGGGCGAGCACGTGAGTATATCGACCAGTGGTCCGCCGACGGTACGGCTGAGAGAATGCGCCCCAAGACCATGCAGGCGATCTGGCCGGCCCAGCCAAACGCCCTGCTGCGATGGTTCATGGACAATGACCCCGAGACGCTCTCAAAAGCCCGCTGGGTGCTGATGTGCAAGGATTTCGTCCGAGCGCAGCTTACCGGCGAGGTCTACATGGAGCTTTCCGACATGAGCGCCACCAGCCTGATGAACGTTGAAACCGCCGATTACGACGACGAAGTCCTCGAAGCCTGGGGCCTGGAGTCGCTGAAGGACATGATGCCCCCTCTCAAGTTCGCCGGCGATATCTGCGGGAAGATAACCGCCGCGGCGGCAGAAGCAACCGGTCTGACTGAGGGCACGCCAGTAGCCGGCGGGTTGTTCGACATCGACGCCTGCGGACTGGCCAGCGGACTCGTCGACGACGACGCGATCTCGATGGTCGGTGGAACGTGGGGCAATAACCAGTACGCCTCGAAGACCCCGATCGTCCACGACGTATTCATAACCAGCCGCTACGTAATCCCCGGTTACTATTACATGCTCGAAGGCTCGCCGACCTCGGCGTCCAACCTCGAGTGGATGGTCACCGAATTCTTCGGCGCCGAGAAGAAACTCGCCGAAGCCGAGGGCAAGAGCGTATACGATGTCTGCAATGAAATTGTCGCTTCGACCGATCCGAAAGACTCCGGCCTGATCTTCCTGCCGTTCCTCTACGGATGCAACGTTTCCCTGGACGGAAAGGCGTGCTTCATCGGCCTGGACGGTTGGCAGAAACGCGGGCACGTGCTGCGGGCGATCTATGAAGGAGTCGTATTCGCACACAAATGGCACATGGACAAGTTGCTCAAGCATCGCGACATGCCCGATTCGATCCGCCTGACCGGCGGTGCTGCAAAGAGCGTCGAGTGGGTGCAGATATTCGCCGACGTCTTCCAGGTGCCCGTGCGTATCCCGGCGGGAACGGAACTCGGCGCGCTTGGCGCTGCTATGTGTGCGGGCGTTGCGGTCGGGGAATTCGACTCGTACGAATCGGCCGCCGACGCAATGGTCTCCTTCGCTCGCACCCAGGAGCCCAACGCCGAGTTGGCTGAGCTTTACGAGAAGAAATACGCCCGCTATACCAAGATCCTCGATCTCATGCAGGATCAGTGGGCCGATCTGGTCTGGCAGGCGTAGACCCGCCAGGCGATATGTTGTTGAAGATTCGCTAACCGGCGGGCGGCTTTACGGTCGCTCGCCGGTTCTGTTTCAGAGGTGCGAAAAGAAATGTCAGAGTCACCCCCGCTTTCGCCCGTTATGGTTTCCCCGCTGCGTCCTCAGGAGATGCCCGCCCTGCCGCATTTCTCCGAAAGCTTCTCGTGGCGGATGATAACCACGCTCGTGTGGTTGCTTCTCCTGGGATGCGCCGCCGGAGCCCTGTGGTGGTATGGGCGGAGTGTTTCGGAGCACTTTCTCGACGACCGATCGCTGAAGGCCCTCTGGCGGGAGGCGTTCCCGCTCGTGCTGCTCGCCGGACCGATGGCGGTAATCATGATTCGCGGCGGACTGGACCTTTCGGTAGGCGCCGTGGCGGTCCTGGCGTCTGTGGTGACGGTATCCGCCCTCGCTGACGGTAAGAGTCCCCAGGAGGCCTTCACTCTGGCAATGCTGTTCTCCGGCGGTATCGGGCTGGTGCATGCTCTATTGATCGGACCGTTCGCAATCAACCCGATAATCCTGACTCTCGTAACCGCTCTGATAATTCAAACCAGTGCGGTGCTTCATGCAGCCGAGCAGGCCGTCCTCCTGGGACAGGACGCCGGTTTCCTCGAATCCCTGCATTACTCGCCAATAGTGCTGGGAGTATCGCTGGCGGTATCACTGCTCTGGATCCAGTTGGCCCAGATCGGCGGAGGATCGCGCGGGGCGCCTCTCGCCCACCAACGCTGGCTTCACCGCACCTTCCTCATCGCGCCGCCCTATGTGATTTCCAGCCTGGCTGCGGGAATTGTCGGATGCTCATTGGCTGCGCGATTCCCCCTAGCCGTTCCCAACACGGACAATAACATGGCATTTCTGGTAATCTTGGCGGCAGTGATCGGGGGCAATTGCAGCGGGCGGAGGTTCGGGACGGTCATCGGCGCCGTTGCGGGCGCGGGCATACTGGCGGCCTTCAAACATCTCATGACAATGGAGGCGGTGTCCGTCAACGCCAGTATTCTGATCCTCGCATCAACAGCCGGAGGCGCACTGCTGCTGAGCCAACTGATCTATTGGATCGTAAACCTGATCTACCGAAACTCCCGCGAGGGTATCGCCGCTACGGTTTGAGGACTACGCGGAGGGATTCGCCTGAGACCATCAGTTCAAACGCCTGCTGGATGTCGTCGAGCGTTAGAATATGGGTGGCGATTTTGGATCCGTCGACCCGCCCGTCAGCGAGCATCGCAACGCCTTCGGCGACATGGGCGGCCGTCGAATCGCTGGCGCCCACCACGCGAATCTCGTTGTAGTGGATCGCACGCGAATCGATATTCAGCATGTTCCGTCCCACAGGCAGCGAGGCGAACAGGCAGACCGTACCGCGTTTGCGAACGAGGTGTACCGCCTGCTCCTGCGGGGGTGCCGCCGGCGCCGCGACTATGCAGATATCCACACCGAGACCGTCTTCGGTTTCGGCCTTGACGATCTCCGCAAGATCCTGCTCGGCGGGATTGACCGCTATATCGCAGAACGACTCACCCTGCTCCAGGCGGGCGGCGTTGGGTTCGGAGAGAATGATTTTCGCCGCCCCGCGCGCCCGTGCGACCAGGGCGTTGAGCAACCCCATCGGTCCGGCCCCCATCACCAAGACGGTGTCGCCTTCTTCGATGTTGCATTGTTCGAGCGAATTGACGGCGCAACTGATGGGTTCGGCCAGGGCGGCATGTTCCGGAGCAATCCCGTCAGGCACCTTCACGACGTGTCCGCCAACCAGAGCCCGGGTCGGGATGATCGTGTATTTCGCCATGCCACCGTTGTACGAAAAGCCCATGGGCTTGGTGTTTTGGCAGAGGTTTCGCCATCCGCGGCGGCAGTACACGCATTCACCGCAGCCCACGGAAGTGGCCATCACGATCCGGTCGCCGACTTTCACATCTCCGGCTTGGGCGTCGGGTCCGATTTCCGCGACGATCGCGCAGAACTCGTGGCCAAGGACCGCGCCTTCCTTCATTCGCGGATTACCCACCTTGGAGGTTTTCAGGTCGGACCCGCAAACCGCACAGGCCTCGATCTTAATGAGCACTTCTTCGGCGCCGCATGCGGGCACGGGGATCTGCTCGACTCGCACGTCACCGGGCCCGTAGTAAACAACCGCCTTCATCGTATCAGCCATGGTATTTCGCTCCGCTGTAAGTTTGTTCTTCAGATACCGCCGCCATCGAGGATGTCGATCCAATAGCCCGTCTTGTACGCGGCTCCGGCGGCGAGAGGCATGATGCCTTCCTTCGTGGTGAAATCGCCGTCGGTGTCGATATTGTCCATCACGCCGTGCCACGGTTCGATGCAGGCAAATGGTGCGCCTGGTGGCGCCCACAACGCCAGGAACGGTACGCCTTCGGTCCGCACGCGAACGCGCCTGGTGTTGCGAGAATTCATGATCGTCACGGATTCCGACGCCGGATTCTTGAAGATGATCGGACCTTGATCGAACAGCGTGGGCGTCACGAAAATCTGGCGACTATTGTTGAATATCGGCTCGGTTTCGTTCAGATGCACGCCGCCTTTGTAGAAGTATCTCTCCATATTTTCCGGGCGGCTGAAGTGGAAGTAATAATGCTCGGGATATCCGCCGGCGAACGGAACGTTAACCGCCGGATGCGAACCGATCGAGAAGTACATCTCATCTTTGCCCGTATTCCTGACTTCGTAGCGGATGGCGAGGCTGCTGTCTTCGAGTGTGAAACTCGCCCGGAGACAGAAATCGAACGGATAGACCTTGCGCGTCTCGTCGCTCGATACGATCTCGAACGTGGCGGATGCGGCGTCAGAGGCGATGAGTTTCCATTCGGCCTTGCGAACGATCCCGTGACCGCCCATGGAGTAAGTTTTCCCGCGGTAGTGGTACTGCCCGTCCTTCAGCGTGCCGATAATCGGAAACAGGATCGGAGCCGCCCCGGTCCAATGGGCCGGATCCGACTGCCAGATATACTCGGCGCCCGTGGAATGCTCGGCGAGGCTCTTGAGTTCCGCCCCCGTCTCGACGATTCTCGCCGACAGTTTCGCGTTGCTGATTGTTACGCTCATGCGTTGGACTCAAGTGCGTTTAGTAACCGCCCTGGCCTTCCTGACCGGTAACGATCGCAACGCTGGACACCGCACCGATTCGATTGGCGCCGGCGGCGATGATCTGGATGGCGCGGGGATAGTTTCTCATACCGCCACTGGCTTTGACGCCCATTTGCGGACCGACAGTACGCCGCATCAGGGCGATGTCGTGAGGTGTCGCCCCGCCGCCGGCGAAACCGGTGCAGGTCTTGACGAAATCGGCGCCCGCCCGCTTGGATATCTCGCAGGCCAGTACCTTCTCGTCGTCGGTCAGCAGAGAAGTTTCGATGATAACTTTGAGGATCGTCGTGCCCCTCGTCGCCCGGCGCACCGCGCGAATGTCGTTCTCGACCAGCTTAATGTCGCCGGACTTCATGGCGCCGATATTCATGACCATGTCGAGTTCGTGGGCGCCGTCGGAGATCGCGCGGCGAGCCTCGAACGCTTTGGCCGTTGAGTCCATCGCGCCCAGCGGGAAACCTATCACCGCCGAGACCTTGACGTCCGTACCCTGGACCTTTTTGGCTACGTAGGCGACGCGGCTCGAATTGACGCAGACCGAGAAGAAGCCCCACTCGATGGCCTCTTCGACGAGTTTGTCGAATGCGGCATCGGGGGCGTCGGGCATCAACATTGTGTGGTCGATGTATTTCGCCAACTGTGCCGGTGCGGGATCCGCGGCGCCGTCGCCTACGGCCGGGACTGCGCCCTTCTTGCCCAACTCCGTGGTGAGCCTTTTCATTACTTCGCTGGCAATCTTGTCGATCAGTTCCTGCTGGTCCATCTTACTTTCGCTCTCTTTCAGTAGCCATCAGCTTGTTCACTCTCGGCCAGTGTCTCCCTCCGGCGAACGGCGTTTCCAACCAGAGCTTTGCCATCTCGCAAAGCTCCCCGCTACCGTGAAGCGGTCCGCCGAGGGTAAGGACATTTGCGTTATTATGCTCGCGGCTGTTCACGATACTCCGGATATCGTAGCACAATGCGGCGCGAATACCGCGAACCTTGTTGCACACCATCGAAGACCCGATCCCCGCACCGTCGAGCATGATACCACGCTCGCACTGCCCGCTGGCGACCTTCCTGGCGACCGCCGCGGCAATGTCGGGGTAGTCTACTTTCTCGATGTCAGTAAAAGCCCCCACGTCAGTAACCACGTAACCCAAAGCTTCCAAATAAGCCTTAATACCGTTCTTACCGCCCACACACGTATGATCGCAACCGATCGCAACCCGCCGAATCTGGTCCTTGACAAAGGCTCCGCCGACGACAGGCGATGGTGCAGGCGAAGCCGAGCCGCCAAGATCGGTCTTGGAGACTATCTGGTCCACAACGGCGTCAACGATCTTGTTTATATCTATTTCTGCCACTTAAACGTTTCTCAACCGTCGCTATCAAGGGTAACTTCGTCAACGATACCGGCGATAACGGTTCGTATGGTCATGATCGTCGGGGCGTCCAGGAGCATTCTGGCCGATCCGCCTTCATCGCAGATGATCACGGTATCGCCGACCCCGGCCTGAGCGTGATCCACCGCCAGCATCATATTGCCGTTATCGGAGCCGTCAGGCTTGATCGGCTGAACCATCATTATCTTGAGGTTCTTGTAGTCGTCGATCTTCGTGTCGGCCACGACGTTCGCTATAACTTTCGCCACTACCATCATCCACCCCCCGTAGTCTCGGCGTCGATGCCTTCGATGTGATCGATAATGCCCATAATCGCCACATCGCCCGGATGGAACCAGTTCGGCAGGGCTTGTCCGGCCTCTTTTGAGGACTCGTAGAAGATCAGGTCACCCTCACCCGCCCTCACCACGTCCATGCCCACCAGCACGTCGCCGAAGGGTTTGCGATGGCTGTCCAGCGGTTGGATCAGCAGAAGCTTTACTCCTTCGAAGGATTCGTGCTTCCTGTCGGCGACGACTCTACCTATTATTCTGCCTAACTTCACTTTGCTGTTTTACCTATACGATCCGGAAGTAATCGACTACGGTGCAGCGTCTCTCTCGCGTGAACGTCCTGGCGCGGGTAATCCCGTCGCCTGTCGGGCTGGCGATCGACAGCGAGGTAAATCCCGCCCCGCCGACACCCAGTCCGGCGTAGCTCGGTCCGTTCTTGACGAATATCGAACAGTTCATCACCTTGGCCATCTTCGACAGCTTGGCGATGTTCAGCGAATGCATCATCGCGGTGTGGCGGAACCCGTGCTCGCACTGGAACGCCAGATCGATCGCGTCGTCCACGTTTTTAACGCGGGTAAGGGGCATGACGGGCATGAGCTGCTCGGTCCAGATCAGCGGGTGCTCCCGCCCGACCTCGCAAAGCAGCAGCCTGATCGAATCGGGGATATCCAGGCCGATATCGTTGGCGATAACGCGCGGATTCTTGCCGACGTATTTCTTGTTGATTGCCCCTTCGTCGCCAGGGCAACCGGGCTTGTCGATCACCAGCTCGGTCAGCGCCTTGGTCTGGGCTTCATCCAGCAAGTAGGCTCCGTTGGCGACCATCGCCTGTTTGAGCCTGTCAGCCACCGACTCAACAACGATGACTTCCTTCTCGCAGATGCAGATAATGTTATTGTCAAAGCTTCCGCCGGCTACGATGTCCTTGCCCGCTTTTTCGATATCCGCGGTTTCGTCGACCACTACCGGCGGGTTGCCCGGACCGGCTGCGACTGCCTTCTTACCGCTCTTCATTGCGATCTTGACAATGCCCGGACCACCTGTAACCACCAGCATTCCGATGTCCTTGTGCGTAAAGAGGACACCGGCGGCGGCGACTGTCGGGTTGGCCATCGCGGTGATGAGGTTCATAGGTCCCCCGGCGCTGACGATCGCCTGGTTCATCAGTTTCACCGCCATACCGGAAATTCTCTTGGCCATCGGATGCGGACCGAAAACCACCGCATTACCGGCGGCAATCATCCCGATACCGTTGCAGACAACCGTGGAAGACGGATTGGTTGACGGGATAATCGCCCCGATAACGCCCCATGGCGCCTGCTCGATGAGCGACATCCCATCGTCGTCTGAAAATGCGGCCGGTTGGAGATCTTCAACACCGGGAGTCTTATTGGCCACCAGTGCGTGCTTGATGAGTTTATCTTCAACTCGTCCGAAGCCTGTTTCTTCGACCGCGAGTCTCGACAACAGCTCGTTGTTCTCGAGCGTCGCCTGGCGCATCGCGGCGATGATCTTCCTGCGGGTCACGAGTGTGAGTTCGAGAAGCTCTTTCTGGGCGATCTTTGCCGCCGCGATTGCAGTTTCGATGTCCCCGAAAAGTCCCGGTCCCAGGGCCTCTGCGGGCGCAGCGGGAGCCGGCGCCGCCTGAGGCGAAGAGGCGGCATCGGGGATATCCATCTTCGACAGGACATCCTGCACCAGAAGGCGAATGTTCTCTTCAAGTGAATCCATGCGTTATTAACCTTCTTGCTTCGAGTAGACAACCTTGCCCGACTCGTCGATCAGGTCGATTATACCGAGTATCGAAGCGTCTATCGGTTTGTCGAATGTTCTCTTGGTCTGGCGGTTGGGGCTTCCCTGCGACATAAAGATCATCTCGCCCGTTCCGGCGCCAACCTGGTCGAGGGCAACGTGGTATTCGTTTTTCGTGTTCCCGTGCTGATCGCACTTCTGCACGAGCATATACCGCGTACCGTCGACATTGTCGGCCTTCTGGGTGCTTACCACCGTTCCAACTATCATGCCAAGTATCATATTCGTATCAGCCTACTCCGCAGACTCGATTACGGGGTTCTTGACGTAGGTCGGCGTTCCGCCTATCTCGATGGTATCGACGATAGCGGTAATTGTCGCGTCGGCGGGCCTGCCAAGTGTCGCCTCGGTATAACGTCCGCAGCTTCCCGAAGCGTAAAACACTATCTCGCCCGTACCGGCGCCTACACCGTCCATCGCGACGACGTACTTGTCCAGGCCTTCCATGGTAGAAGGATTGATCAACTCGAGAAGCAGGAACTTCAGTCCCGCAATCTTCGCAGATTTATGCGTCGACACTACCGTTCCGATAACTCTTCCCAGTACCATGCCATCGTCCTCAATTCTCGCCGAAAGCGATGATTATGCGGGAGTGCGGCCCAGCGGAAGCGTAACGTCCACATTGACGTGAGGACGCGGTATCACGTGCGTCGAAACGATCTCGCCCACGCGCTCAGCCGCCCGCGTACCGGCATCAACCGCCGCACGAACCGCTGCAACATCGCCGCGTACCACCGCCGTCACATACCCGCCGCCGATCTTCTCGTAGCTGACGAGTTCGACTTTTGCAGCCTTGACCATCGCGTCGGATGCTTCAACCATAGCGGTGAAGCCACGCGTCTCGATCATTCCCAATGCTTCCTGACTATTCTCTGCCATTGTTCTTCCTTATCATTCCTTGAGTAGCCTGTAGACTACTACTTCTTCTTGTATGCTGCCTGCGGGTCTCGACCTGTAATCGTGTCGAGCCGCGCCTCGATAATTCTGCTGGCTTCTATGACCTCG
>CAZSLS010000180.1:0-14526 GCA_964607575.1 uncultured Planctomycetaceae bacterium | reverse complement strand
TTCGTGATGGCGATGGGCGCCCCGTGGGGCCTGAACCGTTCGGTGTCGATCGGGATCATATCGTGTACCAGCCGATATCTCGAAAAGAACAGCGAGTACAGTTCGTGGTTGCAGACGGATGCTGCGATAAATCCGGGCAATTCGGGCGGACCGCTGGTGAACACAGCCGGCGAGATCGTGGGTATAAACACTCGCGGCGGGGGGACCAACCTCGGTTTCTCCGTGCCGGCGAAGACCGTACAGTTCGTCGCGGACCAGCTCCGCAAGAACGGAAAGGTCGACTGGAGTTGGACCGGTCTGCAACTCCAACCGCTTAGAGATTTCAACCACAATCAGTACTACAAGGGGAAAGATGGTGTGATAGTGTCGGGTACCGATCCGGACTCTCCCGCCCGCCGCGCGGGGCTGAAGCTGAAAGATCGGATATTGAAGATCAACGGGCAGGCCATCGCGGCGATGTGGGAAGAAGACCTGCCCGCCGTCCGCAAACTCGTGGGCCTGCTGCCCAAGGGCAAAGGCGCCAAGATCGAAATCAAACGCGACGACAAACTCATCACGCTGACCATGACACCGCGCGAGAAAGGGAAGGTCGAGGGCGAGGAACTCGACTGCCCGAGGTGGGACCTGTCAGTCAAATCGATCAACCAGTTCGACAACCCCAACCTCTACTTCCATCGCAAGAAGGGCGTGTACGTATTTGCGGTGAAGTATCCGGGCAATGCCAACACCGCGGGGCTGCGCGTCAAGGATGTCATCATCAAGATCGGAAAGGACAAGATCGCGACTCTCGACGAGATCAAGAAGATCCACAAGACCGCACTGGACAACATAAAGAAGAATCACAAGGTACTGGTAGTAGTGCTGCGCGGCGGGCTGATGCGCCAGGTGCTGCTCGACTTCTCGCGCGATTACGAGCGAGAGTAGTTTTTTTCAAACGGCGTTTGCCACGGATGAACACGGATGAACACGGATGAACACGGATAACATTGACATAGTTACGGCTACGACAACGACAACGGCTTTTTCAACCACGGAAGGCACGGAAGGCACGGAAGATTTGGAAATGGTTATGGCCACGACGTCGAAGACGTTTGCCTTTCCATATCAATACTATCCGTGTTTATCCGTGTTCATCCGTGGCTAAATGAGGCCGTTGCCAATTGCCAGTTGCCAGGCTTTTTAAAAAGGACTTGCCATGAAATATACTTTGATACTGGTTGTACTGACCTCCTCGGTGTTTGCGGCGGAGCCCGCTCCTGAGAAGTCCCCGCCCCTGTCCAGGAAGGACAAGCTCGATGTGATCGAGGCGGTCCGGCCGAGTTTCGTTCACGTCGAGTACACGATGAAATTCGACAAGGGCGAAGAGCCCCGCGGCGGGTCGTGGGGGAGTTTTGCCCAGTACATCAAGCAGGAGCGGCCGATGGAGACTACCGGTGTGCTGATCGACGCCGGGACCGTGATCGTCGACGACCTCATGATGCACCCGCGATTCATGAAGTCCATCTCGGTAACGTACAAGAACGCTCGCTCCAGCGCCAAGATCAGCGGATTCGCCGCCAGGCAGAGCGTGATGTATCTTAAACTTGACAAGCCCCTCAAGGGTGCCAAACCGGCGAAGTTCGACGCGTCGCTTCCGGGTCCATACGTGAGCGTCCGCCACAGTCTCAGCGCGACTGAATGGACCACGACAGTCTACGACGCACCGCCCGCAAAAAGCCTCACCGTTACCGACGCGGGCGAGAAGTTCATCCGCCCGCCGCGTTTCACGGTCGACGCCGAGGGGCGCCCGGTGGGTATCGCGACGACCTCCCGCGTGGGACTGGAAGAAAAGTGGAAAGGCTCGCCGCTGGACTGGAAGAAATACTCATCCGCCGAAATGGACAAGAAACTCGAGGGAATCGAGAAAATCACCGACGGCGGAATATTCCGCGTGGCGTTGAATTTCAGGAGCCCAAAGAAAGATTTCACCTCGACGAGGTATTCCGGCAGCAGCGATAAGAGCACGGAGAAAAATGCCATCGGTCTGCTGATCGACGAGAAAACCGTCCTTGTGCTGGGAAACTACAAGCCCAAGATAACGGCCAGGCTCGCCACGATCGCGGTCTATCCGCACAAAGCCAAGGAGCCCGTCGAAGCCAGGTTCACCCACACGCTGAGAGACTACGGATGCCTCATCGCGACCCTGTCCAAACCGCTCAAGGGCGCCCTGAAGTTCTCCGACAAGGACATCACCTCGCTGCGCGACAGGCTCCTGCCTGCCGCCGAAGTCACGCTCCAGGGCGAGAAAAGGGTCGTCTACTACGGGCACCGCCGCATAACCAGTTTTTCGCTCGGTTGGAAGCGGAACGTTTACCCCAGCGTGGGCGGGCGGACCGCCAGTACATTCCTGTTCGATAACGACGGCGGGCTTGTCGTCTTCCCTCTGGCCAGGAGACCGAAGGTTTCCACCGAGGAACGGTACGGCGGCGGCGAGCTTCTTTCGACTCCAACTTCGCTGATCAATCCGGTCCTGGCGGACCTGGCGAGCAACGTCGCCCCCAACAACGTTCCCCTGACCGAAGCCGACGAGAATCGCCTGGCATGGTTGGGAGTAGTCCTCCAACCGCTCAACAGGGAGCTGGCCCGCGCCAACAACGTTTCGGACCTCACGCGCGACGGAAAGATCGGCGCGGTGGTCTCCTACGTCTATCCCGATTCACCCGCCGCCAAGGCCGGAGTGGAAATGTCCTGGGTCATGCTCAATATCCAGGTTGAAGGCGAGCCCAAACCCATCGATATCAAGGCCCGTGAGTACGGGCCAGGCGCCAATTTCCCGTGGGCTCGCTGGGATGCCCTTCCGGCGCGCTACTGGGACGGGAAGTTCCCCTCGCCGTGGCAGCCGACCGAGACCTTCCTGACGCGCAAACTTACCGACATGGGGTTCGGAAAGAAGTTCACCGGGACGTTTTTCGCCGACGGAAAGCAGGTCAAGAAGAAGTTCACCGTCGTGCCCAGCCCCACGCATTACCACACCGCCGCCAAGTTCAAGTCGAAGAAAGTCGGTCTGACCGTGCGGGAAATGACCTACGAAGTGCGCCGCTACTTCCTGAAAACCGCCAAAGACCCCGGCGTGATCGTCTCGGCGGTCGAGCCCGGTTCCAAGGCCGGAGTCGGCGGCGTCCGCCCGTTCGAGATCATTACCCACGTCAACGATCAACCGGTCAGCGGCGTCAAAGAGTTCGAAAAAGCAATCAAGGGAAAGACCGAACTCCGCCTGTCCGTTCTGAGAATGACCAAGAACCGCCTGGTCAAGCTGCGGATACCCTCTGGTGAGGCCGTCACAAAACCAGCCACCACCAAGCCGGCGAAGTAACACCGACCAGGCGGTGGGTAATCTTAAAGAAGAACGGTACCGCGGCGCCACTCTCGCCGCGGGCGAAGAGAAACTGCGTTGATGTCGCTTGGGAACGGGGTACAATCATCGCACCGCATTTTAGAAAACCTATCCAGGAGATATCAATTATGAACAGAGCAAACTCACGCGCATCTCGGCGGACGTTCCTGAAGACGGCTGGACTGGGCGCAGCGGCGTTGTCTCTGGCGTCGGCGGCTCAGGGCAAAGACAAGAAGATCCGGGGATTCGGGCAAACCGACCCGGGCAAGCTGAAGAACAAGGCATGGCGACCGGTCTCGGATCGCAAGATCCGCGTGGGCATCGTCGGATACGGCGTCTGCCGGTTCGGCGCGGCGTTCGGGTTCCAGAACCACCCCAACGTCGAAGTTGCAGCCGTCAGCGATCTGTTCCCCGACCGCCGCGCGAACCTTGCCAAGGCGTGTCGATGCAAAAAGACCTACCCCTCGCTGGAAGAGATGGTCAAGGATGATTCGATCGAGGCGATCTTCCTGGCCACCGACGCGCCGAGCCACGCGAGACACGCCATGCTGTGCATGAACAGCGGAAAGCACGTGGGCTGCGCGGTGCCCGCGGTCTACGGTTCGCTGGCCGAGGCAGAAAAACTCTACGAGACGGTCAAGAAGACCGGGCGAAAGTACATGATGTTCGAAACGTCGGCGTTCCACGCAAGCACCTACGCGATGCGGACGGCCTACCGGGCCGGGGCCTTCGGTAAGCTGGTCTACAGCGAGGGGCAGTACTACCACTATTTCGCCACCCCTCTCGGTTCCTACAAGCAGTGGCGCGCCGGCCTGCCGCCGATGTGGTACCCCACGCACTCGACCGCGTACCACATCGCCGTCACCGGCGGGAGCTTCACCAACGTCTCGGCCCAGGGTTTCAAAGGCAAACTCCCCCAGTTCCAACCCAAGGCCAACCGCTACAAGAACCCGTTCGACAGCGAGATCGCCCTGTTCGGCACGTCCGACGGGGGTGCCTCTCGGATGAGCGTCTGCTGGGGCATGCGCGGGTCGCACGGCGAGACCGGGCGGGTGCATGGCGAACTGGGGCACATGGTCGGGACCACCTTCGAACCGGGCAGCGGACGAAAGAAGCTGCCTGACCTGAGCAAACCGAAGCTTCCGCCCGGAATGCCCGCCGGCGGGCACGGCGGATCGCACGGATACCTGACCGAGGAGTTCGTAACCGCCATACTCCAGAAGCGCAATCCCCTCATCGACATCGCCTGGTCGTTGAACATGAGCGTACCGGGAGTGGTAGCCCACCAATCGGCGTTAAAAGATGGCGAACTCCTGAAAGTTCCCCAATACACTTGGGGAAAAACGGCTCCACGGTGACACACCGCGGTGTCGTTCTTCTTCGTACGGGTTGCATGCTTCGCCTCGCGCTGTATGCCAATCCCAAGTTGTACTTGTGTTTTGCATAATAGCATTCCTATAATACAAACATGATTACGAGGAAAATCAAGACCGAATTAACCCAGTGTGCGATGGAATATCCCGCCGTAACGATTCTCGGTCCCCGGCAGTCAGGTAAGACGACTCTGGCAAGAATGACGTTTCCCAAGCATTTATATCTTTCGCTGGAAGACCCTGATGTCCGCAAACAAGCCGTTGACGACCCGCGGGGACTTCTTGAATCGATCGACCGCGGGGCGATACTGGATGAGGTTCAGCGGACCCCGCAATTGCTGAGTTACCTGCAAGGAATAATAGATTCCGATCGACGCCCGGGACGATTTGTTCTAACGGACAGTCACCAACCGCAAGTTCATCAAGCAATTTCACAATCACTTGCCGGACGTACGGCGGTGTTGGAACTGCTTCCGTTTACAGTGGCTGAAGTACGCCGATACAAACAGCATCCTCAAGATCCGTTTGAGTGGATACACCAGGGGTTTTATCCGGGACTGCACGAGCATAAGCTCAAGTCCGCGCGATTCTTTCGTTCCTACATGGCGACATATATCGAGCGTGACTTACGCACGTTGATTCAACTAAAGGACCTTTCGCAATTTGAAACGTTTTTGCATCTGCTCGCCGGGCGAGTCGGACAACTGGTAAACTATGCGTCACTGGCCGCCGATACGGGCGTGTCGGCGACAACGATCAAGAACTGGATTTCGATTCTCAAAGCATCCTACATTCTGTTTGAACTTCCGCCATGGTTTGCAAACATCAGAAAACGCCTGGTCAAATCTCCCAAATTGTACTTCGCGGATGTCGGGCTCGCCGCGTGGCTTCTGGGACTGGAAACACCCGCGCAAATACAACGAGATCCGTTGCGAGGACATCTCTATGAAAACCTGCTGATCATGGAGGTTGTCAAGAATCTGCTGAATTGCGGCCGGCGGCCTCAACTTCACTTCTTTCGAGACACTAACGGCAATGAAGTCGATCTGCTCGTCTCTTCGGCGGGGAGATCATTCACCGCCGTCGAAATCAAGTCCGCGGCGACATTCCATCCGGAGTTCATCAAGGGAATAGAGGTGTTTCGGAAAAGCGTCGGTGAAAACATACCCGTTGACTCGCGAATATGGTACAGCGGTACGCGAAAAACCACTTACAAAGGCATAGTGGTGTCCAATCCGCTAAAGCACGGTTTTGCGGTTTGACCCGCATCTCAACCGGGACCGGAATGTGAAGAAACTAATCAGGAGATGTCAGTCATGAACGGATCAAACTCATGCGCATCACGGCGCACGTTCTTGAAGACGGCCGGCCTGGGTGCAGCGACGATGGGTCTGGCCGCCGCGGCGCGCGCCGAGGACAAGAAGATCCAGGGATTCGGGCAAACCGACGCGGGCAAGCTGAAGAACAAGGCATGGCGCCCGGTCTCGGACCGCAAGATCCGCGTGGGCATCGTCGGATACGGCGTCTGCCGGTTCGGCGCGGCATTCGGGTTCCAGAACCACCCCAACGTCGAGGTGGCGGCGGTCAGCGATTTGTTCCCCGACCGCTGCGCGAACCTCGCCAGGGCGTGTCGATGCAAAAAGACCTACCCGTCGCTGGAAGAGATGGTCAAGGATGATTCGATCGAGGCGATCTTTCTGGCCACCGACGCGCCGAGCCACGCGAGACACGCCATGCTGTGCATGAACAGCGGAAAGCACGTGGGTTGCGCCGTGCCCGCGGTCTTCGGATCGCTAGCCGATGCGGAGAAGCTCTACGAGACGGTCAAGAAGACCGGGCGGAAGTACATGATGTTCGAGACGTCGGCGTACCGGGCGGACAACTACGCGATGCGTGTGGCCTACCGGGCCGGGGCGTTCGGAAAACTCATCTACAGCGAGGGGCAGTACTACCACTATTTCGCCACCCCCTTGGCGTCCTACAAGAAGTGGCGCACGGGCCCGCCGCCGCTGTGGTATCCGACCCACTCGACCGCGTACTACGTCGCCGTCACCGGCGGTAGCTTCACGTACGTCTCGGCTCAGGGTTTTAAGGGCAAGATCGCCCAGTTCCAACCCGACGCCAATCGCTACAAGAACCCGTTCGACAGCGAGATCGCCCTGTTCCGCACGTCCGAAGGAGGCGCTTCGCGGATGAGCGTATGCAAGGGCATGCGCGGATCTCACGGTGAGACCGGGCGGGTGCATGGCGAACTGGGGCACATGGTGGGGACGACCTTCGAACCGGGCGGTGGACGAAAGAAACTGCCCAACCTGAGCAAGCCGAAGCTTCCGCCCGGAATGCCCGCCGGCGGGCACGGCGGGTCGCACGGATACCTGACTGAAGAGTTCGTAATCGCCATACTCCAGAAGCGCAATCCCCTCATCGACATCGCCTGGTCGCTGAACATGACAGTACCGGGAGTAGTAGCCCACCAGTCGGCGTTGAAAGACGGCGAACTCCTGAAAGTCCCCCAATACACCTCGCCGACCAAAGTGTTGCACAAGGCTGTCAGATGAGAATCGTCAGACAAATCACGGTGATAACTGCGGTGATGGCCGTCGCCTTGCCTTTGGTCCGGGCCGCCGAGCCGCCGGCCGCCGCTGGGGACCCGGACCTGCGATTTGAGCTTGTCGACGGAACTGTCATTACCGGACGCCCCGACGTCAAGGTCATCACCATTCGCATAGCGAGCGGCAACCTTCTGAAGATACCCGTGGCGGACCTGACGGAATTGAACGTAGGGCTTAACGACCGGCGCGGGCTTGTCGAGCGGGTCGAAAAGCTGGTCAAGGCGTTGGACTCACCCAAAACGCGTGAAGATGCGCAGCGGGAGCTTATCGTCCTCGGTCCGTCCGTGGCGCCCATCGTTTCTCCCCACGCCGCCGGCGATGTCACGGCGCGCCGCGCGGCTGTTGCCCGGGTGCTGAAAGCCTACAAGACCTGGTCGGCCGATCACGCCGAGGCGTCTGAGGCGATGGCTCGACCGCTTAAATTGCGAAGCACGATCCGGGCGGACGTGAACACCTTCATCGGGACAGTTGCCGTCAAACAGTTTCGGATCGCCAGCGCCTACGGAGATGTCATCGTGAAGTTGGATAAGGTCCTCCGGATTCGTCCCGGTTCGCCGGCCGCCCCGGTCAATTTCGGTCGGTGGGCCGTCGAACTGCGCGACAAGACCCGCCTCAAGGGCGTGGTCCTCAACCGATCGTTTCGCGTTCAAACGCCCTACGGAAAAACAATTGTTCCGCTGGGGCATGTCCTGAAAGCCGTCTTCTCCTCCGATGGCAAGAGTATCCGCCTGCAGTGCCGGGCCTCCGACCGGATCGTCGGAACCTTCGAGCCGAAAACGACGATCTCGTTCAAGACCGACGAGGGCAAAGTGGAACTCTCAGCGGGAAAGATCTCCGCTCTGGCGGCCAGGGAGACTTTCATGCTCGATCTCGGCAAGGGTGTCACGCTGAAGCTGGTGGTGATTCCGGCGGGCAAGTTCCTGATGGGCTCGCCCGCGACAGAGAAGGCTCGCCGGGGAAATGAAGGCCCCCAACGTTTGGTGACGATCAGCAAGGCATTCTGTATGGGTGTTACAGAAGTGACCCAGTCGCAATACCAGGCCCTCATGGGCAAGAACCCCAGCAGATTCAATGGCGCCCTGGGTCCGGTGGAACAGGCGACATGGAACGATGCGACGGCGTTCTGCAAGGCATTGTCGAAGAAGACCGGCAAGCGGATTGTGCTGCCCACCGAAGCCCAGTGGGAATACGCCTCCCGCGGGGGCGCGAAGAGCGGCTTTAGCTTCGGCGACGACTACAAGGATATGGGAGCCCACGGGTGGTTCAGGGCCAACAGCAGCGGAAGGCCCCAACCAGTCGGCCGGAAGAAACCCAACGCCTTCGGCCTGTACGACATGCACGGAAATGTATGGGAGTGGTGCCGTGACGCCTTCGACGACAACTTCTACGCAAAGGCGAAGAACGTTGATCCCGAGAACACCGCAGCGTCCAGATACCGTGCTCAGCGCGGCGGTTCGTGGAGCAACGATGCGCCGCTCTGCCGCTCTGCCGTCCGCGGCAGGAGCGCTCCGGGCGATCGCAGGGCCGACTTCGGTTTTCGAGTGGTGGTCGAGGCTGGTCCGGGCGCCGAGTGATGCCACTTAACCCTTTGCACACTATCCGTTTGCCTTCAGTTTGCCATTGCGATTCGTTGGCTCCGATTCATGTGCCCGGCGTATTGTCTACGGTATTACTGAACTTACGCGGGCCGCGAGCGTCTAATGACAGTCAGTAATGCCGAATCACCGGGCATCTGACCGCTTCAGCATAGAATAGAAAGGACTGCATCATGAAACAGACACTTACCGCGCTGCTGCTTGTATCGCTTCTGGCGGCAGTTGTTGTCGTAGCCTCCGAAAAAGCGGCGGAGAAATCTGCCTCCGACATACTCATTGCAAGAACAACGGGAGACTACAACAAGGCCCTCAGCGATGCCGACGCATCGTATAAAAAATCTATCGCTCCACTGCTGAAACGTTATGGTGACGCCCGCGACAAGAGAATCCTCACCGCTGGAAGCAACGCCATAAGACGCTTTAATTCCGCCAGGAGAGGAGCCTCAGAACTGGACGGTATCAGAATGGAACAGGAAATCGCGAAGATACGCAAGTCTATGGACGATCGGTGCGGCGATGCGCCAAAGGTAACGCCAAGGGCGTCGGTGTTGAGAGTTTGCGGCGTGGCTTTCAAGGGGCACACGTATCTGGCGATTGCTTCCAATGTGCACTGGAAGGAAGCAAACGCGCTATGCAAGAAGATGGGAGGGCATCTTGCATATATTGAGACCGCGGAGGAGTTGGCCTTTCTCGCCAAAACGTTTCGACCAAACCTATGGGTCGGAGCGACCGACGCACACAAAGAAGGAAGCTGGCGTTGGGGCAATAGGAAACCGGTAACCAGGAACCTCTGGAACGAATCCGAACCGAGCAATCTCGCCGGCGAGCACTACGCTGCTCTGTTCACCAACTCAAAGGGACACAGGCTCCATGACATTGCCTTGAACAACAGAAGCGTTGTCGGGTTTATTTGTGAATGGGAGTAGCGAGTCGCGTAGAGCGAGGACAATGGATTCGTTGAGAATTCATGTCAGAGAAAAGGATTAGATTATGACTGCAACTGTGATGACAGTTGTCGCCTTGTCTTTGTGCGCGGCCGCTGAGCCGCCGGTCGCTCCTCGGGGCCGGGATCTGCAGTTTGAGCTTGTCGACGGAACTGTCATTACCGGGCGCAGCGACGTCAAGGTCATCACCATTCGCATAGCGAGCGGCAACCTTCTGAAGATACCCGTGGCGGACCTGACGGAATTGAACGTAGGGCTTAACGACCGGCGCGGGCTTGTCGAGCGGGTCGAAAAGCTGGTCAAGGCGTTGGACTCAACCAAAACGCGTGAAGATGCGCAGCGGGAGCTTATCGCCCTCGGTCCGGCCGTGGCGCTTATTGTTTCTCCCCATGCCGCCGACAATGTCTCGGCGCGCCGCGCCGCTGTTGCGGAGGTGCTGAAGGCCTACAAGACCTGGTCGATCGATCACGGCGAGGCGTCTGAGGCGATGGCTCGACCGCTCAAATTACGAAGCACGGTCCAGGCGAATGTAAATACCTTTGTCGGAACGGTGACTGTCAAACAGTTTAGGATCGCCAGCGCCTACGGAAATGTTACCGTGAAGTTGGACGAGATCCGGCGAATTCGCCCGGGCTTCCAGGCCGCTCGGTTCAAACCCGACCGCTGGATCATCGAACTGCGCGACAAGACTCGTCTTAAGGGCATGGTCCTCAACCGGTCGTTTCGCGTTCAAACGCCCTACGGAAAAATGGCTGTCCCGCCGGCCCAGATAGTGAGCGCCGCCCTAGCCGCCGATGGCAAGGGCATCCGCCTGCAGTGCCAGGGCGCTGACCGGATCGTCGGCGCCATCGGGCCGAAAACGACGATGTCGTTCAAGACCGACAAGGGTAAAGTGAACGTGCCGGCGGGGAGAATTGCCGCCATCTCGGCTTATAGGGATCTTACGATCGATCTCGGCAAGGGCGTCACGATGAAGCTTGCAGGTATCCCCGCCGGCCAATTCGTGATGGGTAGCCCGAAGTCTGAAAAGGATCGTAAGGATCACGAAGGCCCTCAGCACCGGGTGTCGATCAGCAAACCGTTCTACATGGGTGTCACTGAAGTGACCCAGGAGCAATACCAGCGCGTCACGGGCAAGAACCCCAGCAAGTTCAGGAGCCAGCAGAACCCGGTGGAACAGGTGTCCTGGAAGGATGCTGAGGCGTTCTGCACAGCGTTGTCGAAGAAGCTTGGGCGGACGGTTCGTCTGCCGACCGAAGCACAGTGGGAGTATGCATATCGGGCGGGCACAAAGGCGCGCTTCAGCTTCGGCAATGCCGACAAGAATATGCCCGCCCACGGATGGTACAGCAGTACCGGGGGCGGTAAGACCCATCCGGTGGCTCAGAAGTTGCCCAATGCCTGGGGCCTGTATGACATGCACGGCAACGTCTGGGAATGGTGCGCTGACTGGTACGCCGATTCTTACACAAATGCGGAAACGCTTGACCCCAAAGGCCCGGCGACCGGAAAGCTCCGTATTATCCGCGGCGCTTCGTTCTGCGACCATTCATTTCGTTGCCGCGCCGCGGCCCGCGCAAGGCACGCCCCGGATCGCAACTGGAACACCATAGGTTTTAGAGTGGTGATCGAGGTTGATTCGGGCGCGAACTGATGCCGTCTAACCCTTCGCCGGGGACCATGTAAACCATCTGCCCGGCCGTGCAAAATGAAAAACATCAACGCCATCCTCAAAATCGTCATTCTTGTCCTCGCGGTGGCGGGCTCGCGGGCGGTGCTGCACGCCCAAACAACGGCCGCAAATCCCAAAGACACCGGCTATCGCGGGATATGGTATATGAACCAGCCGTCCGGCGACGAGTACAAGTACAAATACTCCGGCGGACTCGGGACCTACTGCGCCAAGCACAAACCGTTTGCCGTCTACTGCCCCAAAGCAGACAAGACGTTCTTCTGCTATGGGGGCACGACAAGAAACTCCAATCGCAAGTTGGTCCACATGGTCTCCTACTTCGATCACAAGACGAAAACCGTCCCCCGTCCGACGATCCTGCTGGATAAGAAAACGGACGACGCACACGATAACCCGGTGATCTCGGTGGACGACAAGGGCTTTGTGTGGATCTTCTCGACATCGCACGGCACGTCCCGGCCGTCGTATATCCATCGAAGCGTGCGGCCATACGATATCGGGCGGTTCGAACTCATCAAACCCACGCGCGCCGCGGGCAACAAACGCAAGCCCATCACGAATTTCTCGTACATGCAGGCATGGCGCATCGGCGGGGGCGGTTTTCTATGCTTCTTTACGAAGTATAACTGGCCGGCGGCCCGGACGATCTGCTACATGACCAGCGCTGACGGGATAAGCTGGAGCAAATGGCGGCGATTGGCGGCCGTCGACAAGGGCCACTACCAGATCAGCGCCGTTGGCCGGAAACTCGCCGGGTCGGCATTCAACTATCATCCGAAGGGCAAGGGGCTCAACTGGCGAACGAACCTGTACTACGTTGAGACCGCCGACTTCGGAAAAACGTGGCGAAGTGCCGGCGGCGAGGCCCTCATCCTCCCCCTGACCAAACCCGACAACGCCGCGCTCGTATGCGATTACCAATCCAAAGGACTCAACGTCTACCTGAAGGACATATCCTACGACGCCCACGACCGCCCGATCATCCTCTATCTGACTTCGGGCGGCTACCAGGCCGGCCCGAAAAACAATCCCAGGACATGGACGATCGCACGCTGGGGGGGCAAGCGGTGGGACATCCGGGCGATCACCACGTCGGACAATAACTACGATATGGGCTCGCTCTACATCGAGCCCGCCGGCGTGCTTCGGATCATCGCACCTACGCAGAAAGGTCCCCAACCGTTCAATCCGGGGGGAGAGGTGGCTATGTGGTGCAGTCGCGATTCGGGCGACACGTGGAAGCTGGCCGGGCAATTGACGGCCGGCAGCGGCAGAAACCACACCTACGTGCGCCGCCCGGTCAACGCCCACGAAGACTTCTACGCACTATGGGCCGACGGACACGGAAGAAAACCATCCCAATCGGATCTCTACTTCTGCGACAAGAAGGGGGTAGTCTATCGCCTGCCCCGAAAAATGGCCCGCGACTTCGCCAAACCGCAACTGGTGACAAACAAACAGCCGAAGATATCCCGCTACAATAGATAGTCCTCCATTTCCGCCGGCGGAGGAGCGTATGTCGTTTCGGGCTCGGAGTCTGGCTCGGGTTCGGGCGGTTCGGTGGGCGGTTCGGAGGCAGGAGGTTTGGCGGCGGCCGTGCGAGACTGGTGGAGGAAAAACTCGAGTTCCGTAATACCGTTGAGCAGTATATCGCGCCGGGCGAGTACTTTGGCTTGGGCCAGGCTTCCGGATATCGCGGCTACGACGAACGTCGCGATTCGCTGTGGATCGTCGTCGGCCTTGCCCGCCACAATCGCCGCGGCCAGGGCGTCGCGCCATCTCTGGTAGATCGCGTCGATCCGCTGGGCGAAGCCATCGTCAAGTGCGGACATCTCAGCGGCTAGGTTCCCCAGCGGGCAACCAAGCGCGATATCGCTCTCGTCCATCTCCTCCGCCGCACTGCGCATCACACGGGGAATCTTCGTAAGTGCATCACCTTCAGCGGATACCAGCGGGGCGATCCACCGCTCGTGAATCAGTTCACCAACAATCTCCTCGACCACAGCGTAGCCCAAAGCATTCTTACCGCCGAAGTGATAGTACATTGCCCCCTTGGTCAAACCGGCCTGCTCGAGGATCTCGTTGAGCCCGGCGGCTTGGAATCCCTTGCGATGGATCACCCCGAACGCAACTTCCAGGAGCCTCCTCCGCGTCTTGCTGCCTTTTCGTTTGTTGACCATACCAACCGGTTTGTATGTTATCGACCCGGTAATGTCAACTACGTTTCATGGAAAAAGCGAGATCCGCCAAAACGCCCCCGATCCCACCAGTCGATCAGTTGTCAGCGCAACTCGCAGGCGGTCCGCGCAGTGGCGAAGCAAATGTGCCGGCAACTAGATCCCCATGTCTTCTTTGGTCAGCAGCGCCGCGAAGTCGAAACCGGCGGCCTGTACGTTCTCGCCGGCGCCCTGGAGGCGATCGACTGCGAATACCATTTTGGTTATCGTCGCGCCGGCTTCGGTGAGCGTCTTGGCGGCGCCGAGTGCGGCGCCCGCGGTCGTACCGATGTCTTCGACCAGCAGGACGCGTTTGCCTTCGACGGGCGGTCCTTCAATGAGTTTACTGGTCCCGTAGTCCTTTTCGGCTTTTCGGACGATTACAAAGGGCTTCCCGCACGCCATGGAGGTAGCCGCCGCCAGACCTACGGCGCCGAGTTCGGGTCCGGCGATCATGTCGGCGTCATCGGCGAATTCGGCGAATCGCCTGCCGAACTCCGCCAGTATCTCCGGATCGGCAGAGAACAGGTATTTGTCGAGATAGTACTTGCTGTGCTTTCCCGATCTCAGAATGAAATCGCCTTCCAGAAATGCCGCTTCCTTCACTCGGGCGGCCAGTTCGGCTTTTTCCATCGTTGTCTTCCTTGTCAGGGTGTGGTGGTTTCGCGCCCCATAGTTACCGCGCCGGGGCGGCGGGGTCAAGGCTGCTGCACGCCCGCC
>CAZSLS010000179.1:0-14636 GCA_964607575.1 uncultured Planctomycetaceae bacterium | reverse complement strand
TCGCGTCGATTCGCGAAGTTGTCTGGCGGCGGTACAAGCATGCGGGCATGAACGCTGAACTCTTCCCCGACATCGTTCTGATCGACGGTGGCAAGGGGCAGCTATCAGCCGCCTACAGCGCCTTCGATGACATGGAGTTTACTCCACCGGTTCTGCTGTCGCTGGCGAAGAAGGAAGAAGTCGTGTTCGTACACGGACGCCGCGACCCGCTGAAGCTTCCCCGGCGGGACCCGGCGCTGAGGGTGCTGCAATCCGTTCGCGACGAGGCGCACCGGTTCGTCCAGCACTATCACCACATTCTCCGCCGCAGGGCCACCCTCGGCGCCGGCAAGCCCCGTCGCCAATAAAAAGCCCGGGCAACCGAGGTCGTCCGGGTCTTTTATTCTGTGTGTTTCGGTAAACGGCGATTAGAACGGTTCGTGTTCCTTGACTTTCTCCGGTCCGATCCTTGTGGGCTTGGCGGCAGTCGATGTCCTGAACATTCCGCTCTGGGCCAGCAGGGTCATTTGCCCGTCGGCGTCGATGGATACGAGTCTCAAGCGGCAGAAGCGGCTGCTGATTTCCGGTGCGGTCCAGGCAATTGGTGTGCCAAATTTGATGTCCTTGGCGACAGTTTGCCATGTCAACTTATCGTTGATGGTCAGTTGCAGGATGATGTTCTTATAATCCTTGGCGGCATCAGGCATCCATTCCAGGGTTTGCTTGGTGCAGCACCTGATCATCGAACCGGCCTCGGGCCATCCGGGGCGCGCGGGTTTGTGTGGTGCATCGGCGGTGAAGTCGCCGGCCGGTCGGGCCGCGGGCTGGCTCGTCGCCTTTCCGGACCTCTTGACCCTCAGGCCCGTGGTCATTACGGCCGCTACGTTTCCAGCTTTGTCTTCAGCCTCGATGCGGAAGCGGATCGAACCGTCCTGTGCCGCGTCGGAGGGTATCTTAACGACCCGGCGCCCCGTCGGTTGAAGGGCGCCTCGGAATCGCCCCCATGCCAGTTGGAACGGAACCTTCCCGATGCAGGATTCGAGTTTGATCGAGTTTGGCTTGAGATTGATATCGCGCACCGCCCATCCGATCGACACCTCGTCGCCGGCCTTGTAGATGTGCGGGACTTTCTTTTCTTTATCGTCCCAGGGGCTGGGTCTGACGGCGATCGCTATTTCGGGCGCTTTGCGATCTACCACGTAAATGCGGTGTGGCAGGGGTACCGGGCCCTTGGCGGTATTCTCCTGACCGGGCCCGACGAAGCGAACCCAGTGCCTGGCATCCTGTTCGACCTGGAAGAGGAAGTGGGTCTGCTCCACGCCGAAGTGCCCGGCGGTCTCCCAGTTCTTGCCTTCATCGATCGAGAACCACACCGCGACGCGCGCTGAACCGGTAAGCTGGCTACCACCGGGATGCTTCGCGAAGAAGTAGTCGCTGCGGGAGTAGTAGACGTCTATTCCCTTACCCACCGATTCGACCGGTTGGGCTTCGGCCGATGGGCGGTAGTAGAACGGCGCGTCGTACGTCCATGCCGGATAGTCCGCCCTCGGGTTCCAGTGAGGGTTCTCGTCGACCTGTTTACAACCGGCGACAACGGCAGTCGCCACACACAGCCACGCGATATTGCGTATAGCCAAACGCATAATGTTGCTCCCAAAAAAATAGAGACCACAATACTGCAATACTGAGTCAGGATTATTCTATCGAATTATCGTACTAATCGGTCGATATGCACGCATAATTTGAGTGTAATACTTATTTAAGGTAATCAAAAGCTCGCTGGAACAGGATCATTCCGTCAGCCCGTCGGATTTCACCACGTGTCCACCGGGGGTGGTGGGTGACTTCGATGAACCTCTCGGGGTGGGGCATCAGGCCCATCAATCGCCCGCTGGGATCGCAGATTCCGGCGATATCGTCGACGCTTCCGTTGGGATTCACCGGGTAGGGACCCGGATTGCCCTCGGTATCCACGTATCGAAGAGCTACCTGGTCTCCGTCGCCAAGGCGCTGCATTACCGCATCGTCACGCGGGACGAACTTGCCCTCGCCGTGCGCGATCGGAAGGGCAATGATATCGCCTTTCGCTAAGAACGCGCACTTGTCGCTGTCGCAGCGAAGATGCACCCACCGGTCCTCGAACTTACCGCAATCGTTCCACGCCAGCGTGGCGTCCCGATTCGCGCCGTCCGGCGAGACATTGCCCCAGGGCAGGAGACCGGATTTGATCATGACTTGGAAACCGTTGCATATGCCCAGCACGAGCTTGTCGTCCGAGATAAACGCATTGATCGCATCGCCTAGGTGATGCAGGATCTGGTTGGCCAGTATCTTCCCAGCCGCCACATCGTCGCCATAGCTGAATCCGCCCGGGATCACCATGAACTGGAACTCGGCGACCGTGGCGGGGTTTTCTATCAGTCGCGCGACGTGAATTCGCCTGGCCTCGAAACCCGCCTTGGTCAGCGCATATTCAGTCTCGCGATCGCAATTAGTCCCCGCCGTCCTCAATACCAACGCCTTGGGTGTTACCATGTTTACCTTTCTACATCAATGAAAACCGAACGACAACGATTTTGCCACAGAGAACACAGAGAACACAAAGAACGGCAACGGCGCTAAGCTGTTACGGCAACGTCAACGGCTTTGAGACTGAGACAAGAATCAAGAACACAAAGGACGGCAAAGGCGGTTATTCTTCGTTCTGTTGTCGTTGTTGTTTATCTTAGTACACTATTCGTTTTATGCCTTTTGTCAGGACCAGGTTGTTGAAGTTAATCAGGAGCCCCAGGCGGAGCCCGGTACTCTTGAGGTAACCCATCAGCTGGGCCTCGTGAATTTTCTTGACTGCTTCGACGGCTTTGATCTCCACAATAATTCCAGGATCGACAAGCAGATCAAGCCGCTGCCCGGTGATATTCAAATCCTTATAGGCGATCGATACCGGAACTTGCTGTTGTACTGCCATTCCGCGAAGACACAATTCATGGACTAATGCTTGCTCGTAAATACTCTCAAGCAGCCCAGGTCCGAGGTGGCGATGCACCTCTATTGCCGCTCCAATTATCTTTCCGCTGGCGTCATTCAGTTCCGCAGAAACTGAATTACGTCCAATGCTGTCTGTGACTGCCGACATCCGCTAATACTCTCGTATCATTTCCGGCCGTTGCCTTAGCCGTCGCCGTTCTCTGTGTTCTCGATTCTCGCCTTAGCCGTCGTCGTTGCCGTAGCATATTCTTGCCGCTGCCGTTCTTTGTGTTCTCTGTGTCCTCTGTGGCAAAGTCGTTCGCCGTTGCCGTTACCAGTTAAACGTTCCCTGCCAGGCGGTTTTGGCGTCTTCGTTTGGTATGTCTATCAGTGTGCTCTGGGCGCCTTTGATTACCACCCGCCCGGTATCGGTTACCCGACCGATTTCGCCTACGGGCAGATCCTTTGTGATTCGCAGGAATGCGTCGTAGTTTTCCGGAGTGATCTCCACCAGGAATCGCCCCGCGTCTTCGGCCAACAGCAATGCCTGCTCGTTGGCCGTCGGGTCGCTTGCCATCGCTCCCACGTCCAACTCAACGCCCATCCCGCCTGAGAACGCCATTTCCGCCGCCGCCACCGCCAATCCGCCTTCAGAGAGGTCGTGGCAGCTTCGTACCGCGCCGTCTTCGATGGCCCGCTGGAGCGTCAGCATCAGTTGGCGATTGGCGCCGGGGTCGACCTCGGGGACGTCGTTGCCCGTTTGGAGACCCTCGACCAGCAGGTAGTGGCTGCCCCCGAGCTTGCCCCCGGTCCTGCCCAGCAGGAACAGATAGTTGCCCGCTTCCTTGGCGTCGGCGGTTATGCATCGCGCCGCGTCGTCGATAACGCTCATCGCCGAGATCAGCAGCGTCGCCGGTATCGCGATGGTCTCGCCCGTGTCGGTCTGGAACTCGTTGTTCAGCGAGTCCTTGCCCGAGACGAACGGTGTCTGGTACGCCATCGCCGCATCGTAGCAGGCCTTGGCGGCTTGTACGAACGTGCCCATACGGTCGGGCTTATTGCAGTTGCCCCAGCAGAAATTGTCGAGAATGGCGGTCCGCTCCAGGTTCCCGCCGACGGCGACGGAGTTTCGCAGCGCTTCGTCGACCGCGTGCAGGGCGCTTTGGTATGGATCGAGATCGCCCAGGCGCGGGTTCATACCGCAGGAGATAACGACCGCCTTGCTGCTGTCGAGCACGGGACGGACGACCGCGGCGTCGCCGGGCCCGTCTTCTGTCGCACCGACCAGCGGCTTGATCACGCTTCCGCCCTGGACCTCGTGGTCGTACTGGCGGATGATCCATTCCTTCGAGGCCACGTTCGGACTGGCCAATATGTCCAGCAGCGTCTGGTTGTAACTGTCGCGCTGCGGCGGGGCGGGCGAGGGTGTTTCGACCTTTTCGTAGACGGCTTCCTTCGTCGGGCGGGGCAGGCCCTCGTGCAGGAACTCCATGTCCAGTTCGAGGATTTCCGTCCCGTTGTAGAACAGGCGCAGCTTGCGATTGTCCGTTCCGTAGTGCCCGATGACGGTGGCGTCGACGTCCTCGTCGGCGAATATCTTCAGGATGCTCTCGACGTTATCGGGCGGAACGGCAAGCACCATTCGCTCCTGGGCCTCGGAGATCCAGATCTCGGCGTAGGTGAGCCCGGCATATTTCAGGGGCACGCGCTCGATGTGTACTTCGGCTCCGATCCGCTCGCCCATCTCGCCGACGGCGCTGGACAGACCGCCCGCGCCGCAGTCGGTGATGGACGAAAACAGGCCCAGATCGCGCGCCTGGATTATCGTATCGAGCACCTTCTTCTCGGTGATCGCGTTGCCTATCTGCACGGCGTGCGAGAACTCGGTTTCGTGTTCGTGGGTCAGCTCGCCGCTGGAGAAAGTGGCCCCGTGGATACCGTCGCGCCCGGTCCGTCCGCCGACGCAGATTATCGCGTCGCCCGGGGCGGGCTGGCGCTTGGTACACTTGTCTATCGGGAGCATGCCCACCGTCCCGCAGTAGACCAGCGGGTTGCCCAGGTATCGCTCGTCGAAGTAGACCGCCCCGTTGACCGTCGGGATGCCCATGCGGTTTCCGTAGTCGCGCACGCCTCCGACCACACCCCGCATCACCCGCCGCGGATGCAGAACGCCCTTGGGCACATCCTCCATCGGCATGTCGGTCGGACCGAAGCAGAATATGTCGGTGTTGGCCACCGGGCTGGCCCCGAGCCCCGTGCCCATAGGGTCGCGAACGACCCCGCCGATACCGGTGGCCGCTCCGCCGTAAGGTTCGATCGCCGACGGGTGATTGTGGGTCTCGACCTTGAAGCATACCGCGTGGTTTTCGTCGAACTCGATCACGCCGGCGTTGTCTTCGAATACGTTCAGGCACCACGGTTTGTCCAGTTCCTTCGTCGAGCCGAACACGGTGTTCTTGAGCAGGTTGGGTATCTCCTCGACGATATCGCCGGCGTTATTGCGGACCACTACGTCCGAGCGGAATGTCTTGTGCCCGCAGTGCTCCGACCAGGTCTGTGCGATCATTTCCAGTTCGACGTCGCGCGGTTCGCGGCCGGCGGATTTGAAGTAGTCCTGGATCGCCTTCATCTCCGTGATGTTCAGGAACATGTCGCCATCGGTCGAGAGCTTCATGAGGGCGTCGTCGTTCAGGTCGCGGATCGGTACTTCGATTACCTGGAAATCGTACTGGTGAGTGGATATCTCCGGCGGCGTGTGGGCCTCGAAGTGGATCTCCTCGATCACCGGATTTGCCAGCAACTTGCCCGCGACAATCCGGCGCTGCTCGTCGGATACCTCGCCCAGCAACTCGTACCGCCTGGCCGTGCGTATCCCTTCGATCTGCAGGCCCATATCGGTTACCGCCTTTTCCGCCGAAGCTGCCACCGGGTCCATCACGCCGGCCTTCAGGTGGACTTCGATCAGCGCCGCATCTGCCCCCGCGCCGCTTGAGCCGACGTGATACTCTTCGATCACCGGGTCGGTTAGAAGCTCGTCGGCTATGCGGACCGCGTCGTCCTGGGAGAACTCTCCGACGATGAAGAACAGCCTGGCCGAGCGGACGCCACTGACCGAGTCCATCCCGAGTTCCCGTACCTGGTTGAAGACCATTTGAGCGTGCGGGTCGCCGAAGCTTTCTTTTGAGCGAATCTCAACGCGATATATCATGTGTTCTCGTCCTTGATTAGCATGAGAAAGCGGTATTGTATCCGCTGGCGGCGCGTCGGACAATACCAAGGCGGGGCCATTGACGATGTTTTCCGCCCGAAAGACGCGTTCCCACGATGCCCGCGGTATGTCACAATTGGTACACAGTCTTGATTTAGCTCGCCGGTAAGTTCCGCCCGTGCAGCGGACTGCGATGTCTGTCGTACGCTGTTACAGGGCAGGAGGTTATGGCTATTTAGCCCCTGATGAATATACCGGGGATCGCCTGCGAACACGCGGTCAGCGCAAGCCCCGGGTGTACCCCTCGGATGTAATCACCCGAGGTGAAATGCCCGATTGCAATATGCGTTTGGGACCCGTCGCCTTTCTCCTTGTTAGGGTGGAGATGGGGCTCTAGAAAGAATGTGACGGGGTCATGAAAAGCTGGGCGTTGTGCGCAAATGGGGTCGTAGCTAACTATACCATGCATCTATGTAGAGATCAGTAAACACATGCACTCCATTTGTCCCCGATCAGTCTATCGGAGTTGGCTATGTTGCGGTAGCCGGCGCGGTGGTCGCTCGGGCCTTTGGGGGATACCCGGGTTGTTTACCGAAGCCCTGGAACTCGACGCCCCCATCCGAGATTCGGGCCAGTGCGTAGGAGTTGTTCTTCAGCCCGGGTCCCTCGACCATCGCTTTCATGGTGAAGTATGGGATACCCTTGATGCGGTTATAGGCGCCATTGTGGTTGTGTCCCTGGAAGACGGCTTGGACCTTACCGGACCGTTCCAGGATCCGGCGGACCTCGGGTGCATTCTTCACGCCGTGGGCGCCTTTTTCGTCGTCGAGCGGTTGGTGGATGAATACCACGGTCTTCCTGGCGGTTTTTTTCAGATCTGCCTCCAGCCACTTCAATTCACCGGGCGGGACGTAGGTCTGCGTCCAGTTGAAGTTCCCGGCGTTGTAGGGCGTCAAGTCCTTCCTGTAGTTCGCGTCGAGTACGATGCAGTGCATTGGTCCGGAGTCGAACGAGTAATGGGGTCCGGGCATGCCCGCGCCATCCACAAATTGGGCCTTGGTGAGGGTGGCCACGTCGTGGTTTCCTATCACGTGATGGCGCGGACCCTTGAACTTGCTGAAGATGCCCTCGATGTGCTTGAGATACGCTCTCTCGGCCTGGAGGGTCTTCCCCTTATCGACGAAATCACCGAGCACAATAGCGAAATCGGGCTTTGCCTTGTTCATCTCGGTGACAAACTCGGCCAGTTTGGCGCTTGAGTCGCTGTAGAAGCGACTTCCTCCGCGTTTGCGGTCGGCGTAGTGCGAGTCGGTGAAGATACCAATCGAAATACTGTCCTTGGTTCGCGGGGCGCCGACAAGGGTTCGAACCCCCAGGCCGGTCGCAATCAGCACGGCGCCGGACTGCAGGAACCCTCTCCGCGACAGTGTCGCCGGCCCGCGGGACACATCACATGTTTCGATCGTTTCGGTGTGTTGTCTCAAGCGTTTGCTCACTGCAATCTCTCCTTAACCGCTGCGGACCATCGGGGCTTGCGTTGTCTCTTTAATCCAACTCACACGATACGCATTCAGGGCAAGTCAGTCAACCGGGATTGTAGACGCGGCTTCCAGCCGCGTTGTACAAAGCGGCTGCCAAGCCGCTTCTACTTTGTGTAGATCGATTTCATCTTCCATGCGGAAATCTTCTTGACCTTCAGATTGCTGTTCTTGGTAAACAGGCTGATATTCGGATTTTTGCGAATGTGTTGCCTGTGAACGTAGGATACGGCCTGACGATCGTTGGCAAATACCTCAACCAGGTTCTTGTCGATGAATATGCGCAGTGTCAGATCCTCATCCTTCTCGAGTTGGAAAGTGGCATTGAGATTCCCTACAGTCAGGGCTTTCTTGTCGGCGCCGGCAATAATGCTCATGCCGCTTTCACCGCTTTTTTCATTACCGAGCAGGTGCAGGCCAAACTCCCGGGGCAGTGGCGTCGAAAAAGTCATTTTCAGTTCGAGGGCGTCTCCAGTGAGTCCTTTGAGGGGATACTTACCGTCGCTCTTGACGGTGATGCTCTCTTCGCACACCCGGTCATAACGGAGCGTTTCAAGTTCGCGCAGCGGTTTGATCCTCAAGACGCCGTCTTTCGGTAGTTCGAGTTCTCGAGGCAGTGCCTGAACACCTTTGGGAGACAGTCGCATGCCCCTTATCCAGGTCCACACCACCCGGCGACCGTCAGGCGTTAACAGCGACTCAGGGGCGAAATAGCCTTGTCTGGGACCATTTTTGGCCCAGTTCATATGGCCGTGAAAATCCGGGAGATACTGCTCGTCCTTGAAGTTCCCCAGGAAGTAACGGCAGCCCAGCGGATGGCTGATACACAGAAGCATCCACTTGTCGCCAAGTTTGAACATGTTGGCGCAAGACAGATCTTCAGTCCTGCGAACGCCCAGATTGCCCGGAAAATCCTTGTGGAGGAAAGGTCCGATATACTTCCAGTTCTTGAGATCCCTGGACTTCATTATGTGCTGCCGGCCTCTACCGCCCGACATCGCGTAGTAGGTGTCGCCCATTAACCAGCAATCCGGATCGCCGTAATTGATTTTGGGTTCTTTCCCGGAAGCGTCTTTGGGGACAATCTTTTCCGGCTTTGTCCATTTGTCCAGATTGTCATCCAAAGCATAGATCAGCCAATTTCTCATGGGCGCCTTCTTGTCAAAGCCAAGGTAGATCATTGCCGGCCGGCCTTCCTTGGTTAAGAACCCCGTACCGCTGAACATGCCATGACCCGTAAAAGCCGGAGTAAGCACCGTCCCATGCCACTTCCAGTACACCATGTCCTTGCTGGAAACGTGGGCAAACACGTATCCGGTGTTATTCTTGTAGATGTAGTGCAGGTGATATCGCCCCTTGTAGTAGTATGCGGGGTTGGGGTCGGCAGGAAAACCATCACCCGGACCAGGATGTGCCAGATGGTAGGTCAGCCATTTGGGCGGCGGGTTCTCCGGCCAGGCCGGCGTCTCAATGTTTCGTTTCGATGTTTGTGCATTGCACATCGAGGCGATCACGATCAGCGTCGCGCATGCTGAGATTCTCTCTTGCAGCATTATGTTTCTTCCTTCACACTTCTTTATAACGACGTCTCGTTGTTTATGGAGGTCCGTCTCCACCGTAACAAGCGGAAACTCTCGTGCATTGGCGTCGGGCGATTATGCTTTGGCGCATCTGAAGATCAGGAAGTAGGGGATTATCCGCGTGTCGGCGATGTTGGGGTGTTTGGCGACCGCTTGTTGCGATGCATGTGGTTCAGCGAGTTTTTCGACGCTGAATCCCGCGTCGGTCAGCGTGTTGAAGTACTCGCTGAGCGTTCGGAAGAAGCGAGGGATGCGGAACGGGCGGGTAGTTTCGCGCACGTCGCGCGGAGCGCCGCCGAAGTACCATTCGTCGATATCGCTGCCGGGACTGGAGGGGGCGAGGCTGAAGTAATCGCCGACCACCACGCCGGTCTTGTCGTCGCGATCGTCGTACATCCACCGCCACATCCGCGTCATCGTACAGGGGTGCGATACCGAGAACTGCAGGAGGCCGCCGGGTTTCAGCACGCGGGCGATCTCGCGAATCGATTCGGCGTAGTCGCCGAGGTCCATCAATGTCATCGTGCTGAGCACCGCGTCGAACGATTCGTCGGCCAGCATGCCCATGTCGCCCGCCGGCGCCTGGTGATATTCGATACCGCGCGGCTCGTCGGTTTCGTGATCTCGGGCGGCCGCTATCATCAGGCGGCTGACATCTGTACCCACCACGCCGGCTCCGAGATCGGCGAACTTCCGGGTGTTGTATCCCTCACCGCAGCCGACATCGAGAACCTTCATACCGGCAATGTCGCCGAGGATTTCGAAGAACGCGGGGTTGTTGACTAACTCGCGATAGACGTCCCATCCGGCTCGGACGGCTTCTATCCAGTCCGGAGCGTTTTCGTCCCAGAACGAGGCGACTTCCTGATTATCCATTTGATATCCTTGGTCTGAGGGGCGCGGTCAAGTCAGAATGTAGCAGACGAATGCGAACAACGCCACCGCGGCGATGAGCATCCACCACCATGTCAGGGGATGCGCAGCCCCCACGGTGGCGACGATATACTCTCCGCAGACCGGACACCGCGGCGAATCGTCGTAGATCTCGGTCCCGCAATTGGGGCATGGAGCGGTCTCATGCCCGTCGTCGCCGCCGAGTTCTTCCAGATCGCATTCCAGCGGACCTTCGTCGGTCAGGTTGTCATCGTCCCATTCGTTCACGCAGCCTAATATAGTCGCCAGCGCGCCGCGGTCAATGCGTTCAGGGCGATCGGGCAGGTGAGTGCAATTCGCCGGAGCGAAAAACGTTTGTACCTTGGCACGGGCCGGCAAGGTCGCTAAGATTGCGAAACTGCTTGTTTACCGACCCCGGGGGTGAGAACGATTTGTATGGTCGTCAACCTGAACAGACGAGATTTCATTAAGCTTGTTGGTCTTGGCGTCTCGGCGGGCGCCTTACCGAACCTCGCTCGCGGCGCCGATGCGCCGAAGGGGCGTCTCAAGCCCAACATCCTGTTCATCATGGTCGACGATCTCGGTAAGGAGTGGATCAGGTGCTGCGGGGCCGGCGGGATCGAGACGCCGAACATCGATGCGCTGGCGGCCGGCGGGACGCGATTCACCAACGCCTATTCCATGCCCCAGTGTACGCCCACGCGCGTGACGCTGCTGACGGGGCAGTATCCCTGGCGGACCGGCTGGGTAAACCACTGGGACGTGCCTCGCTGGGGCGTGGGCTACTTCGACTGGAAACACCACACGACGTTCGCCCGCCTGCTCCGGGGCGCCGGTTATGCGACGGCGGCCGCGGGCAAGTGGCAGATCAACGATTTCCGTCTCGTTCCCGATGCGATGGACAAGCACGGTTTCGACCAGTGGTGCATGTGGACCGGTTACGAGACAGGCGTTCCAGCAAGCGGAAAACGTTACGCCGACGCGTACATAAACACGCGACAGGGCTCGAAGACGTACAAGGGCAAGTTCGGGCCCGACGTCTACACTGACTTCCTCATCGAATTCATGAAGAAGCATAAAGACAAGCCGATGATGCTCTACTTCCCGATGGTGCTGACGCACGGTCCGCTGACCAATACGCCCGCCGAGCCGAACGCCGCCGACAAACACAAGGCCATGGTCCGCTATACCGACAAGCTCGTCGGGCGGTTGGTCAGGGCTATCGACGATCTGAAGATTCGCGAGCGGACGATCGTGATTTTCACCACCGACAACGGATCGGGCGGGAGGCAGAGGGGGGTGCTCAACGGGCGGAACGTCCGCGGCGGGAAGGGCAAGGAAACCGAAGCGGGCTGCTGCAATCCATTCATTGTTAACTGCCCCGGTCTGGTGGGCAAGGGCGTTGTCACCGATGCGCTGACGGACTTCACCGACATGCTGCCGACCTTCGCCGAACTCGGCGGCGCGAAACTGCCCGAGAAGTTCCCGGTGGACGGTAAGTCGATAGCGAAGGTGATGCTCGGAAAGGCCAAAGACTCCTCCCGCCAGTGGATCATGGCGCTGGGGCATGGGGCGGCGGCGATGGACAAGAAGGGCGTTCGGGGCAAAGTTGACTTCGCCACGCGCGTCATTCGCGACAAACAGTTCAAGGTCTGGGTCGGTTCGGATCGGAGCATAATTCGCTTGCACGACCTGAAGGCCGATCCGCTGGAGGAGAGGAATCTGCTCGACAGCACCGATGTGGTGCATCTGGCGGCGAGAAAGAAATTCCAGGCCGTCATCGACGCCATGCCCGAAAAAGACGCTCGCCCAAAATACGATCCACGAAAGCCCAACTCGTGGGATAAGTCCCCGGGGGGAAGGAAGAAAAGAAAAAAGAGACAAAAATGAAACGACGAGAATTTTTAAAATCGATGAGCCTTGGTGCGGTCGCTCTGGCGACCCCGGGCGCGATGATTGGTAAGGATGCGGACAGCAAGTCCAAGCCCAACGTCATCCTCTGCATGACTGACGATCAGGGCTGGGGCGATACGGGCTATAACGGGCGGAAGGAACTCAAGACGCCCGCCCTGGACGCGATGGCGGGGGAGGGTATCAGGTTCGATCGGTGGTACTCCGGCGCTCCGGTCTGCAGCCCGACGCGGGGCAGTTGCATTACCGGCCGCCATCCGTATCGATACGGGATCTATTTCGCCAACGTCGGGCACATGAAACCCGAAGAGGTCACGCTGGCCGAGGCGCTCAAGACTCAAGGGTACGCCACCGGTCACTTCGGCAAGTGGCATCTCGGTACGATGACGCGGAAGACCAAAGACTCCAACCGCGGCGGTACGCGCGGCGTTAAGCATTACTCGCCTCCGTGGAAGAACGGTTTTGACGTATGTTTCGCCACCGAGGCCAAGGTGCCCACCTGGGACCCGATGAAGCAGCCGGGCAGCGACAAGCCGTACGGTACGTATTACTGGGACGGACCCGAACACCGCGTTACTGAGAACCTCGAAGGCGACGATTCACGCGTGATTATGGACCGGGCGATACCGTTCATCCGCGGCGCCGCCAAGGCGGGCAAACCGTTCCTGGCGGTGATATGGTTCCACACTCCTCACCTGCCCGTGGTGGCCGGCGGTAAGTATCGCGAGATGTACAACGGCAATAAGGGCGTGGATTATCTCGGATGCATAACGGCGATGGACGACCAGGTCGGTCGGCTTCGCGGGGAACTCGAGAAACTCGGGGTCTCCGACAATACGATGCTCTGGTTTTCCAGCGACAATGGTCCGGAGGGCGGGAGGTTCACCGGTTCGAACGGTTCTGCCGGCCGGTTGCGAGGTCGAAAGCGGAGCCTCTACGAAGGCGGTATTCGCGTTCCGGGTCTGCTGGTCTGGCCGGGAAAAGTCACCAAACCCCGCGTCGTCAAGATACCGTGCAGCACGTCGGACTACTTCCCGACAGTCATGGATGTGCTCGGTTTCAAGATGAAAGGTCAGCCGGCGCCCATAGACGGTGTGAGCCTCCTTCCGCTGATAGAAGGTAAGATGACGCGGCGCCCGCGCCCGATCGGATTCCAATCGAGCGGAAAAATGGCGCTTATCGACAATCGCTACAAGATCTACGGCAGGTCAGGTGGCGGGAGCAGGAGAAAGAAGAAGGGGAAGAAAGCCGACACCCCCAAACCCCCCGCCTCGCCAGGCGGTGATTTCGAACTGTACGACCTGATCGAAGATCCCGGCGAGAGCAAGAATATCGCCGCCGAGCATCCCGATATTGTCAAGGCGATGTCAGAGCAGTTGCTCAAGTGGCAGGCATCGTGTAAAGCCAGCAACGCCGGCGGTGACTACAAATAGTGCGGATTTTCCTCCGGCCTTGCCGATAGGCTTCTATCAGGAAGTCACTCCTGCAACCACTGAGTTAATGCCGATACTTGATTTAGGAACATAACGCCTCAATGAGTGAACGTACTGTGGATGAATCTTCCGATGCTGAAGAGGTCGGTGGCGATGAGTTCGTGCAACTGGTTGCCCACCGCTCCGCCAACCTGCTGAGCGTGATGAAGGCCCTGGAAGCCAGCGACTCGCCGGCCGATCAGATTAACCGTCAGTTGATCGCCAGGATACTCAGTCAAGCGACACAACTCGTGGAACTTCTCGACCGGTACGGTGCGCACAAGAACAGCAGATGGCACGTCTATCGACTGTTGGTTGCCACCATAAAGGGATTTGCCGACATCAGTTACGAGATGCACCATATCCTGAGCGTGCTCCCGTCGTACCGACTGCTACCGATCGACAAGGATTTTGCGGGCGCTACCAAAGAGGCTTTGGTGTTCAGTAACGGCGTGATTGTGCGTTCCGGGATGGCGATGCTTGCCCAGGCTGGCGAACTGTCGGTGGCGATCGGTCCGCCGGCGGTTTTGGATTCTCCCAATTACGTGGACCTGCCTCCGGGAGTTCTGTCTCGCGATCGTCCGGCGCACACGGAGGCGAATGTAAGCCAAACCGTCACGTTCCTGGCGACGGCGTTTCTGAACGTTGCATCGGAGTGTCAGGACGTCCGTGCCGCCAGCCGCGCCAAACCCGAGCAGTATGCTTCATTCGTACCCAATGCCATCAGTGAGGAGAAACTCCGCTACCTCTGCCATCGCCTTCACAATCTCCAATCGTTGTACGATACGTGGGTATCCGACACGCAGACCGAGGAGGTCGATGAGAATCTGCCCGTTCTGCGCGGGCATATCAGCGTGGTCTTTCATCTTCTGACGATGGCTATCGGTCTCATCCATTACTACGAGCGGCACGTCGAGGCCGGTCATTCGACGCGACATACGGTGGCTTCGTTGGTGAATCCCACGGAACTGCTCGGTACGACGATGAGTTACTCGATTCTGTTTGCGGGCGTTTTTCTCGACGCGGCGCGCGCTCTCTGCCAGGACATGCTCAAGAGCTACGCCGAGATATGCGAGGTCGAACTGCC